>CAJGBW010000027.1 GCA_904501835.1 uncultured Bacteroidales bacterium
TTCCTATATTCAGAGAGGGAGAATAATCAAAAATATCATCGCGAATCTGAAAAGCGATGCCTATATTCTTGGCATAATTGGCCGCTGCCTGCTTCTGCGCAAGACAGGCACCGACCGAACAAGCACCGGAAAGGGCGGACGCTTCAAACAAAGAAGCGGTCTTTCCATAAATGATACGAATATAATCTTGCTCGTCAGTGTCTCCGCTGGCCGCTTTTTCCAATTGGAACATTTCGCCCTCGGACAGATTGCCCAGCGTACGGGCATAAATACTGATCACCTCCCGATTACACTGCTCGTCCCCAGCAATACTTTCCACCGCACGGGCCAGCCAATAATCCCCCAACAAGACGGACACGGCAGGACCCATCAAGGAACGAACGGTCGGACGACCTCTTCGCAAGTCACTTTCATCCGCCACATCATCATGTAACAATGTAGCATTATGCAGCAACTCACAAGCTGCTGCATAACGAAGAGTAGATTCATTGCTTTTACCCGAACAGGCTCGTGCCGACAACAGACACAATAAGGGACGTAACTGTTTCCCGGCATGGGACAGAACTTCGGCATTGAGAGATTGCAACATTTTCACATTGCTACCCAAAATCCTGCCCATAAAATCCTGTAAGGCTGCCCAATCTTCCTGGACTAAAAGTCTGACCTGCGCTAAATCCATCAATACGATTTTTCTATATTCCAAACAAAACAACGCAATCCCAACGCAGGGGCTTCTTCATCTTTTTCCTTCATGACCGCCAAAATGGTATCGACTTTGTCATCCGGCACAAAAGTCAGAACCGCATCATTGTGGGTAGGCCAGGCGTGAGAACCTTCGTGCGGCTCACCGTCCACGCTTCCACGGCCACGAATGCCCGGCCATTGGGTATAACCCCTTACGCCAGCCTCTTCAATCGCATCAATGATTTCTTTATAAAAAGCCTGATTATAGGATATAAATATTGCTTTCATTATTTCTTCAGTTTCTTAAGTTTTCTTTTCTCCTGCCAAGTTGAGAAGGAAGCATAAATCACAGGAATCAACACGAGGGTTACCAAGGTGGAAATCGTAAGACCCCAACATACGGTCACACCCAATCCATTCCAAAGTTCTGCACCTTCACCACGACCCAACGCCATAGGAACCATACCCAAAACCGTTGTCAAAGTGGTCATCAAGATAGGACGCAGACGGCTTTGTGCAGCGGTTACCACACTGTCTTTCACACTCATACCACGCTCCTGACAAAGAATGGTGTAGTCAATCAACACAATACCGTTCTTCACCACAATACCCATCAAGATAATCACACCAATCAAACACATGACGCTGATGGCCGTATTGCTGACCACGCTTCCAATCAATACACCCGTAAAGGCGAAAGGAATGGAGAACATAATCACGAAAGGGCCCATCAAAGACTCAAACTGGGCAGCCATCACAATATAGACAAGGATGACAATCAAAATCAAAAGCATGAACAAATCGCGGAAAGTATCCTGCTGGTCCTCAAAGTCACCGGCCAATACCACGGTCACCTCAGAAGGAATTTCAATGCTATCGATTACCGACTGTGCCTGGGTCACCACATCTGACAAAACAGCCCCCGGAGCCGACACGCCCGTCACCATCAACATTCTCTGACGGTCTTTACGAACGATGCTGGGAGGGGTCTGCGACTCTTTCACGACACCCAAATCCTTGATGCGGATACCCTTTCCGTAGGCATTGTAAATCGTAATGTTCTCAATATCCTCGACAGAACGGCGGAATTCGGGAGCCAAACGAACACGAATCTCGTATTCCTCTCCATCCTCACGGAAATAAGTCATAACAGAACCATTGATGCAGGCGCTCAAATAAGCCGAAGCCGTCGTGCTGTTCAAACCGTTGATTGACAATTTGGTGCGATCGAAATCCACCTCATATTCAGGCGTATATTCATCACGGCTGATAATTACCTCCGAACAAAGTTTACCTTTACGCATACCCTCTGCAATCGCAGCACCGATACGGTCGGTCGTTTCAAAATCATAGCCGTAAATCTCCACTTCCACCTTGGCGCTGCCGCCCATACCGCCTTGTCCTTCCGTCACCTGGAACTTCTTGATAGCAGGGTATTCGGACAGAATGGAACGGAAAATACCGGCAATCTCCAAACTGCTTCGCTGTCTCTGCTCTTTACTTCCCAAGTCGATATTGTAGGCCACCTTATAAGTACCTGTGGTCTGCATGGAAGCAAAGGCATTATCGGTAGAAGCCTGACCCAACGAGTAGTTACAAGATTTGATTTCGGGAGCGGCCTCGCGGAAACGCTGATAGAGTTCGGCACCCAGGTTGCGCGTTACTTCCTGGGCAGTACCGATAGGCAATTCTACACTGACAGAAAGACGTCCGGCATCCGAATGAGGGAAGTATTCAGTCTTGATGCGAGGACCCAATCCAACAAGAGTACCAATGAAAATCACCAATGAAATCAATACAACCACCGTTCTGTGGTTTACAGACCACTGAATCAAACGGCCATACCCGTGCGAAATGCCATCAAGACCTTTGTTGATTTTGCCAAATACGGCATTGTAGAAGTTTCCATGATGGATATCGCGTTTGAGCATATAGGCACACATCATAGGAACCAAGGTCAAGGCACTCGTGGTAGAGACAATCATAATGATGCTGACAATCCAACCGAGCTGACGGAAAAGCACACCGGACATACCGGTAATCATAGTCAAAGGAAGGAACACCGCCAACATAGTCAAAGTAGAAGCCACAACCGAAATACCCACCTCCTGCGTACCATGCACGGCAGCCTCTTTGGGCTTTTCACCTCGCTCGATATGGGTAGTTACGTTCTCAAGTACCACAATCGCATCATCCACCACCATACCGATCGCAATGGATAGCGCCGACATAGAAATGATATTCAAAGTCTCTCCGGTGGCAAAGAGATAGAGCAAAGATGCCAATAGGGAAATAGGAATGGCGGACACAATGATAAAGGTTGCTCTCCACCTTCCCAAGAACACAAACACAACCAACATCACCACCAGGAAGGTAATGATAATCGTTTCCACCAAGGAATTGATGGTGTTGATGATATTACGGGAGTTATCGATGGTGATACCCACCTCGATATCCGAAGGCAAAGTAGGCTCAATTTTCTTCAAAGCCTTCTTCACGCCCTTGATAACATTCACGGTGTTGGCACCCGACTGTTTCTGAATCACAATCATGGCACCGCGCGTACCATTGCTATAAGCCTCCTGTCCTCTTTCCTCCAGGTCATCCATCACATGAGCCACGTCTTTCAAATAGACCGTACGCCCGTTGGAGTGACCGACCACCACATTCAACATTTCCTCGGCAGACTCAAATTCCTTTTCGACACGAAGGGTATAGGTATTGGAACCGATGTCGAGATTTCCACTCGGGGTATTACGGTTTTCCTGCGCCAAAATAGAACTGATGGAAGTAACGGACAATCCGTATGCCTCCAATTTCTGAGGGTCGCAATACACCTGAATCTCACGCTGGGGAGCACCGGATATAGACACAGTACCCACACCCGCTACTCTCGCCAAGGGAGTTGCCAACTTATCATCCAAGATTTTCTCCAAACCCTTTGTACTCTGGGTTGCCGTGGCGGAGAGAATCATAATAGGCATGTCGTCCGCACTGAACTTAAAGATAATAGGGGTAGAGACATTATCCGGCAGATAGGATGAGACCATATCCAATTTGTCACGGACATCATTGGTTGCCACATCGATATCGATACCATATTCAAATTCCAACGCAACCAAGGCAATGTTTTCCTTGGAGGTAGAGGTCATACTTTTCAAGTTGGCCACACCACTCAAGGTATTCTCCAAGGTCTTGGTAACGTTATTTTCCACGTCCTCTGCACTTGCACCCTGATAAGAGGACATCACCATAATGGTGTTGGATTCAATCTTGGGGAAGTTGTCCAAAGACAAATTCATCAAGGCAAAAATACCCAAGATGATAAAAACGATAAATATCAGGGCCGTTGTAATGGGCTTATTGACCGCCGATCTGTAAATACTCATTTCTCTCTGTTTTTATACCAACCCACTGATTATTTCTTAAGCTCGACTTTTACGCCATCCTGAAGACGAATCTGGCCTTCCACAACCACTTTATCGCCTTCTTTCAAACCGCTAAGCACCTCATATTCAGCACCTTCTCTCACACCGAGAGTTACTTTCTGGAAGGTAACCGTCTGGTCGTCATTCAAGACATAGACATATCTGTCGCCGGCACCCTGCTGCTTCACCACAGCCTTGTCAGGAATTACCACGCTATGATTTACCCCATAACGAATCACCACACGGGCAAACATACCAGGGCGAAGTTTGGTATCTTTATTCGGAACCTTTACCTCCACCAGGAAAGTATGGGTAGCCGGGTCGATGGTCGGATAGAGGCGGGAAATGTTACCCTCAAATTGCTCTCCGGGGAAAGCATCCACGGTAATCTGCACCTTACCCCCTTTCTTTACACGGGTATAATCTTTTTCAGAAACAGCCACCAACAGTTTCACGGGTGAAATCTGCTGCACGGTGTAGATAGGCTGGGCCATGGCATACATATCGCCCTCGTCATAGTTGCGGGCTGAAATCACACCGGTAATGGGAGAACGCAAGATGGTATTCTCCAACATGTTCTGATAGTTTTTCTTGCGAACCTTATAAGCCAGTTCGATAGCATCCAAATCACTCTTTGACAAGCCACCTGCATCATAAAGACCCTTCAAACGGAAATATTCCGTAGAATCATTGATATACTGTAATTTAGCCTGATCCAAAGAAATGACATCCATTTTTGCCACCACCTGGTTGGCTTTGACAAAATCACCGATATCGACCAAAATATCTTTCAAACGCATGGCGCTTTGAGGGGCAATGTTGTTTTTTGCATTCGCCTCAACCGTGGAAGTATAGGTTCCTGCCTGCACGACATCTCTCACATCCACCTGCTCCGCAACTACGACAGGCAATTTTTCCTCCTGAACACTCTCAACTTTTTTCTGTCCACCTGCACACGCTGCCATCAGGGGCAACATGGAAAGAAATACCATTTTTTTCACCATTGATTTCATAGCTTATATTTATTTTACTTCATTCATATCTTCACCCAGCACCGATTCGAGCTCTGCCTTGGCGCTGATAAAATTAAACACGTTTTGATTGACTCCTAATTGGCTTTGCGTCAAGGCCAACTGGGCATCATTGAGTTGCGTGAGGGTCGCACGCCCTACCTCGTAAGATTTGGCTGCGATATCGTAAGCCTTTTGAGCCGACTGGAGCGCATCTTGGGAGGCATGATAAGCCTTGATAGCCGTCTCCATGGAAGCCAGTTTCTGACGAACCAAAATACGCATCTGTTTTTCGGTATTCTGCACCTGCAACTGCATCTGCTGGTATTGATTACGAGCCTGACGCACATCATTCAAGCGTTTTCCGCCTGAAAAGATAGGAATAGACAAGCTCAAACCCGCATAAGAATAAGGGAACCAACCCAAATTCTTAATCGGATCATTGGATACCGAAGAATAGGTAAAGTTGGCTGCAATCGCAAGCGTCGGAGCATAAGCCAACTGACGAAGTTTTACGGTCTCCAACAATTGGTCTGCCTGAATGGCAAGCTGACGCATGGTGGTATTCTGGTCCAGACTCAAATCCTCTGCATTGTCGGCTACAATCATCTCCGAGCTATACTCTTTCAAACCGCCCACCACATCAATAGGCTCATCCAAAGACATTCCGATAACCGCTTTCAGCTGCCACAAAGCCAAAATCACATTGCTCTCGGCGTTATACATATTGGGAATGGCATTGGCCAGACTGGTCTTGGCGGTTGACATTTCCAACTCTGACGCCTTCTGCGCATTATATTTCAATTCCGTCAAAACATAATTCTGTTTTGCGTTCTCATATACATCCTTATATACATTGAATACCTCTTTGGCAAGCTGGGCCGAATAATAAGCCTGCTTTACCTGGGCCACCAGATTGAGGCGTGAACCTCTTGCTTTCTCCACCGCCAACTCAACCGACTGGCCGGAGATTTTCAAACTTTTCCACAAAGCCGCATTGACAAGCGGCATGGCGGCAGTCGCACCCAATGAAAAAGTATTGGAGCTACCGATTTTGGTATCTTTCATCATGCTGGTCATCGCGTTGTCGCTACCCATCATGGCGCGGATATCATTTTTAATCAAAGTCCTCTGATACGATCCGGACAAATCAATCTGTGGGAACAGACTGGCATACGCACCTTTTTTCGCATAACCGGTACGCTCCACTTCCTTATCCGCAATTTTTACGGTCTCACTTTCTGACAAAGCGATTTTCAAGGCATCGTCCAAAGTCAGAAGCGTTGTCGTCTGTGCATTCAGCACCATTCCCCCAACCATCAACACCGCTACAACGGTGGTAAACACTCTTAACATTTTCATTTTTCTTGATTTTACGATATGCCCATAGAACTGGCCAAACAAGCGCATTCCGTGGGCAAAAGCCGTGCCAACTCAACGCAAAAAAGCACTTAAATACTGTGTGCGTAATGAGTCTGCTTCTTCTGCGGTTTGGGATGAATGGCCTGTGCCGGTTTTTTCCTGATGAACGACACGAGTAAAATCACCACACCCGCAACCACAAACGGTATGCTCAACAATTGTCCCATATTCAAAGCCATGCCTTCTTCAAAGCCGACCTGGGGCTGTTTGACAAACTCAATGATGAATCTCATACCAAACAGGACAATTAAAAAGATACCGAAAAACTCTCCTCTATACATTTTTTCCAAACGATAACGATAGGCGCCCAACAAACCAAGTCCCAACAGGATATAAGAAAAAGCCTCATACAGCTGGGTCGGGTGTTTGGGAAGTGTCTCGCCATTGCGTTCAAACACAAATCCCCATGGCAAATCGGTCACATTGCCATAGATTTCACTGTTGAACAAATTGCCAAAACGAATGAAAGCACCTGCAAAACAAACGGTTATCACCAGGCGATCCATAATCCACAGGTAGTCGAAATCGTGTTTCTTCCCATATTTTGAAGAAAACCACCACATGGCAAGCAGCAACGCAATGGCACCGCCATGACTGGCCAAACCACCTTTCCAGGGTTGAAAAATCTCCACAAATCCCTCCCAGGAACCTAAATAATAATCCGGCTGATAAAATAGACAATGTCCCAATCGGGCCCCAACGACGGTGGCAAGCAAAAGACTATACAACAAAGGGTCCACCAAAGTTTGAGGGATGCCCTCTCTACGGAAAAACCACTTGAAGATATAATAGCCCAAGATAAATCCCGACACAAACAGCAGGGAATACCACCTGAGTTCGAACCCCCCCCAGGAAAAAAGGGCAGGAGCCACATTCCAATTTATCGCAAGAATACCCATTGTATTAAAAGCAGAGTCTCTATTTAATAAAAAAGGAAAGGGCGATTGACTCGCCCCTACCTTATACTATAATAATGATATTATTCTCTGATGGCTGCAATGCCCGGGAGCTCGATACCCTCGAGGTACTCCAACATGGCACCACCACCGGTGGATACATAGCTTACTTTTTGAGCATAGCCCATCTGGGTAACAGCTGCAACAGAGTCACCACCACCTACAAGCGTAAAGGCGCCGTTCTCTGAAGTAGCTTTGGCCAAAATCTCAGCAATCTTGTTGGTACCTTTGGCAAAGGCAGGAATCTCAAATACGCCCACAGGACCGTTCCAAAGGATGGTCTTGGAGTTCATGATTACCTCCTCCCACATAGCAATGGTGCTGGGAGCTGCGTCCACACCCTCCCACTCGTCGGGAATCTGGCTGTTTTTGCAGATACGGGTATTGGCGTCGTTAGAGAAGCCGTCAGCAATCAAAACCTCATCAGAAAGATACAATTTCACACCTTTCTCTTCGGCTTTCTTCATGATATTGAGTGCCAACTCCTGCTGATCATCCTCGCAAAGGGATTTACCGATTTTACCGCCCTGTGCTTTGATGAAGGTATAAACCATACCACCACCGATAATCATATTGTCAACCACATCGAAAAGGTGCTCAATGATACCAATCTTGGAAGAAACCTTGGCACCACCCACGATAGCGGTTACAGGGTGCTCGGGAGTCTTCAACACGCGGTCGATGGCCTTGATCTCACCTTCCATGATGAAACCGAACATTTTATCATTGGGGAAGTATTTGGCAATCAAAGCGGTAGAAGCGTGTGCGCGGTGAGCGGTACCGAAAGCGTCGTTGATGTAGCAATCAGCATAAGAAGCCAATTTCTTCACGAACTCTTTCTGGCTCTCTTTCACAGCAGCCTTGGCAGCTTTCTTCTCCTCGTCGGTAGCCTCTGCAGCCAAACCGCGGGGTTTACCCTCTTCCTCTGCATAGAAACGAAGGTTTTCAAGCACCAATACATCACCGGGCTTCAAAGCAGCAACCTGCTCATCGGCTTTCTGGCAGTCGTCGGCGAAAGAAACTTTCTGACCCAACAACTCCTCGAGGTGAGGAAGGATATGTTTCAAGGAGAATTTCTCGGTAACGCCTTTGGGTCTGCCCAAGTGGGACATGATAATCAAAGAACCACCTTTCTCCAATACTTTCTTAAGGGTAGGAACAGCGGCACGCATACGGGTGTCGTCTGTAATCTGGAACTGCTCGTTAAGAGGAACATTGAAATCGACTCTCACGATGGCTTTTTTGCCGGCAAAGTCGTAGGTTGAGATGTTCTGTTGCATAATATCTTACAAATTAGGATTAACCGTTTTCCAATCTTTCACTGCAGGAATGATACCCAAAGCAATGATTTCGTCACGCATCTTGCAGAGGTGCTCGTATGAAGCCGCCAAGTCTTTGATTTCAGAAGCAGTGCCGGCAGGGTCACAGAAATGAACACCCTGTGCATCGATGACTGAAGGCATAGCCATCATGACATTGTTATAGGTACCGTTGTTTACATAGCAACCTGCAGGCCAGGTGAACTTCTCACCACCCATAGCAGCCTCAATCATTTTCACTGCATTGTAAGCAGGGCTCTGGAATGAAGAACGACCACGCAATTTGATGATGTTAGAACCACCCTGGATTGTGTCATGTTTGATCTGTGCGAACTCCTCTTCGGTCAAGCCCATCTGTGAAAGAGGTTTGCCATCGATTTTAGCCTGTGAAGCAAACACAGCCATAGCCTCACCATGACCACCATAAGTCATTGCACCGGTAACTTTACTCTGCGCCACGCCGAATTTGTTAGCAAGCTCGGTCTGCAAACGGGTTGAATCCAAAGCAGCGAGGGTAGTCACCTTCTCGGGAGAAACGCCTGAATGCAAAAGAACCACCAAACCGGTCAAGTCCGCAGGGTTGAAAATAACAACGATGTGCTTTACATCGGGGCAGTAAGCTTTTACATTTTTACCGAATTCCTCGGCAATCTGGCAGTTTCCTTTCAACAAATCCTCACGGGTCATACCCTCTTTACGAGGAGCGCCACCGGAAGAAATAATGAATTTTGCATCCTTGAATGCTACTGCAGGATCCGTCGTGTAGGTAATGTTAGCACCTTCAAATGCGCAGTGGTTCATTTCTGCCACTACACCTTTCAAACCGGGCTCATAAACATCATAAAGGCAGATGTTAGGAGTGAGTTTCAACATGAGAGCGGTCTGTGCCATGTTGGAGCCAATCATACCGGCTGCACCAACGATAAGCAACTTGTCATTTGTCAAAAAATTCATAGTACTATAATTTTGTATTTGTGTTTTCCTGTATTGCCATAGGCAAATCGATTGCAAAGTTATAAAAAATAATGCAGACTTTATGCTGAAAATCGTGTGTATTTCCAAAAAAATCAATATATTTGCAGCCTATTTATAACAAAAGATGGAACCTCCCAGTCCAATAACCACGATTTCTCCAGCGGACAGTCGCTCTGACGATCCGTTATCGTGCCGCATTTTTATTCAGACGAAGACAAGCACCCTGACAGTTTTGCCGGAGTGTGGGCTTTTGTTGTTTACCGCCTTGGAGGACAACGAAGCGATTCCATCTTAAAACACAATGTATGGGACTTTTATTTAGAAAGAAATTAGACAACAAAGCAGAAGTTTCGGTATGGCACATCACCGAAAGCGAAGAGGAACTGAAGGCATTGGTCTCCGTTCCCTCTGATGAAATGGAAGAAATTCAGCTGATACGCAGCGAATCCCTCCGCAAACAGAAATTTGCAGTCAGGGCTCTCCTGAAGGAAATTTTCGAGGAGAAGATGTATCTGAACCACCACGACAACGGACAGCCGTACCTTGAGGGTTGCGTCACCAACATCAGCATCACCCATACAGATAAATATGTAGGCATCATCACCCATGACGAATTGGATTTGGGTATTGATTGCGAGAGTTTGGATCGCGACTTTTCCGCTGTAGAGAAAAAAGCCCTCAGCGAAGAAGAAATCGACGACTTGGATGACGACAAGAAAAACGAACAGCTCGCCATCTACTGGTGCGCCAAAGAAGCCATCTATAAAAGAATGTCCATCAGCCATGTAGATTTCGCCGAACAGATCGAGTTGGAAAAATTCCGTCCGAAGGGAGAAGGCGAATTGGAAGCGACCTTTATTCACAAAGACGGGCACGAAGAAGAATTCGACCTGGAATACATTAGTTTCGACCGTCACATTCTCGTTTGGGTTGTTGGCTAATTTATAATTAGTAAAAATTACATTTTTCGATAAAAATCTGTTAATCAGCGAATTAACAGATTTTTTTATTTTTTGTTGATAACTTATTGCGAAAAAAGTTGAAAAAGATTGAACAATTGATTTATCTTTGCGAAAACAATAATATACAAACAACTCACCTTGTCGCATTATGATAAAAAAAGTAATCAAAAGAGATGGTAGACTCGTTGATTTCAACAGTGTAAAAATTGTTGAAGCGATTCGTAAGGCAATGGCTGTAACCGAAGCAGGTGAAGACATTGTTCTTGCAGCACAAATTGCCGAAAAAGTCACCAAGAACAACAAAGAAGAAATGAGCGTGGAGGAAATCCAGGACTGCGTAGAGTTCGCATTGATGGAATCCCCCCGCAAAGAGGTAGCGAAAAAGTATATCGCTTACCGCAACCAGCGTAACATTGCCCGTAAGGCAAAAAGCCATGAGATTTTCCAGGAAATCATCGAAGCGCAGAGCAACGATATTACCCGCGAAAATGCCAACATGAATGCTGATACGCCTGCCGGCATGATGATGAAGTTTGCCTCCGAGGCTACCAAAGCCTATGTAGATGAGTGCTTGCTTTCTGATGATGTGCGCGACGCGGTGGCAAATGGCTACATTCACATTCACGACAAAGATTACTACCCCACCAAGAGTCTTACCTGTATCCAGCATCCCTTGGATAAAATTCTGGAGCATGGTTTGAAGGCCGGACACGGCGAATCTCGTCCCGCAAAGAGAATCGAGACCGCTTCTGTACTCGCCTGCATCTCTATGGAGACCGTTCAGAACGAAATGCACGGTGGACAAGCCATCCCTGCTTTCGACTATTATCTGGCTCCTTATGTAAGAAAGACTTATCAGGAAGAGATCAAGAAACTCTCCGATCTCAACGGCAAGGACTACTCCCATTTGCTTGATGTCAAATTGGACGACTATATCCGTCGCGACCTGATTGGCATGCAGGGAGATGAAAGAATCATCCAACACGCAGTCAATCAGACAGTTATGCGCGTTCACCAATCGATGGAAGCCTTTGTTCACAATATGAACACCATCCACTCCCGCGGCGGAAACCAGGTGGTATTCTCTTCCATCAACTATGGTACCGATACTTCTGCTGAGGGTCGTTGCATCATCCGCGAAATCCTCAACACAACGTATGAAGGTGTCGGAAACGGCAGCACCGCTATTTTCCCCATCCAGATTTGGAAAAAGAAAAAAGGCGTAAGCTATCTTCCTACCGACCCCAACTATGACCTTTATAAATTTGCTTGTAAAGTATCTGCCCGCCGTTTCTTCCCCAACTTCCTCAACCTTGACGCCAGCTACAACCAGGACGAGGCTTGGAAAGAGGACGATCCGAGAAGATTCGAGCACGAGGTAGCGACCATGGGATGCCGTACCCGCGTATATGGTAACAAGTTCGGTCCCAAGACCTCAATCGGCCGTGGCAACTTGAGCTTTACAACCATCAACATCGTACGCATTGCCATTGAGTGCAATAAAGCAGAAGCCGATTTGAACACCCGTATCGCTCGCTTCTTCGAGAAATTGGATTGGACTTTGGATATGGCCGCCAAACAGCTTAACGAGCGTTTCGACTTCCAGAAGACCGCCCTCAAAAAACAGTTCCCTCTTCTTATGAGCGGTCTGTGGATTGGTAGCGAAAATCTGGCTGACACCGACAACATCGAGCAGGTAATCAACCAGGGTACCCTTTCTATCGGATTCATCGGTCTGGCAGAATGTCTTCTCGCCCTCATCGGAAAACACCATGGTGAAAGCGAAGAAGCACAGGAATTGGGCTTGCGTATCGTATCTCACATGGCTGACAAAATCAATGGTTATGCAGAAACCTTCCAGCACAATTTCACTTTCCTGGGCACGCCTGCAGAGGGTCTTTCCGGCAAATTCACCAAGATGGACCGCAAGAAATTCGGCAACCTCCCGGGCATTACCGACAAAGACTACTACACCAACTCTTCTCATATTCCCGTAAGTTTCCACTGTACTCCTGAGCACAAAGCGAAGATTGAGGGTCCTTACCACAAATATGAGAACGCGGGACATATCTTCTATGTGGAAATTGACGGCGACGCCACCCACAACCCCGAGGCCATTATGAACATCGTGGATTTGATGGACAAATACGATATCGGATACGGCTCTGTAAACCACAACCGCAACCGTTGTCTGGATTGTGGCTACGAAGACGCCAGCAGCGATTTGACAGAGTGTCCTCACTGCAAGAGCACCAACATTGACACCCTCCAGCGTATCACCGGTTACCTTGTAGGTACCACCAACCGTTGGAACAGCGGTAAGTTGGCTGAGCTTAAAGACCGCGTCATCCACAAATAGACTATCCATGCGGGCAGATTGCCCACATATATAGGTGAGTTAAACAGCAAGAGGGCGACTTTCGAGTCGTCCTCTTCTTCGTTTATAATAACTTCTTGATAAGCTTGAATAGTTTGTAGGGCATGTAGCGGAAAGGAAGATCCACCCAAGTCGGCGAAGAAAGCACGGCCCGCTCGTGAGAAAAGGCCAGGAAAGATCGTTCATCATGATAGTTCCCCATTCCGGAATTCCCCACACCGCCAAAAGGAAGACGTGGATTGGCAATGTGCATAATGACATCATTGATACAGGCGCCGCCCGAAGAAGTCTGGGCTATCATATCCCATCCATCAGACTCTTTGCCAAAATAATAGAACGCCAGTGGCTTGGGGCGGGCATTGACAAAGTCCAGCACCTCCCATCGCTCACGGAAGGTCATAATCGGGAAAACAGGACCGAAAATTTCCTCCTGCATCACCGCAGAATCGGGATTCACCTCATCCAGCAAAGTCGGCTCAAACCAACGCGTAGTGGCATCACGTCGACCTCCTGCCACGATTTTTCCATCTTTCAGATAGGACTCCACCCGTTCAAAAGCCTGATTGCGAACCAAATGCACATAATGTTTGGCTTGTTCCGTGCCTTGCGGATAGAGTTCATTCAAGGCCTTTTGAAAAGCAGCGACAAAACGTGCTTTGATATCCTCATGCAAGAAAAGATAATCCGGTGCAATACAGGTCTGACCGGAATTCAAGGATTTGCCCCAGACGATACGACGGGCAGCCAGTTCGATATTCGCCTCTTTATCGACGATACAAGGACTTTTTCCTCCCAATTCAAGAATGAGAGGTGTCAAATAGGGAGCCTGTGCGGCGGCAACCACCTTTGCCAAAGCGGGACTTCCTGTGAAGAAAACCAAATCATAGGGCTGCGCCAACAAAGCGGCATTGACCTGGCGGTCTCCCTGCACGAGCGTAATATATTCGGACGGGAAGGTATCTTCTATCATTTTTTGGAGGGTATCAGAGACCGTCGGCACATAGGGAGAAGGCTTGAGAATGGCTGTGCAACCGGCGGCGATGGCACCAACGAGCGGACTGAGCAACAACTGCACGGGATAGTTCCAAGGAGAAACAATCAAACTACAACCCAATGGCTCACGCACCACATAGCAACGCCCCGGCATCACCGCAACGGAACTGGTCTGACAACGGCGGCGCGCCCAACGTGTCAGATTTTTCAAAGCGCTGTCAATTTCCCCATACACAAGACCTATTTCGGTCATATAGGCCTCTTCATAAGACTTGTGCAAATCTTGCCACAACGCATCTGTCAAGGCTTTTTCCCATTTTTGAAGCCCTTTCTTAAAGGCACGCAATTGCTGTTTTCTAAAACCTATATTTCGGCTTGTCCCTTGGGCAAAAAAGTTGCGCTGACTGGCAATCAGGGAGGGAATTTGTTCGATCATCATGATTATTCGGATTGAGAGTCTGTAATAAACAAATGGGCCGCCAATTTGCGCTCCCCGGTATGATCCAACACGCCATTGCCGCTCGGATAGTTCACCACATTTCCGTGAACAGACATGGTGGAAGAGCCACCGCCGTCCATATTGATGGCATATTGGGGATTGAAATGTTTTTTCAAGAAACGGGTACACTCTTTGGCGTTCATACCTTCTGCATAACCGGCAAAACGACCGGCTATCACGACCAAAAGAAGGTGATTATCCGCAGTCAAAGCATATAGCGTACGAGGGTGGCGCAAGGACTGGTGACGAACCGGGTCTTCTGCGTTGGGATATGCCTCCAATTCCTCAGCAGTCAAATCTCTATCTATACCTGTCAAAGCACTAACAAAACGCTCTCCGACCAAATCGTAGTTGTAAATCAACAAAGGAGTAGATGAAATAACATTATCCCAAATCTTGGCCTTTTCAGCATAAATCAAACGCTGTTCAGCCAAGGTTTTTCCATATCCCGCATGGTCCATCGCGACTGTCGTTCCCGTAAAATAGAAGCCCGCATCGTTTTTCCATTGCGGCATACCAGAACTCTGCACTTTTTCAGACAAAGATGAGTAATAGGTAACACCATCGGCCTGCACGAAGGTAGAAGTCGGTTCATATCCGCCATTGACACCCGCGACAACCTTGTACCCCTGGGCCTTACAAAGTTGCACGGCCTCGGAATGAATAACGGTAGGAGCGGTATTCGGCTCACCGTGATAATAGTATTTCAATCCGTAACGGGGATTTTTCAAATCTACATCCAAGACCTGGACGATTTGGTTTACATTGGTACCCACATAGGTGCCTGAACTCTTGTCCATACCATTGAATTCATGCAAGGTCAGACCTTCTGAAATCACAGTATGCGTCCATACATCGCCCGACACAAATTCTCCATCTGTATAAACACTGCTGGTCCAACCCAACGAAGCGGCAACAGAAGAAAGGGTGGCATTGGCCGCAGCAGCCTTTCCATGATAAGCATATTGGTTGCCATCCACTTCGCCCATAGTAGGAGCAGGAGGAAGAGCATTCGTCACATCATTATGGTTCACCAAGCTAATATAGCCATCGACGAAATCCATATCCGAACGACGATAGCAAGAAGTAAAGGTTCCAGCAACCTTGGCAGAACCCACGATAGCACCCGAAGAATAATTGGTATTCAAAGTACGCGCATTGCTAACTTGGGGGTTCCATGCAATACATTTATCAATCGTAGCCGGTATATCTGTACGGGCCACAATACCACCAGAACCACGGTTACTCTTCACGGCACCCGAAGCATAAGATTGTCTAATAGCGATAGAGGTTCCGGTCGCCCATCCTACCAAACCACCAGCAAACTGTTCTGCTGTCACATTGGCAGAAGACCAAGATTGCTCAATGGTAATCGCACCGGTAGTCTGTCCAATCAAACCACCACTATATCGTGCCGAAGAAGTAGAAGTTACCGTACCACGAGAACGACATTTTGAGAAATTGCCGGTACCCGAAGTGGTATAACCAATGAGACCACCCGTGCGAGTCTTACCCGACAAAGAACCAGCATAATAACAATCGTTCATCACCACATTACCAGCGGAAGTACCCACCAAACCACCCGTATTGTCACCGGTATTCACGATGGTTGATTCTGCATAGGAAGCGGTGAGGTTACCACCTTGGGTCAAATTGGCCACCAAACCACCTACATTACCCGTACCAGACACAGTTGTTTTGCTATAACATTGCTGAATGGTTGAACTGTTATCAAATACACAATGACCGATGAGACCACCAATGGTCGTTGTTCCTGTCACACTCGGACCGGCATAGTAACATTGGGTCATTTTCGTTACACCACCTGAGATATAACCTACCAAACCACCGATATTTCTATTTCCTGATATGCTACCTGTCGCATAGCAACGTGTGAGGGTCACATCAGAATCCACACAACCCAAGAAGGCCGAACAAGAAGAATTGTTACTGGTCACATTACCTGTTGCATAACAATCGGTCAACACAAGGGCTTTGCCTGAAACATTCACCATTCTACCAGCAAAACCTGCAATGTAGTGACCGGTTCCTGTCACCGTGGCAGCCGAATTTGAAGAAGAAATATTTACAATGGCGGAACTTTCTTGATAAGCCACAAAGCCTCCCACCTGGTTGTTAGCTGTCACGCTACCTTTTACAGAACAATTACTTGCAGAGAAGGTGCCCGAGCCAACAATGCCGACAGCACCACCCACCGTTTGAGCCATGGGCATATCCATAGTAACATCTACCGAGCAATGGTTCATAACGGTCTTAACCGAGCTACCTGCATACGCGATAAATCCACCATTCATTTGCAAAGTCGCAGCTGTATTGCCTGAATTGTCTGCCAACACGGAGCCTGTTAAAACTTTACAACGTGTAAACGTAACCGTCGTACCATTTACCCATCCCGCAAAGCCGCCTTGGCGTTGTTTGCTGGCATAAGTTGAAGAAATATTTGCTTTCGCAGAGCAATCCGTAAATGAGCATTCGCCTTGAATTTTTCCCGCAAAAGCACCCACATCGCTTTTCGCCGAAGAGACGGTCACATTCGCTGTACAATTCGTAAAAGTTGCACCAACCACACAACCGCCAAAACCACCCACGCGGTCTGCCGTACTGCTCACAGTACCCTGAACAGAAACACCGCTCAATGTAGCTGCCTTTCCGTTCGTGCCCACATAACCACCTATAATTCCCGTTGCGGTTGTTCCAGTAACCTTAGCATTGGTCACTTTGAGGTCTTTACAAGAGCCATAGAGCACACCAAACAAACTGGGATAGGTGGTAAAATCACACGAGAAATTATCCAAGCTAAAGCCAGCCCCATCAAAATGTACTTGTCGGGTGAAATTATTGTCGTAATTGACCGGAACATAATTTTTGACATCCTTCATATCAATGTCGGCGCCCATTTCAAACCAAGTTGTGCTATTTTCTTTGGCCAAAGTACGCATATCCTTGACATCCTGTCCTGTCATCAAAATATAGGGGTCCTGCTGGGTTCCACTACCATTGATACCATAAGAATCAGGCGAAATAATACCGGCACGGGGCAAGGTCACTTTATCTGTAACCTCGCGGACAGCACCGACCGCATCTCCTTTGTAAGCGGTAATTTTGAATCCTTTTTCAAAGGTCTGGGGAAGCACAGTAAAATAATAGTCACCCGTTGCAAGGGTTGAACCAGAAGCCGGTTTCAAAGTCACGGTCGTTGAAGTACCTTCGTCAGCAGCCGTCCAGGACGGGGCCGTTGTGACGGCAATGTTAATATCGCCAGCAACAATTTCTCCCGAATTTCCCTCAAACACAATTTTGGTAATGTTGTTAGCAGTCAAATTTACCTTCACCAGGGCGCATACATTCTTGAACTGCATCTTGTCGTTTGTGGTAGAAGCGACAGCCAAGTGAGTAGAGAAAGATGATTTTACAGCTGTCTGCGTGGCAGGTAGCGTTGTTGTGATATTTGCATCTGACTGGGTTGCAGAAGCATTATAAGGCAACAAGCCATAGTAAGTAGCACCCGAAGGAGCACCTTGACCATCGGCTTTCAAAGTACAAGAAGCACCTGCCTGATTAGCCTTATACACATAACTTCTTGAGGAGGCAAAAACATTGACCATGTCTCCCTTTACCCATTCCACCGAGGCACGGCCCGTTCCAGGACGCAACACCGCTTTTGAACCCGCCGGATCCAAAGATGCCTCAAAAATCATTTCATCCGTTAGCGATTCCCATTGCTCCTGTTCTTTCATGCATGAAAGAAGGGCACTCACGCAAACAAAAACCGCAAAAATATATTTTCTCATCTTCGTATGTTTTTTCATATTCCTCTGTTTTTCAACATCCCACAAAGATAAAAAGAACTCGCGTAAAAACACATTACTACGCAAGTTTTTGCTCGTTTCGGAGTGGGATGGTATGCAGAGAAGGAGGGCTCTATTAGGACTTTAGGGCTTTGTTCCTATTCTGTCTATAATTTTCAACCTTGCAACATCTGGTTCATCATAGGCTTTACATTCCTTAAGATATGCATCAAGCTCATAGAAGTTTTCACCCCAAAGATTCGAACTGAATGTCTGCAACTTCTGAAGGACAGAGATAAACGGTTTGGGATCTTGCCTACGACTCAAACTACGAAGAGCAAGAATATAATCCTCTCTAAATACCGTTGGTACAATGATTCGAGTCTGCCCGGTCGCCACAAGTTCTGCATTCATCATAATCCTTGATACTCGTCCATTGCCGTCAGTAAATGGATGAACTTCACTACATAGGAACATCATAAAAACGGCTTTTGCAAATGGATCTCTCAGATTCTTATATTGTTTAAATCCATATCTCAATGTTCCTTCCACCAATGACGGATCAACAAATTCTGTGTTTCCTGCCCTATTTCTCTTGGTCTTAAACTCTCCCGGAGAGCAATCTGGCCTTCCAAACAGCAACACAGAATGACGATGCCTCAACAAAGCCAAGAACTCATCTTCAGTGGCAGGAGTTCTTCTCATTTCCTGCCTATTAGACAACACCTTAAATGTACCCAAAATATCATGCGAATCAGCAGTTCGTTTCGGAAGGGTTATGCCCGTATCAACAATCTGCTTGGCCTCATTAATTTCAAACTCGGTACCTTCAATATAGTTGGAAAAATAGCTCTCAAAAAATGAGAACATCTTGAACGCTTCTTCCGACTTGTTATAGTCAGGAAGTTCCACGAAATACATGGAGGAAAGCTGATCATATAATGTATCAAACAGAACAATCCTACTACCATCCATCGGCATGCCTACAGCACGGAACACCCCCTGAGGCGTTGAAAGAACAGAAGAGTCATGGGTAGCAAGCAATGCAGAAATTATCTTATTCAACTTCTTAAACTCTTCTTGCATCCCTAAGGTCTCCGAAATCTCACGAGCTTGGTCTCGAAAACGATTAATCCTTTCTTCACCTCCAACCTTAATCATCTCTTCAAGCCTTTTCTCTATATCCTCATCTGGCAATTTCTTTATATCACCATCTTTTCCTATTCTCGCTTGTTGCATCATTTCTAGCATTCTTCTTTCCTCTGAAGAAGCATATACATCTGCTGCGCCGAGACGAATATCAGTTTCCGCATGTTCAGGCCCAGCCATGATATTCAAAGTAATTCCTGGAATATCTGTAATCCTCTTTGTAAATTTATAAGTGATAAACAGATTTCCGAGTTCAGTAGGACGTAGCAAAAAAGCGCTCCTATGGCTCAAGACACAGCCCGGCAATCTCCAAGCCAGTATATCAATAAGATTTCTCCTTACTATACTTTCCGGAGAATCGATCATATTGGTCGTATAAATTCTAGGAGCAATTTTTCTCAAATTTCCCTGCTTCTCCTTATAGGATATCATTCTAGATTCCGCAGGGACATCTGATGCAAAGATTATTTCTTTTAAAAAGTCAATGGTCATATCAAATTTTATCCGTTTCGTTCATCTAACGATGCAAAATTGCAAAATTTTGTCGATTAATCAATCTTTTTTGCAAAATTTTGTCGATTAATTTTTCATCTTCGGGGTTGCGGGTGCGCACCCATCCACCCCTCGGGGCTTCAGAAAAACAAGTCTTCCGGATTCTGCTCTTTGGCCGATAAAAACATCACATTAATTGTCATTAAAAACCAACGCAGATGATATATGATAGTCCGGTAAACTCATAAAATTATCCAAGGCAATATGCTTCGTATAATACTTACCCGACTTCACTTATACCGGAAGAACACTTTTCAATACATTTTAGACTCCCGAATATACACTTTTCAAATTATCTACTCCAAACTTGTACCGGGGAATGGTAATCAACTTTGGTTACTTTTATATGTTCTTTATCGTCCAAATAATATTTTTTCTTGTTCCTCCTTTTTTGAGGCCCCCAAGTGAAATCAGTTCATTTACTTCTCGTTGTAAGGTTCGTAGTGGAATATTAGTTAAAACTTGAAGTTTAAGAACAGACAGTGTATTGTCCATTTGAATTGCATGTAATATGCGTTGCTTGTTCGCGCCAAGATTCGCGCCACCCCGTGTAGTTTGAGCATCGTTCGCGCCATTTCCAAGGAGATATAATATTACTCTCGAAAATTCGCTTTCACTTTCAATTTCAACCTTGGAGTTTGCAATCTTTTGCCACGAGTGAGTATGTCCTGCAAAATCGGATAACGGAATGTAAATCTTGATTGTCCAAACATCAATCAAATTACTACTCAAAAGCAAACCCGAACAGGTCCATCAGAATGAACAATTTCGTATAATATTTGCATTATTACCAAATATTGGTAACTTTGTAAAAAATGTAGTATGAAAACAACATCAGTAGCACTTGGTCCCTACTTCGAGGACTTCATTAAGGCTCAGATAGCACAGGGCAGATACAACAACGCCAGCGAAGTGATTCGTGCCGGCCTGCGAATGCTCGAGGACAACAACATTAAAATTGCGGCACTTAAGAGCGAGATAGAAGAAGGAATCAACAGCGGCGAGGCAGTAGATTTCGACCCTACAGCACACCTGAAATCCCTCAAAGCATCAAAACGCAATGCCTAAGGTCCGCTATTCCAACAAAGCAGTAGAGGACCTCACGTCAATATGGGAATATACATATTCAGAATGGTCCGAAAGCCAGGCCGACGAGTATTATGAAATGCTCATATCAGCCTGCAACCGGCTTCTATACCCATCCATCATATCCAATCGATCCTATGATGAGATCACAGACGGTCTTCTGGGAATCAGAGCCGGACACCACGTCATATTCTACAACATCATGGACAACGACGACGTCATGGTCATTCGTATCCTGCACGAAAGAATGGACATAAAAAGGCACCTACCAACAAAGTAACTCCAAAACTAGTAGTGCACAAAACATGGACATAAAAACGCTCGCGCCGGGCGCGAGCGGAATGCCACAAAACGCATTGTCAAGGAAGCCTGGCTAGCGCTTGGCTTCCTGACAACGCTAATTAAA
>CAJGBW010000028.1 GCA_904501835.1 uncultured Bacteroidales bacterium
GTTTTAAGGGTACAAAGTTAGAGATTTTTTCCGAATTCATAGAGGTTGATAGTATCAAAACAAATACGTATATTTGTAGGTTATATTTAGATTGGGAAAATGTTGAGCAAATACCTCAAAAAAGGATTTAGAATTTCGTGGATATTTTTGGTATCCATTGCTGTCCTTTTGTTCACCTTGCTCATTCTTTTGCAAGACCCGAGGATACAGACACGCGTGAGCCAACATGTCGTGGAGAACTACCTTTCCCATCTGGATGGCAGCATCAGCATTGAAAAAATCCATTTCAAACCCTTCAATACCATTATCGTTAAAAACTTGGTAGTCAAGGATAAGCATCCGCTCACCCCCTACCCTGAAGTATTGGAGACAATCCCCGACTACCGGGAAAGCATCGACACCCTTCTCAACGCCGAATATCTGATTGTCCGTTTCTCTATCTTGGGTTTGCTGGATAAAGACAAGACCCACATTCACATCGAGAAAGCCGAGGTGAAAAATGGATTTTTCGGACTGACCATCGAAGACGGAAGAAGTTCCCTCGACCGCGTCATCCACCGTTTCAAAGATCGTTTCATTTCCTACCTCCCTAAAAACGACAAGCTTAGCATCAATATAGACCATGTAGAAGTCAATAACATGGCTTTCTCTTTGGATAATTTCAAAAGAAGAACGAAACGAAAAATACGGGAAGGCTCCATCATCTGGTCCGACTTCGACTGTGTGAACGTCTATGCCCGAGGAAAAAATCTGCACATCCAGAATGGCATCGTAAGTGGAGAATTGCAATCCTGCCGTTTTCAGGAGGCACGCTCGGGGCTCAAGATTGACAACGTGAGCACCAAATTCAACATCCGTGAGGGCTATGTCAACATTATGGACATCCATATCAAAGACAAATACACGGATTTACACCTCCCTTATTTCCGAATGATTTACGACGGAGCCGCAGCCTTCAAGGATTACATCGGAAAAGTACGTATGAGCGCCCTGCTCAAGGATAGTGAGATTGACACCCGCACCTTGGATTACTTCGCTGACATCAGCGGCTCGGCAGGAATCAAATTGAGGCTCAACGGCGAATTTGACGGCACGGTCAAGGATTTCAAACTGAACAATATCAAAATAGATACGCCGGAGGGGAAATTTTCCGCCATCGTCAATGGCCGAGTCTCCGGACTACCTGCCATTCAGCGCACCCGTTTTGAGGTGGATATCAAAAACCTCAAAAGCGACGACCAAAGTCTAGAGCAGATTCTGCACGTATTTGGCAGAAAGAAAATGGAGCTGCCGACGTTTAACATCCGCCACTTCAATACACATCTTGACGGAGACGTAAACAACATTGCACTTAAGTTAGCCCTGCATAGCGATCTTGGAAAACTGGCATTGGACGGAAAAATTTCCGAACTGATCGACCAACGCGAATCCCCCAGAATCGAGGCACAGCTCAGCACCGATGATTTGCGTCTGGACCGCATTCTCAACAACAAGTCCTTGGGCGGATTAAGCCTGGAAAGCGCCATCAGCGCTCGCCTTGACAGAAACGACGCCTTGGCGGGCGAAATAGAAATTGACAGCATACACGTTGAAAAAGTACAGCTGTTGGGCTACGACTATGGCCCGATCGATGTGCGCGGAACCATACAGAACAAGGATTATGAAGGCAGTGTGGTCATAGATGATGAAAACCTGAAATTTTATTTCAATGGACTGGCCACCCTCTTGCCTCGCGACAAAGAAGATATTCGCTACCTCTTCGATGCCGGATTGGAATATGTTGATTTCCAAGCATTAGGATTGAGCCCGAATGGTTTGGCGCGCATCAAGTTGGCATTGGACAGCGAACTTAAAATCAACGCAAACAGACAAATTGAAGGTTCGTTGGACATCAACGAGATTCTCTTGGAAAACGAAGAAGGCATCCACAATGCTGGAGATTTGAACACCTTGTTTTATGCTGAAAAAGACCAACATAAAATCCGCATCAATTCTGAATTTTTGGAAGGAGAGTTTGAAGGTTCCCGTTCCATACTTCATCTGTTAGGAAAAAATCTCAATCAAATCATCCAAAGAGAGACCGAGGAATGGGACAAGAGCGAATACAAACTTTCGTTAGCCGCGAAAGATTCACGGGATTTGCTGGCATTTTTCGCTCCCGACGTATCCATTCAGCCACAAAGTGCCTTGAATATCCATATTGACAGCACAGGTTTCATGACAGGACTCTTGTCGGCAGATAAAATCCGCTTTTCCGAAAACGATATCCGAAACATACGCTTTGAGATAGACAACCGACACGGACGGATTGGCGGAAAACTCAATTGCAATGAAGTGGAATTGGGACAATTCAAAGTCAATGATATCCATCTCAACCTATGGGCCGATTTAAGTACCCCCCTCTATAGCGTGGCCGGAATTGGTGCCTCTGAATTCAAAGTCGGAGAAAGCCTTTGGAACATTACGCCCTGCCAGATTGACTTGAAAGGAAAAGAAGGAATTCACATCCATAATTTCTCTCTCACCCACCAGAACGAAGGAATTTTCGCAGACGGTATCCTTGCATCCGCTGACTGGAATGACAAGATGACTCTCTCCATGAACAATTTTGATTTGGGACTCATCAGCGGATTTTTGAACAATACCCTGCCTGATTTCAGCGGACTCTTATCCGGAGAGGCCATGTTGAGCCGGAAAAACGGGAAATATGGTATCGAAGCCGATGTGGTATGTGAAAACACCCATTTCAATAATTATGACATGGGAACCCTGCTTATCAGCAGCGAGTGGGATGAGGACCTCAAACGATATAACTTCCTGATTGACAATTCCTATAATAGTGAGCCCACTTTCGAACTTGGTGCCTCTTACTCGCCTTTTACCGATGATTTCTTCATTTCGGGAGACTTCAATCAATTTGAAATCGGCGTTGCCTCTTATTTTGTCAAAGATATTTTCCACCAACTCAACGGCGAACTCAGCGGTCTGGTAACGGCCAACGGAAACATTCGCAATATACGGGATATGAAACTTTCCAGCTACTCTCTCAAGGTAGCGCGAGCAAAATTGGGGCTTGAATACACCAAGGTTGCGTATGACATTCATTCGGATTTGGAAATCAACAACCAAGGAGCCCATTTCAAGAACGCAGTCATTCGAGACAGATATGGCAATACGGGACAGGCCCACGGCGCCATTTTATGGAATCACTTCCGACAGATGGGCATCGACCTGCACATTCAGGTCAATAAAATTGAAGCGCTGAACATCAAAGAGCAGGAAGAGGGATATGTCTATTACGGACATCTTTTTGGAAGTGGAGCCATTGACATTACCGGTCCTTTCAACGCGCTCTTGCTGGATATTAAAGCCAGTACCAGCGGCGTCAAGAGTGATTTCAATCTCACGCTTAAAAACCTCTCCAAAGACAGGAAAAACAGCAAGTTGCTCCAATTCAAAGGTTTAGGATACCAGGAAGAAGAGAAAACACATAGCAAACGCAAATCAAGGAGGAAAAAAGACACGGATTTGAATATCAAACTTGATTTGGACGTCACCCAAGATATTACCGCCAATATCGATATCGACAAATTCAACGGAAGCCGTATTACCGCCCAGGGAGATGGCAACATCCTTATCAATATCCGCCCGACCCGAGATTTGTTCAAAATCAACGGAAACTACAACATCGCAGACGGCAACGTACGTTTTGTCGCTTTTGGTCTGACCGCCAAAGACTTCAAGGTGAACAGCGGAAGTAGCGTCAGCTTTGCCGGGGACGCCTGGGACACACAATTGAATATCGACGCCACCTACAAGACCAAGGCTTCCTTATCAACCATTATCGCAGACAGTACCGCCATCAACACACGTAGAACTGTAGATTGCGGCATTCGGGTAACAGACAAATTGAAAGACCCGAAAATTGCTTTCTCCATCAATGTTCCCGATTTGGAACCTTCCTACAAGACGCGTGTAGAGTCGGCTTTATCCACCGAAGACAAGGTTCAGCGACAGTTCCTCGCCCTACTCCTTTCCAGCACCTTCCTGCCGGACGAGCAGAGTGGAATTGCCAACAATACTGCCGTGCTTTTCAGTAATGTATCCGAATTGATGACGACGCAGCTGAATAATATCTTTATGAAGTTGAATATCCCGTTAGACCTCGGATTCAATTACCAGATGACCTCGACCGGCGCCAACTTGTTTGACGTGGCGGTCTCCACCCAACTATTCAACAACCGTGTGCTGGTCAATGGCGTTATCGGCAACAAGCAACAGAATGGAGGTTCCAACAACGAAGTGGTCGGAGATATTGATATTGAGGTGAAAATCAACCCCTCCGGTAGTTTGCGCGCCAGTGCATTCTCCCATTCATCCGACCAATACACCAACTACCTTGACAACCTGCAACGCACCGGAATCGGTATTTCCTGGCAACAGGAATTCAACAGTTTCGTTTCCTATATCAAACAGATTTTCTCCAATAAAAAAGATAGAGGCGTGATGGAACAGCAGGAAAAAGAAATCAACGAAAATGCAGGAACCAAAAGAGTGATTATACAATGAAAGGAAAATTATATCTCATCCCCACCCCCTTGGGAGAAGGCGAATTGAGCGAGGTACTCCCCGCCGGACTTTTGGAATGTATCACTCGATTGGATTGCTTTGTGGTGGAAGAACTACGAACCGCCCGACGTTTTCTGTCTAAAGCGGGCCATAGAGGGCAGATTGAGCAGCTCGGTCTCTATGAGCTCAACGAACATACGGATGCGGCGACCATAGAATCCTATCTTTCGTTATTCGAAAACGGACACTCAGTCGGCCTGTTATCTGAAGCCGGACTTCCTGCCGTAGCCGACCCGGGGGCCGCTCTGGTGGCACTTTGTCATAGACACCAGATTGAAGTTGTACCTTTTACAGGGCCATCTTCCTTGATGTTGGCCTTGATGGCGAGCGGACTGAATGGCCAATGCTTCGCGTTCAAAGGCTACCTTCCCGCAAAAAGCGACGAGAGAAAACAAGCATTGAAAAATATAGAAAAGCGTTCTCTGGCCGCAAAAGAGACCCAGATTTTTATTGAAACTCCGTATCGGAACGATGCGATGCTCAGCGACATATTGGGTGCCTGTTCTCCCCGGACACAGCTCTGTATTGCCGTCAATCTCACCTGTCCCGACCAACAAATCAAAACCCGGACTATTGCAGAATGGAAACAAGAGAAAATGGAAATAGGGAAACGTCCTTGCGTATTCCTGCTACTGGCATAATCCGTCTGGAAGGCATGAAATTCAAAGCCTACCATGGCTGCTTTGAGGAAGAAAAAACCCAAGGCAACCAATTTTTGGTGGATGTAAAGATTGAGGCGGCTTTGTCCCGCTGTATTGAAAGCGATGAATTGGAAGATACCGTGGACGTACAGGAGGTCTATCAATTGGTTGCCAAAGAAATGGCCATCCCTTCCAATCTCATCGAACATGCGGCAGGGCGTATCTTACAATCCCTCGCCAGCCTTGACGGAGTCAAATCGGTAGAAGTCAAGCTTAGCAAATGCAATCCTCCCTTGGCAGGCCCTTGCGAGAAATCCAGCGTAACCCTTTCATTATAACGACATGAACATTGCCTACCTTACCCTTGGCTGCAAGCTTAACTACGCAGAAAGCTCTACTTACGAACGTGAGTTGGAGAAGTTGGGACATAGGAGTGTCAGTTGGAATTCAGCGGAAGCAGAGGCTTTTTTGGTGAATACTTGCTCGGTAACGGAACATTCTGACAAGAAATGCAGAAACATTGTCCGTAAACTGCACAGACTCGCTCCCACTGCCCCGATTTTTGTCTGCGGTTGCAGCGCCCAACTCCGCAAAGAGAGTTTAGAAGCCCTTGATGGCGTGGTACGTGTGTTTGGTGCCTGGGAAAAGGGAGAAATCGTCCGTTATATACAAAATTACAACCAGGGCGTGCAAGCGTGTACGAGCCAGTCCACAAGCGCCCAAGCATGTGAGAACCGGCCCACAAATGCAACAGCTTGCGATGCAGAATGTCCGAATAGCGCGATGTTCAAGGCTTATTCTTCCGGAGAACGCACCCGCAGCTTTCTAAAAGTGCAGGACGGATGTGATTACAAATGCCACTATTGCACCGTCCCTTATGCGAGAGGAGAAAGCCGCAATGCGCCTATTGCTGACATTATTAGTCAAGCCCGTGAAATAGCGCAAACAGGCATACAGGAAATTGTTTTGACGGGCGTAAATACCGGAGATTTCGGAAAAACCACGAATGAGAGTTTCTTCGACCTGCTCAAAGCATTGGAAGAGGTGGAAGGCATTGAACGCTACCGTATTTCATCCATTGAGCCCAATTTGCTCACAGAGGAAATCATCGATTGGATTGCCTCCAGCTCTCATAAATTCCTTCCGCATTTTCACATTCCCCTGCAAAGCGGCTCTGACGATATTTTAAGTGCAATGGGACGCCGATACAGCCAAGCGGACTTCGCCCATAAAATCGCCTACATCCGTCAGAAAATGGGAGAAGATGTGTTCCTTGGCATTGATGTGATTGTCGGATTTCCCGGAGAGAGTGATGCCCATTTTCAGGAGACATACCAATTCCTCAAAGAGATCATAAGACCGGCATTTATCCACCTGTTCCCCTACTCCAAACGCCCCGGCACTCCGGCAGCCACGATGAAAAACCAAGTTCAGGACCGCCTCAAGACTGATAGAGTAGCCGAATTGGAAGCACTCTGCAAGCGCCTGCATAGAGATTTCATCGAAAAACAAATCGGCCAGACGCGCACCGTTCTTTTTGAGTCATCGGATAAAAACGGATTCATGTATGGGTTTACTGAAAATTACATCAAAATCAAAGCGCCGTATGATGCCCGACTTGTCAATCGTATGGTGTCCATGCGCATAAATAAAGAAAACATTTGCCACGAAGGAGAAGAAGCATGACCCGAATTACTTTTTTAGGAAGCGGCACCTCACAAGGCGTCCCCATGATAGGATGTAAATGCCCCGTCTGCCGTTCCCTGGATCCCAAAGATAAAAGATTGCGCGCCAGCGTGCTCGTGGAGCATGAAGGATTGAGCATACTGATTGATGCCGGTCCGGATTTTCGTCAGCAGATGTTGCGGGAAGACATTGACCACCTCGATGCGATTTTGCTCACCCACAACCACAAAGACCACACAGGAGGCTTGGACGACATCCGTTCATTCAACCTTTTGGAGGGACACCCCGTCAATATCTACTGTGAAAAATATGTCATTGAGTCGCTCAAACGCGAATACGCTTATGCTTTTGCCGAGCCGCGCTACCCCGGAGCTCCGGAATGGATGGTGAGGGAAATTGAAGCCGGCAAGACTTTTGAGGTCCACTCAAACAGTTGGGAAGACCGTCTGGAATGGGTCAGCGGAGTGGGCTACCAGCATCTCCCTGCCAGCGAAGAAGAGAAAGCCTTACACCCACAAACCGTAAAAATCCTGCCCATTCGAGGCTGGCATGATCGCAAAGGATTTTGGCCTGTATTGGGTTACAGGATAGGAAACATGGCTTATATGACCGATATCGCCTCTATTGAAGAAAGCGAAATCGAAAAATTGAAAGGCGTGGACTTTGTCACGGTCAATTGCGTCAAAAGAGCCCAGCACTATTCCCATTTTTCCTTGGATGAAGCCTTGAATTTCTTTCAAAAAGTCGGAGCCAAATACTCCTACCTCACACATATTTCCCACTTGCTCCCTCCTTATGCGGAATTTTCCAAAGAATTAGCCGCCCACGGTGTATTATTGGCGTACGACGGCTTAAAGGTGGAGCTTGAATAACAAAATTATTCGTACATTTGCAATAGATGACTCGGCGATTTCCGAGCAAACGAGCCCCCTTAGTTTAATGGATAAAATTTAGGATTCCGGTTCCTACGATAGGCGTTCGATTCGCCTAGGGGGTACAAAAAAAAGACAGACTATGGATTGGTTGGAAATTGTTGCTATCATTTTCTCTGTTGTCGGGCTGCTGGGTTGTATTCTGCCGGCTCTTCCCGGTCCTCCTTTGAGTTATATCGGTCTGATTTGCATCTATTTCGCAAATCGCAACGGAGCCGGCGAAGGTATTGAGATATCGACCCTTGTCACCTGGGGTTGTATCACCATAGGCATCACCGTGCTGGATTATATTGTCCCTGCCCTGCTGACCAAAATGACCGGCGGGCATAAAGAAGCCGCTACTGGTGCCATGATCGGTATGATAGCCGGCATCTTCTTCACCCCTATCGGCATGATTACAGGCAGTTTGTTGGGCGCACTCGTCGGAGAACTCTTGGTGGCAAAATCTGACATTTGGACAGCCATCAAGGCAGCCATAGGCACTTTTATAGGATTTCTCATCGGCACTATCGGCAAGTTGATATGCTGTGGATTTATGTTATACGAACTTATTAAACACTTATGATGCACGCGCGCGCATTTATCTTTTTGGCAGAAGGTTTTGAGGAAATCGAAGCCATTGCTCCGGGCGACATTCTCCGAAGAAGCATTCGCGAAGTCAAACTTGTATCCATTTCCAATACGCTGGAAGTAAGATCTGCCCATCAGATTACAATCAAGGCGGATATGACTTGGGAGACTTTTGTCAGCCAATACGCTGAGAGCCTGAACGACAATCGCGCACATACAGCCTTGATATTTCCCGGCGGTCTTCCCGGTGCAGAAAATCTGGCCAACCACAAGGCTTTGATGTCCCTTGCCGGTGAACACTTCCGAGCACAGGGTATAGTCTGTGCCATTTGTGCAGCTCCCGGCACCATACTGCCCCGCTTGGAGGGTTGTAATATCCAAAACAGGAAATTCACCTGCTATCCCGGATTTGAAGAAAATCCCCTTTCGCAAGGAGCTGTTTATACGGGTGAATCTTGCTGCCGCGACGGCCATTTGATTACGGCCAACGGACCGGGCAGTGCCATGGAATTCGGCTACTGCATCGCAACGGCTCTCACAACAGAAAGCGCAATAGCCGTCTTGAAAAACGGAATGATGTACCGCGAATAAGCTAACGAATCACCACACGGGCGATACGGCGAGGAACGGAGGTGAGAATCTCATAGGGAATCGTGCCGAGCGTCTTGGCCAATTCTTCCACTGTCGGATTTTCACCAAAAATCGTCACAACATCCCCCACTTTGGCATCCACCCCGGTAATATCCAACATAGACATATCCATACAGATATTACCAACGGTCGGCACCAGATGACCGTTAAGCATAAATCGGGCACGTCCCTGACTTAAATGTCTGTCCAAACCATCTGCATAACCTACCGGAATGGTCGCTACAACGGTTCCTTCGGGAGAAATTTTCCCACAACGTCCATAGCCTATCGTGCCGTCAAGTTGCGACAATGTCTTAATTTGCAATATCTTGCACTTAAAAGAAGCCACAGGAGAAAGTCGCACGCCTTCTACGGAACTTACCCCATAAATTCCAATTCCCAGACGGACCATATCAAATTGGTACTGCGTAAAACGCTCAATACCGGCAGAATTTAAGATATGATACATAGGTTTGACGGGAAGGACGGCGGAAATTTTATCGGCACTCTTCTGGAACAAAGCAATCTGCGACAAGGTAAATTCATCGTGTTGGGGCTCATCGGCAGCAGCCAGATGGGAATAAACACTTTCCACACGCACCCAAGGGCAATCCTTTAAGAAAGTAATCAACTCGTCCAATTCAGACTCCATAAAACCCAGACGATGCATTCCGCTGTCGAGTTTGATATGAATGGGATAATGAGTCAGCCCTCTTTCTTTCAGGATTTCACAGAGAGCTTTCATCGTCTGCATATTGGGAATGCAGGGCTCAAGCAGATGATCGACTATCTCCTGAAAAAAATCAGTTCCGCTTGTCAGTACCATAATGGGTTTCAAAATACCACCCTTTCGCAACTCAACGCCCTCTACCGGATAAGCGACAGCCAGATAATCCGCACCGGCCTCGCACATCATATTGGCAAACTCCACAGCACCATGGCCATAGGCGTTGGCTTTCACCAACACCAACATTTTCGTTTCCTTTTTAAGTTTGGAACGAAAATACTGATAATTAGAGAGGCAATTCGTCAAATTCAGCTCTAACCTCGAAAAATCGTGTTCACAAATAGCCATAGTTGCTACAATATAAAAAAACAAAGTTGGGACCGTAAGCCGGTTTCTGTTTTTAATCCCGTCATTTATCTAACGCAACCTACCCCTCGGCATCGGGCGGACAACCCTCATATCACCGATATATTTGGTCTTGCAGGCCCCGGTATCGTACCCCGACGACATCACTGCCGCCGATTGTGAGCTCTTACCTCACATTTTCACCCTTACCCTCTTGCGAAGGCGGTTGTTTTCTGTTACGACCCACCCAAGATTACTCCTGCCTGTGCTTTCCACAGCGGGGTGTCCTTTCCTGTCCGGACTTTCCTCCCTTTACTAAATAAAGAGCGACAGGACGTCCCAGCTTTGTTTATTCGACAAAGTTAATATTTTCAATATTGCCTACGAAATTTTCTTCGCAGCCAATGATAAATGTCTTTTGAAACTCTTACGACCATGATAATAGAAAAGAGCCAGACTGGTCTCATTTTCAAAATATATGGTATTGAGTAAGCGGTCTCGTTTTTTATTCTGGCACTGACGCTCGCACCAAGCCAAGGAATAGTTACCGCTCGACAAATCCTGCACACAAATGACCGTATAGCCTCGAATATCAAACAAAGCTGCCCTATAACGGGATGATTTGTCTTTCTTGGCTTTTTTGAAGGCTGCCACCAGACCGCAACGAGGGTCGAGGGTACCGAAACGTACAGAGCGTTTCTTTCCGTCACCGGCGGAGGGATTGTTTTGCAGCCACCACTGAATACTGTCATCGGTAAGGGCATCTTCCTCACTGATGATAGAGAGATTTTCATCCTGGTTGAGATCATTGACCAGATATTGCATCTGAGCCGTCACAATCGCATTGGAAAGTGCCTGGGGAGACTGTCCTTCAATCTTATACGCCTGTTTATCTTTGGAAGTCTTGGCATTGTGGCCATAGAAAATCACTGCGTCAGACTCTCCTGTCAAGGGATTGAGCAACATTTGTACATACTCGGCATACAAATCTTTTTCGCTCAAATAACGAAGTCTGACAAGACGCAACTCCTGCACCCTGACAATCTGTGCCTGGGCAATCAAACGAGGGTTCAAGCCATCCTGAATATACTCCTTATTGATATGGAAATCATTGTGCAGAGTCCATTCAGCCCCGTTTTTCTCATACACAGTCAAGACGAGATTGTCCCCCAAACGAAAGGCAAGCAAATAATCTTTTCCCTCGCTGCGATAAGCCAGATACTGCCCGTTCTCCTGATAAAGATTCAGAGATTGAGCGGCCGACAAAATCTCTTCCGAAGTAAGCGGAGAGGTTTCGACTACATCAATGGCATCCAAGGCTTTTTCCTTCCAAGTGTGGGTCTTACAGCGTCCTTTATAATCACGAAGCGCTTTCAAACTGCTTTTATCCACCGTCTCAAAATCGGCAGAGTCGCGAAGAGAAGCAATCTGGTCGTAATATACCGATTGAGGATAACGTTTCAAAAAACGCTCGTAGGCCTTTACCGATGGTTTGGCCAAAGTCTTTTCGTACTGTTTAACCTCTGCCTTGCTTTGTGAAAAAGCCGGGATGGAAACAACTGCCATTAAAAGCAGCAAAAACAATCTATTTTTCATAGTTTCTTTCTCCAAATATTGCACTACCGATGCGCACCATGGTCGAGCCACATTCGATGGCGCATTGATAATCATCTGACATTCCGATAGATAACTCCTTAAAGGATTCTAATTCAGGAAACAAATCCTGGAGATAATCCAAAAAACTTTTGATACGGGTAAAATCGGCACGAATCTGTTCCATATCATCCGTATGGCTCGCCATCCCCATCAAGCCCTTAAAGCAGATATGTGGATAAGCCTTGTCTTGGGTTACGCGAAAGAGAATATCCAAAATCTCCTCTTCATAAAATCCCTGCTTGCTCTCCTCAAGAGCCACATGCATTTCCAAGAGCACATTGATGCGTCTGCCATGCTCCCGTCCCCACTTCTCAATAGCATCTAAAAGTCGCTGGCTATCAACCGATTGTACCAAATCTGCATACGGCAAGACCATCTTGAGCTTATTGGTCTGCAAGTGACCGATAAAATGCCATTGCAAGTCGGGCATATCCTGAGCCTGCTCCACTTTGCTCATCAATTCCTGGGGACGACTTTCTGCAAAGACACGTTGCCCTTCCGCATAAGCCTCACGAATGGCCTCCAAGGGATGAAACTTGGAAACTGCCACCAAAGTTATCTGTGGTGGCAGTTGCTCTTTCATCTTTCTTAAAAAGTCGCGATTCATTTCGCCAGAATTTTATTCGTGCGTTTTGCGCTGTGCCTTTACGCTATCGCGCATTCACTTTCCTTATTTGCGTTTTGCCTGGGCACGTTGCATCTTTTGGGCCTCTTCCAAACGCTTCTCCCATTTGGACTTCACAGGCGGCTTTTTGTAGGATTCGCGAATCTGTGCCTGAATCTTCTCCGGTTTTACCACCCATTTCTTAATCACCCAGGTCTGCACCATGGTCAAGAGATTGGAAATGAAATAGTAATAAGTCAAACCGGCAGAAAGATTATTACAGATAAAAAGCATCATGATAGGCATCATCCATACCGTCATGAATTTCATTCCGGCCATACTCGGATCCGAAGACATCTGCGAAGAAGTCATCTTGGAATAGAAGAACATGGAAACCGCCATCAACAAGGCAAACAAAGAAACATGGTCTCCGTACAAAGGAATATTGAAACCGAAATCCAGAATGGAATCATAGGTACTCAAATCCTCGGCCCACAAGAACGATTGCTGACGAAGTTCGATAGAGGCCGGGACGAAACGGAACATAGCCCACAAAATAGGGAACTGCAAAAGCATGGGCAGACATCCTCCCATGGGACTGATACCCGCACGCTTATAGAGATCCATGGTCGCCTGCTGTTTCTTCAACGCATCTTCCTGCTTGGGATAACGCTCATTGATTTTGTCCACCTCGGGTTTGATCGCCGACATCTTGGCGGATGAAACATAGGAACGTATGGTCAAAGGACTGATCACCAATTTGAGCAAAATAGTCATTATCAAGATGATAATACCATAATTCGGAATAAAATCATTCAAGAAGCGGAACAAGGGAATGATGATAAAACGGCTGATCCAACCGACCATCCAACCGCCGAGGGGAATCAATTTTTCGTAATTCTGCTCATAAGAACGGAGAAGATTGTAATCATCGGGGCCGAAATACATCTGCAACGGCACCTGAATCAAATCAGGATTGCTGCGATTCAGCTCATTCTTCACCTTCATCTTGCAATACATCAGATTGCGCGCCTCATCTTTCTCATCTGCATATTTCACATCCACCTGGGCGGAAGCAAACTGATTTCCCGCAGAGAAAATAGAAGAGAAGAACTGCTGCTGGAAAGCAATCCATTTCACTTTGGCTTCAATCTGCTCGGATTCATCCTTACCATTGGCAAATTCTTCAATACCGCTCTCACCCTCAAACCAATAGGCTGCTTTGCTGTATTGTTTTTCGTTCTTGTAACCTTTCTCCAGACGAGGAATCGTATTGGTCCAGGTCATATCGATAGAGGAGACCTTGCGAGGAAGAATTTGCTCCATTCCCACAAAGGAAAGCGTATCCTCCACCATATAACTGCCTTTAGAAAGTGTATATTTCTGCTCAATATAACCGCCATTCTGGAAAGGAAGACGCATAATCACCACGCTGTCATTCTGTTCTGCCAACTCGAACACAAAATCGGAAGTATTGATAAATTCTCCCGCATACACCTGCATTTCCATAGAAGCCATATTGGGCTGCACCAAATAGAGGGCGGTGGAATCATAGGTCTGATAATCCTTGACGACCACAGAATAAGGCTGCGCGCCACGGGTATTGAGCACCACTTCCAACTTGTCATTTTCAAGGGTAACCAACTCCCCTGTCATTCTGCTGGCTTCCTCCAACTTTGCATCCTTGTACACCTTAAAATCAGTCTGACGCAAAGTCTCTTGCTGAGAGTTGCCTGCCTGTTGGGTGGCAGCCTGTACGGTGGCATTTTGAGCCTGGGCAATAGAGTCAGCCTTAAACTGAATCATCGCCTCAACAGCCGCCGCCGAATCAAGTTGTCTTTGATACTCGGCAGCCTCACGGGCCTGACGGGTCTGGAAGAAACTAAATCCTACCAGAATCAGACCGATAAGGGTAAATCCAATAATCGAATTCTTATCCATTGTTCTGCTCCTCCATCTTTTCCATCTGACGAATCTGGTTCTCGATATCCAACAATTCCTCTTTGGCAGCCTGAATTTTCTGGTTCATCTGCGCCAACAAAGCCTCGGCACCTTTGGAATTGGCAAAGAAACCGATATTGTTCTCGGCGGTAGCCAACTCCTGTTGTTTACGTTTATACAATTCCACCAAACGAGCCTTAGGATTCTTTTGGGGACGATTTGCTTCTGCAGCACGATTGTGTTTGGCGGCACGGGCAGCTCTCTTGGCTTTCAAATCTTTTTCCTTTGCCTCAAAGAACGCATCACAAGCGGCTCTGAAACGCTTCCAAAGGGGTTCCGATTTTTTACGAGGAACGGCTCCGATTTCTTTCCACTCTTTCTGAAGCTGAATCAGACGGGCGGTTGTTGCCTGCCATTCGGTGCTATCCTTCAAGGCTTCGGCCTCCTGACAGATTTTCTCTTTGGCGGCATAATTCGCCATCATATCCTCTTTCACCGCGCTATAGTACTCTTTCTTGGCACCATAGAAACTGTCACAAGCAGCACGGAATCGGTCGTAAACGCGTTGGTTTTCTTTCTTCGTAGCATAACCGATTTCTTTCCAACGCTTCTGAATCTCTTCAATTTCTTTGGCACAGGCATTCCACGCCTCACGATGACTCATTTCGCGGGAAGCAATCTCTTCCACTTGCTCACAAAGAGCCACTTTTGCAGCCAGGTTCGCCTCAAATTGAGCTTTCAAATCCTCAAAATGAGCCTGGTATTTTTTATTGATTTGTGCAGTAGCAGCCTTGAAACGCTCCCAAATGGACTCACGATATTGCTTGGACACAGGACCCAATTCTTTCCACTGGTCATGCAATTTCTGGAGCTGATTGAATGACTCCACCACATCGTTGCTTTCGGCCAATTTTTCAGCTTGGGCGCAAAACTCTTCCTTCAGCTCCAAGTTTTTCTTGAAATCCAAATCACGGAGTTCGCGGTCAATGCTCACTCTATCATAGAATTTCTCCACATAGAAGTGGTAGGTGTCGTTGATATTGCGCGCCTGGGGAGCCGGTACAGGACCCACCTTTTTCCAACGATCCTGAATCTCACGGAATTCAGGGAAAGTCACATTGACTTCCTCCTCGCGCTCCACAAGACTTTTCAAATCTGCAATAATGGCCTCTTTGTTTGCCAGATTAGCTTCTTTCTCATGCTCAATCTGCTTATTATAATCGGCCCTTTCCTTTTTGTAGCCGTTATAAATACTCTTGAAACCCTGCTCGATGGCCTCGAAAGGATTTTCTATTTCCGCCGCGGCTTCGGCGGGCGCCGGGGTGTCCGCTACAGCTTCGCCCTCTGCGAGCTTTTCTTCGTCGCTTGCAATAGCCTCCTCCTCGTACTTGGCCGGCTCATCGACTTTGGAGCCATAACCAGCCGCCTCTTTTTCTTTGATGAGTTTCTTGTAAAATGCAGATTTCAAGGCTTCTGCCTCTTTGTAACGCTCCATTCTGTCTTCCGCTTTCGTCAAGCTTTCAAAAAGCGCTGAAATCTGAGCCAAGGACATCTCGGCATAATTCACTTGGGGAGTTACGGCCTCCTCCACGCCCTGAGGTACATCCGAAAAATTTTCTTCGGGAATAAGGTTTTTTTCTTCCATATCTATTTGTAAAGATATGTGCCTATGGCACAAAATAGTAATTCTTGCAAATATAATCAGTTTTTTTGGTTTGGGACGAGAAAGTGTTTTTTAATTTGCGCTTTATGGTTAATTTTGCAGGTAATTTTAAGAAAAAGATGAGAATTGATATTATATCGGTCGTTCCCGAACTTTTGGAAAGTCCGTTGCAACATTCCATAGTAGGACGCGCCATCAAAAAAGGCGTGGTGGAAATTCACGTACACAATCCCCGAAAATATGGCAAAGGTCCCCACCTCCAGGTGGATGACTACAGCTATGGCGGTGATGCCGGAATGGTGATGATGGTTGAACCCATCCACAAGATGATCAGCGAATTACAGGCAGAACGCAAGTACGATGAAATCATCTACATGACTCCCGACGGCGAACAATTCTCCCAGGGTATCGCCAACGAATTATCCCTCAAAGAAAACATCATTATTCTGTGCGGTCACTACAAGGGCATCGATCACCGTATTCGTGAACATCTCATCACTCGCGAAATTACGGTAGGAGACTATGTGCTCAGCGGCGGTGAAATCCCTGCCGCCATTGTTTCTGACGCAATTGTACGCCTTCTTCCCGGCGCCATCACCGACGAGACCAGCGCCCTTTCTGACTGCTACCAGGACGGCTTGCTTTCCGCCCCCATTTACACACGCCCCGCCGAATACAACGGCTGGAAAGTCCCGGATGTCCTGTTAAGCGGCAATCCCCGCCTCATCAAAGCCTGGCAAGACGAAAAAGCCATTGAACGTACCGCCGCCCTCCGTCCCGAATTACTGAAATAGAGCAATAATAACCATTAGAATCTAACCATTATGAAAACCAAACTCTTTGCGCTTTGTGTAAGTGTTTTTCTTGCGCAGAACTTTCTTCTGGCTGCAACCAACATCGAAAACAATGATGAAATGTCAGTATATAATCGAAAAAATGACATTTCAGTCAACTACGGTTTTTCTCTGCAGGATTTTGTGGGAGGAATCGCAAGCATTGCGACACATATTGCAGGTTCTGTTGCCGGCGAAGTGGTTGATACAAAAGCCCTTGGTACCATTGGTCTGGAATACAACCGCAGTCTGGGCCGCACCATTTCTTTGGGAGCTGTTGTCAACTATTCCCGTGTAAGCAATCATTTCACCTCTTCTTATATGTCCATGGATTTTGTAGCTGCCATGGCCACCATGAAGGCCTATTGGTTTAAAAAGCCCGCCTGCGCCATGTATAGCCGTGTGGGTTTGGGTGCAATGATGATTGGCACCTACAGCGATCCCAAAGACGGAACAAACCCCACATACACGCCTCTTTTCTTGCCTGCTGCCCAATTGTCAGCTGTCGGCATTGAATTCGGAACGTGGGTGCGGGGTTTTGTAGAATTGGGTGCCGGAATGCAAGGCATCTTGCTTACCGGCGTAAAATTCAGTTTCTAAAGCGCCCTGATTTAAAATTACTTGCTTAGCGCATTGATAACCGCCTTGTTGATTTCGGCAAATTTGGCTTCGTCCACCTTGATGACAGCACGGTCATAGGTCATGATGCCATTTACCTCGATTTCAACATCGGTTGTCTGCGTATAAACAGCACCGGAGCAGCCTACAGGAATGTAGTATTTCAACATTTCCGCGAAATCTGCATACACCTTGAGCAAATCGTCTCCGTCTTTGCAAACTTCACCATAGCCCCAGTTTTTGTCTTTCTGCCACAAGTGTCCTTCAACAGGCAATCCCAAACCACCGTACTCTCCGATGGTGTTGATCATCTTGCCTTCGAAAGCATTGATAGCCGGGCTGGCGTAATGATGCACGTCTAAAATATCACCTTTCAAGCAGAAGTTACCGCCGGAAGACTCGTTGATCAAACGGGTAGGGTCTTTCTTACGGGTAAATTCAACGGCTGCAGGCGTATCAAACTGTCCCCACGCCTCATTGAAAGGTACCCAAACCACGATGCTCTGGAAAATCTTGAAGGCATCAATGATTTCGCCCCACTCCTTATAATAGTTAGCCTGCCACTCCTGGGGAATGGTACAATCGGTACCGCCCAAGAAACTGTCGCGAGACCACACGTTGCGGACATTCTTCTGCACCTCTGCAGGACGAATATCGTTGCCGCCACGTTTGCTATGGTCACCGATGCTCGGCATATCCTGCCAAACAACGATACCCAAGACATCGCACCAATAGTACCAGCGAGCCGGCTCAACCTTGATGTGCTTGCGAATCATATTCCATCCCCATTCTTTGGTCTTGACGATGTCATATTTCAATGCCTCATCGGTAGGGGCGGTATAAAGGCCATCCGGCCACCAGCCCTGATCGAGCGGACCGAACTGGAACATTCTTTCGCCATTCAAGCCCATGCGTGCAAAGTGGTTTTTACGACGGGCAGGATCTTTGGGATCTTTCACCATGCTGATGGTACGCAAACAGGTATAACCTTTTACATTGTCCACCACCTTGCCATTTTTCATCAAAGCGATATCCAGATTATAAAGGTAAGGGCTGTCAGGACTCCAGAGTTTAGGCTCTGCCACGGTAATGGTCTGTCCTTGTCCGGCCAAGGTCTCACCATCATACAATTTGACAACCACGTCATCGTACTCACCTTTGGCGGTAACCTCCACATTCAATTCTTTCTTATCGGCATTCCATACAGGATAGTAAGACTCAATAGATGCTTTTGCAGAAACCGGCTCCATCCAAACCGTCTGCCAAATACCGGTCACAGGCGTATACCAGATACCCTGGGGAAGCAAAGTCTGTTTGCCGCGAGGCTGATAGGAGTGGTCGCTGGCGTCAGTCACCTTAATACGCAAAGTCTGACGGCCGGAACGTTTCAGCGCAGAGGTAATATCAAAGCAGAAAGGCGTAAAACCACCGGTGTGCTCGCCGACCTTGATGCCATTTACCCACACTTCGGCTTTCCAATCCACCGCACCGAAATGAAGCAAAATTTTGTTACCGCGCCATTGGGCAGGCACTTTGAAGCTGCGCTCATACCAAAGCGCCTCATCAACACCGACTCTTTTCTGCACACCTGACAAAGAAGACTCGACACAGAAAGGTACTAAAATCTGTCCATCCGCCTTGTTGTAAGTATCATTGGCAGGAAGAATCGCATAATTCCACAATCCGTTCAAATTCTGCCATTGACTACGTACCATTTGGGGACGAGGATACTCAGGAAGAGGATTTTTAGGATTCACCTCATCGGCCCAACGGGTTTTAATCAAATCCCCGGCAGGAGCCCACTCACCGGCCATAACAACCATGGCAAAAGTAAGTGAAACAATTGTCGTCAAAAGTTTTTTCATACTCATATAATAAAAATTAATAGTTGTTTCGGAACACAAAAATTTACTCTAATAACAATGAGCGCAAATCATCCATGCTGTCAGCCACCGCATCGGCACCGGCTTTATAGAGCGCCTCGGTGTAGCGGTATCCCCAACTCACACCGACAGAAGCCTGACAACCATAGGCTTTGCCCGCTTCAATATCCGTCCAGGAATCCCCCACCATGCAACAGCTCGTCCCTTGGGGAAACTGCTGCATCACACGGGCTATCATATCAGGGCGAGGCTTCAAGGGCAAGCCCTCCACATCACCCCATACGAGCGATTCCGAAATTTCCGGGAAAAATTTTCGACACAGCGTCAGTGCGCCTTCCCTAAACTTATTAGAAGCCACCGCTACCGTCACTCCCGCCGCACGCAAATCCGCCATCAACTGCACCATTCCTTCATACGGACGGGTATAAACATCAATATGAGACACATAGTAAGCCTTGAAATCCGCCAAAGACTGATCCAAAACCTCCTCACTTTCTCCACCTAACGCCTGACGGCAAAGATTACGGATGCCGGAACCCACCATTTGACGATACTCATCCATCGTATGTTCAGGCAAATTACGTTTACGGAGCGCATGATTCACCGCCGCACACAAATCCCCCAAGGTATCCAAAATGGTACCATCCAAATCAAATATGACTACCTCGTATTTCTTCTTCATGATGCTCTTTCTTCCTCCCTCTCTTCGTTTTAAGAACGTCTGTTATTAGCCAGGGAAATGTAATAAAACAAGGTCGCCAATGAGCCCAAGGCAGCAATAACATAGGTGTAGGCCGCCCATTTCAAGGCGTCTTTTGCCATCGCACGGGTCTCCCCCTCAGCCACATCGGCATATTCCAGCCACATGACCGCTCTTGAACTGGCATCTATTTCCACCGGAAGCGTCACAATGGAAAAGAGCGTCGTAAAGGCAAACAAAATGATTCCCGCCCACAACACAGCCGGGAAAGTATTCACCATCAACACACCGGCCAACAAGACCCATTGCACGATGCTGCTGGAAAAGGA
>CAJGBW010000029.1 GCA_904501835.1 uncultured Bacteroidales bacterium
ATTGGTACCGTTGGCATTCATATGCGTGGTGCCTTGCATATCCGAGGAATTGGTACCGCTGCTTTGAGAAGCGTTCACGCCCCAGTTGGTTCCGTGGCTCTCACCAAAACCCTCACTGACGCAGGTCTGGGCTATGGTAACAAGCCCAAAGGCGTGTTGAAATTCCACAAATACGGAGATGGAGAAATCCGCACAGCCATCGCAGAACATTTGATGGAAGCACAAAGCTATATGCGCAATGCAGACGGCACCGCCAATGTGGTTGTAACCATTTCTCCGGAACACCGCCCCTTGTTTGAACAGGCCGTGGAAGAAGTACAGGAGACGTTTGAGAAACGCTATGGCGTACGCTACAATGTGCGTTTTACTTATCAGAATAAAGCCACTGACACCATCGCTGTAGATGCCCAGAACGAGCCTTTCCGTACCCAGGATGGCAAATTATTGTTCCGTCCTGCCGGACACGGTGCCTTGATTTACAACCTGAACGCCCTTTCAGAAGAGGTCGTATCCATCAAGAATATCGACAACGTATCTTGTGAAAGAGTATTCCCGACCACTGCTTTCTACAAGAAAGTGCTTTTGGGTAAATCTCTGGAACTGCGAGACCAGATTTTCGCGTATTTGCGTGCCTTGGACAAAGGTGCCGATGAGGCTTTGTGCGAAGAAATCGAGAATTTCTTGGCAACCCGCCTTTGCATCAGTCTACCTCAAAGTGAGAATTTTGAAGAAAGAGTGGCCCGATTGCGCAACAAATTGGATCGCCCCATCCGTGTCTGCGGTATGGTAAGAAACGAAGGCGAGCCGGGCGGAGGTCCTTTCATCATCAACGAGAAAGACGGAAGCACCTCTCTGCAAATTTTGGAGAGCGTACAAATCAATACCGGAGATTTGGCGGCCTCTGACTCCATTGGGGCAGCCGTATTCAGCGCTACCCACTTCAATCCCGTGGATTTGGTCTGCTGTCTGCACAACTATAAGGGCGAAAAATTCGACCTGCTCAAATACGTGGATGAAGACGCCGGATTTATCAGCAGCAAGAGCTATGAAGGACGCGAATTGAAAGCGTTGGAGTTGCCGGGATTGTGGAACGGCTCCATGAGCGACTGGAACACATTGTTTGTAGAAGTTGATATTGAAACCTTCAATCCCGTGAAGACAGTACTCGACCTTCTTAGACCCGCTCACCAAGGCTGATTTTCTTGTATTTTGAGCAAAAAAACATTAACTTTGCAGACTATTAGAAACAAAAATTAACTCAGATATGGCAAAAGAAAAAATGAACGAGCAGGCACAAATCGCCGAGGCCGTTTCTAAAACTGACTTGTTTTTCCAGAACAACAAAAAAACTATTATTGGCATCACGGTCGCTGTGATTGTGATTACTTTGGGCGTACTTGGATACTATCGTTTTGTACGCGCTCCCAAAGTAGCTGAATGTCGTGCCCAGATGTTCCCCGCAGAGAATGCTTTCAAGAACGACCAGTTTGAAAAAGCCTTCGCCGGTGACGAGAGCATGATTGGATTTGAAGAAATCATCGAGACTTACGGCTGCGCAGTCGATAAGAGTGCTTATATGTATGCCGGCGTCTGCCAGCTTCAGTTGGGCAACTATGAAAGCGCCATTGAATACCTCAAAAAGTACAACGGCAAAGAGCCTATTTTGGCTGCCCGTGCCTTTGCTTGCATCGGTGATGCCTATGTAGGTTTGGGAGAAAACAATGAGGCCTTGACCTGGTATTTAAAAGCCGCTAAAAAAGCTGACAACATCTACGCAGCTTCTTACCTTCTCAAAGCCGGTATCGTATGCGAGGAGTTGGGCGACAACGAGCAGGCCATTTCTCTCTACAAGAAAATCAAAGACCAGTATCCCAACAGCATTGAGGGTTACGAAATTGACAAATACATTACCAGACTTGAGAAATAATTATGGGAAGAGCGTTTGAGTTCCGCAAGGAAAGAAAATTCAAGAGATGGGGCCACATGGCCAAAGTATTTACCAAAATCGGTAAAGAGATTACCATTGCGGTTAAACAAGGCGGTCCTGATGTAACCGGTAACCCCCGTTTGAGAGCTCTTCTTCAGACGGCAAGAAGCGAAAATATGCCCAAAGAGAACGTTGAGAGGGCAATTAAACGCGCTTCTGAAAAAGACCAAGCCGATTACAAAGAGGTAGTATTGGAGGGAAGAGCCCCCTATGGTATTGCTGTCTTGGTAGAAACGGCCACTGACAACAACAACCGTACGGTAGCCAATGTTCGCTCCTACTTCAACAAATTTGGAGGCAGTTTGGGTACTTCAGGCAGCGTAGAATATATGTTCGACCGCAAAAGTGTCTTCCGTTTCAAATCCAACGGCGAATATGATTTGGAAGAACTTGAATTGGAATTGATTGATTACGGAGTAGAGGAAATCTTTGAAGAGGAGGATGAGGATGGAAACAAGACCATCTGTGCCTTTGCAGAATTTACCGCATTCAACCAGTTGCAGAAATACATTGAAGACAATGGGTACGAATTGGTTTCAGCCGAATTCACCCGCTTGCCGAACACCGAATTGGTAGAATTGAGCGCAGAACAAAGAGCCGAAGTTGACAAACTCATTGAGAAAATTGAAGAAGATGAGGATGTTCAGAACGTATATACCAATCTTAAACCTATGGAATAATTATTCCTGATGATGTTGGAATGAGGGGTGTCCGGAAAGTTGAACAAACTGAACGGCCACCCTTTGCCTATTAAAAGAGCTGATATGACGACACAACAAACAGAGAAAATCGCCCAACTGGTAGAAAAGAGAGAAAAAGCCTTTTTAGGTGGTGGACAGAAACGTATTGACGCCCAACACGCCAAAGGGAAAATGACCGCCAGAGAAAGACTGGCCGCCTTGTTGGATGAAAGAAGTTTTGAAGAGTACGATATGTTCAAACAACATCGTTGTACCAACTTCGGAATGGAGAAAAGCAAATTTGACGGCGACGGAGTCGTGAGCGGATGTGGTACGATAGATGGTCGATTGGTCTATGTCTTCGCTCAGGATTTTACGGTAAGCGGTGGTTCCTTGTCTGAAACCCAGGCGCAAAAAATATGCAAAGTACAAGACCTCGCCATGAGAAACGGCGCTCCCTGCATCGGATTGAACGACAGTGGTGGCGCTCGTATTCAGGAAGGTGTCTGTGCCTTGGCGGGTTATGGTGAAATTTTCCAGCGCAACATTTTGGCTTCCGGTGTCGTACCCCAGATTTCCGGCATTTTCGGTCCTTGCGCCGGTGGTGCGGTTTACTCCCCTGCCTTGACGGATTTCAACATTATGATTCAGGATACCTCCTATATGTTTTTGACCGGCCCCGCAGTTGTCAAAAGCGTTACCGGTGAAAACGTTACCCAAGAGGAATTGGGAGGTGCACGCGTTCATGCCACCAAAAGCGGTGTGGCACATTTTTCTGCCGCCAATGAGGACGAAGGTATTGAAATCATCAAGAAACTGCTTTCCTACCTTCCCTCAAGCAACCGTGAAGATGCACCTCTTTTGGACTGCAACGATCCTGTCGGCCGTATTGATGACAGTCTGAATGAAATTATCCCCGACAATCCCAACAAAGCTTACGATATGTACAAAGTCATCGGCAGCATTGTGGATAATGGAGAATTTTTGGAGGTACACAAGAGTTGGGCAAGAAATATCATTGTCGGCTTCGCGCGTTTCAATGGACGAAGCGTGGGAGTCGTTGCCAATCAGCCCTCTATTCTTGCCGGTGTATTGGATATCAATGCTTCACGAAAAGCTGCTCGTTTTGTTCGTTTCTGTGACGCATTCAATATTCCCCTTGTTACCTTGGTGGATGTCCCGGGCTTCCTTTGCGGCACGCAGCAAGAGTACGGCGGCATCATCAGCAACGGAGCCAAATTGCTTTATGCCTATGGCGAAGCAACGGTTCCCAAGGTTACCGTCAGCTTGAGAAAGAGCTACGGTGGCGCTCATATTGTTATGAGTTGCAAGCAGTTGAGAGGCGATGTCAATTACGCATGGCCCTCAGCCAACATCGCTGTTATGGGTGCTGACGGTGCAGTAGAGATTCTCTATGGAAAAGAAATCAAAGCCGAGACAGATCCCGAAAAACAGGCTGCTTTAAAACAGGAGAAAAAGGACGAATACAACGACTTGTTCTGCAACCCTTACAATGCAGCCTCCTATGGCTATATTGACGATGTCATCGAGCCGCGCAACACCCGTTTCCGCATCTGCCGTGCTTTGGAACAACTGGCCGGCAAGAAACAGGAAAATCCCCAGAAGAAACACGATAACCTGCCTTTATAGAGTATGTACTTGCTAACCCTGTTGAGCATCGCACAAAAAGCGACGGAACTAATGCAGAAAGACCCCCATGGACTGGTTGTCAGCATGGTAGCCATTTTAGTGGTCTTTCTTTCCTTGTATATTCTCTATTATTGTTACCGTTTTGTGGGCTATTGGTTTACCCGCAAAAAGGGGACTAAATCAGCAAAGAAGTTATCAGAGAGCGAAGAGGATGAGGTTGCTGCAGCCATTTCTTTGGCATTGAGTCTTGAAAATAACATGGAAACGCAGGCTGCTATCGCCATGGCGCTGGACTGTTATTTATCCGAATCCGTACACGACAAAGAGAGTTATATCATCACCATCAAAAGAAAAAAATAAACAAGATGAAAAGCTATAAATTCAACATCAACTCCAAACCTTATACGGTGGAAATCAATTCTGTAGAAGGCGGAAAAGCCCTTGTCAATGTCAATGGCGTTGCTTATGAGGTAGAAATTGAGAGCACCCCTGACGGCGCTCCTGCTGCTACAGCCGTGACTCCTGCGTCCGCTCCCGCTGCGGTTCCTAGTGCTCCTGTGGCTCCTGCGACTCCCACTGCTGCTCCTGCTGCTCCTGCTGCTACAGCCGTTGCAAGTGCTCCTGCTGCTTCCGGTGCGGGCTCAAAAGTATGCGCTCCCCTCCCGGGCGTCATTCTCTCCATCAATGTTGCAGTTGGTGATAGCGTTAAAGCGGGCGACAAAGTAGCCGTTTTGGAAGCCATGAAGATGGAAAACGACATTGAGGCCGAAGTGTCCGGTACCGTCACAGCCATCCACGTGCAGAAAGGAGACTCTGTTTTGGAAGGAACAGCCATTGTTAGCATAGGATAAAGATGGAAGTCATTATCGATAGTCTGGAACAATTCTGGTTGTACACCGGTTTCGCCAGTGCCACTTGGCAGCACCTGGTGATGATTTTATTGGGTATTACCTTTATCATCCTGGGTATTGTAAAAGAATGGGAGCCCCTGCTTTTGATTCCCATTGGCTTTGGTATGATTATCGGTAACATTCCCCTGTTTCCGGGATTGCAAGTCAGTATTTACGAAGAAGGGTCTGTATTCAACATCCTTTATCACGGAGTTAGATATGGCTGGTATCCTCCTCTGATATTCCTGGGTATAGGCGCGATGACCGATTTTTCCGCCCTGATATCCCAGCCGAGACTGATGTTGATCGGAGCCGCCGCTCAAATCGGCATTTTCGGTGCCTACATATTGGCTCTGCACATGGGATTTATGCCCAACGAAGCAGGCGCTATCGGCATCATAGGCGGCGCAGACGGCCCTACTGCCATTTTCCTTTCTTCTCGTTTGGCCCCGGAACTGATGGGCGCGATTGCCGTTTCCGCCTATTCTTATATGGCTTTGGTCCCTGTCATCCAAAAACCCATTATGCTTTTGATGACAAACAAGAAGGAAAGGCTTATCCGTATGGCTACACCCCGCACGGTCAATCAAAAAGAAAAAATCATTTTCCCCATTGTGGGTCTTATGATTACGACCTTTGTCGTACCCTCTGCCCTTCCCCTTCTGGGTATGCTCTTCTTTGGCAATCTTTTGAAAGAATCCGGTGTCACCCGTCGTTTGGCTGAAACCGCACGAGGTCCCCTGATTGATGTCGTAACGACACTCATCGGACTAACAGTCGGCATCTCTACCCAGGCCAACGTCTTTTTGAGCGAAAAATCTGTCAAGATATTTGCCCTCGGACTCATCTCATTCATCATTGCAACCATCTGCGGAGTCGGTTTTGTTAAAATCTGGAATCTGTTTCTGCCCGAGCATAGAAAAATCAACCCGCTGATTGGCAATGCCGGGGTATCTGCTGTGCCCGATTCTGCCCGTGTTAGCGAAGTGGTCGGACGCGAAGCCGATCCGAAAAATCACTTGTTGATGCACGCCATGGCGCCCAATGTTGCCGGAGTCATCGGTTCTGCCGTTGCGGCGGGTATCTTACTCAGTTTCTTGGGATAAAATGATTGGGACTCGTTAGTCCAAATCCAAAGATACGAATTCTGCTATAAGGTCATAATCATCCGCTCCGGTGATTTTGACCTTTATTTTTTCTCCTATCAGACAATAAGGATCCATATCCTGCGGCAAGAGCGAGGAAGGACCGACCAAAATCTCACCATCCACTTCAGGACTTTCATAACGGCTGCGACAAATCCAGACACCGTCACTATAATCATCCACCAAGACTTCTTCTTCACTTCCCACACGGGATTGATTAAATTGGAGAGAAATCTCACTTTGCAACTGCATCAGTGCATCCAAGCGCTCCTGTTTCTGTTCATCGGAAAGCGTATCTTCTAAATGCTGTGCAGCATAAGTACCCTCTTCCTCGGAATACTTGAAAGCACCCAAGCGTTCAAAGCGAGCCTCCTTGACAAAATCCAAGAGCTCGGCAAATTCCTCTTCCCCCTCTCCCGGATGCCCGACAATCAAAGTGGTACGCAAGACGAGTCCGGGAATTTTATCTCGGAGAGTCTGAATCACACGGCGCGTCTTCTCTCCGTTCACCCCACGACGCATATTGGACAAAACGCCATCTGAAATATGCTGGATGGGAATATCCATATAGGCACAGATTTTAGGATTGGAGGCGATTTCCTCAATGGCATCCACCGGGAAATGGTCGGGATAACTGTAATGAATACGAATCCACTCCAAATCTTCTATTTGAGACAAGTTCCGAAGCAACTGTGCCAGCTTCCGTTCACGATAGAGATCCAGACCATAACAACTGGTGTCCTGCGCAATGAGAATCAACTCCTTTACGCCTCGGGACACCAACATACGCGCCTCTTTCTCCAAAACCTCCATGGGGACAGAACGGTGCGCTCCGCGAATAGAAGGAATCGCACAATAAGAACAATGTCTGTCGCAGCCCTCGGAGATTTTCAAATAGGCATAATGGGAAGGACTTGTCTGGTATCGGCCTGCCTTTTCAAATTCCTGATTCACACCCAAATAGTGCAGCATAGGTTGAAAATCACGCACGCCAAACCACGCATCCACTTCTGGAATCAGTTCAGGCAAATCCTTCGCATAACGCTCACTCAAACAGCCGAACACAATCAAAGACTGAATCTCACCTCTTTTCTTGCGTTCAACCTGTTCAAATATCACTTCGATGCTTTCTTCTTTGGCATCGGCTATAAAGCCACAGGTATTGACCAACATCACATCCGGCTCCTCTGCCATCTCAAATTCACCCCCTTGGGTTTCAGGAATGATTTCATATTGTGTAGCCAACAAATCAAGCAGATGTTCACTATCTACCCGATTTTTGCTACAACCCAAGGTCAATATCTGAAGCTTTTTCATCTTTATCTACTCTTCGCCTCCTTCCTCTTCTTCGAAATCGAGAGAGGCATATTTTACCAAACAGTTATACCAATCCAACACTTTCTTCATGTGAGAAAGATAGAAACGGTCGCGGTCATAGGTCGGGACAGCCTTTTCAAATAATGCCACAATCGTCTGATTATCAGCCTTTGAGCTGGGCGCCTCCGCTCCCTCCAAGCTTGCAGAAAGAGCCAAAAATACATCTTTGAGTTTCATTTCACCCTCATCGGTATAAATGGACACATCAGACAAGGCGGTAATACGGTTGTGCATGGTGACAGACATACGTTTTTTATCGACCAAAGACTCCACAATCGCACCGGTACGAGATTGTGCTAAAAAGGTAAAAAGACCACTCTGGCCAGATACGGCCAAGATTTTATTCAAATTTGTTTTCATATTGATAATGATTGTAATATCTGGTTTAATTGTAATTCCAATTTTTCTTCTGTCCCATCATTGACGAGCACGTGGCTGACACGTGCGTCCTTGGGGGAAATATCCTGTGCTGCCACACGCGCTTGCGCCTGTTCTAACGTGGCTCCTCTTCGTGAAAGAATGCGTTGGATACGCAAGGATTCGGGGGCGTCCACATAGATAACAGCATCTGCATCCAGACGAGCACCGGCTTGCGGACTTAAAAACAAAGCGGATTCTATCGCCACCCACGCTGTAGATTGCCCGACAGCCCATTGATGAAAGTCCTCTACGACTTGAGGATGAACCAGCGCATTGACCTTTGCACGCGCCTTGTCGTCAGCAAAAATCAAATTTGCCAACACGGCCTTGTCTAACTCACCCTGCTCATTACGCAACGTACAGCCCAGTACTTTTTCCATTTCTGTCAGCAAAGAGGGATGTCGTTGATAGATAGACTTTGTCTGCTCGTCACAATCGTACACAGGCACCCCATGCTTTTGCAACATCCGACAAAGCTTGGACTTTCCGCCTCCTATAGGACCTGTTATGAGTAAAATCTTCATTTTGAGCAATTTACAACAGCAGGTTCAATACGATATGAGAGCATCCACTCCGGTTGACTTACCAATTTAACCAAGAGTTCAGCTGAAGACGATGACAAATCGTTGTAATCGACATAGGCTGCAAGCTCCTGCTCAACACCGGAATCCAATGGAAATAGACAATTGGCAATCACCCGCACCTGTTCCGTAGACAAAGTCGGAAGTTTCCCCTCCGGCACATTTTTAATCTGCAAAGGCAAATCAAAAGTCAACTCCACGCAACGGCTCACCGACACATTGTAATTGACACTTTCCACAGACAGACGGGTTGAAGAAGGGACTTTCAACTTGATATCTCCACTGACATTCTCTCTCAACTGATTCAAACGAAGTGATCGAGTCTGGATAGAATGGATATATTCAAGACGGGCAGGATCGGCATATACCAACACTGAATCCGGTATGACTTTAACGGGGGCTGATAGGAAATACTGCGGGGCAAGATCCAGTGTAGCCAAAAATTCCACCGGAACTTTCTTATAATCACGACGGGCAAAGCGGAAAAAAAGCGTATCGCTCACATAATATTCCACCTGGGCACTCTCTCCGAAAAAATCAGAGGCATAATGCTGTAAATCCTTATTTTTCAGATAGAAAGCTCCAGAAGAGTACGGAATCAAATCCGAGGCAGCCACTTTGACCTTACGAGGGTTGCTACGACCTAACATCTTGCAGGAAAGGATATCAAAACCCGTTGCCCGACATTTGGCCACCACCAATTCATTTTCGGAAGCCACATTGGCATAGCCTTCAATCCCTTCACACTCAACCAGCACAGGCACAGAGAGATAGACCGAGTATTTCAAGGAAAGATTATGGAGCGTCCATACTCCCGCAGAAAGCACAAGAGCAAGAATCAGATAAATCCAATCCTTGCCTCCCTGCTCAAAAGGGCCTTCAAATATATCCCTCAGACGTCCCACTTGCCAGGACTATTTTTGTTCTGCGTTTTCTTCTTTTGCAGCGGTTTTCTCCACCTTTTCATCTTTCTTCTGGGCAGCCACAGCCGCTTGCTGAGGGCCTTGAATAGCGGATTTCAAGAAAGTGATGCACACACCTTTGTCCACTTCTACAACGACCTTATCCTCTTTCACCTCTTTTACGGTACCATTGATACCACCGATAGTCACGACTTTGTCGCCGTTCTTCAATCCGTTCAAAAACTTCTGCAACTCCTTACGCTGCTTATTCTGGGGACGAATCATAAAGAAGTACATCACCACAAAAATAAGGGCAATCATAATCCACATTGACAAACTGCTTTGACCGGCTGCATTGGCAGGAGCGGCATTCAAAAATGCAAATAAAATGTTCATTGTTATCTAATTTTTAGTTTATAATTCGGTTGTTTCTCGCGCGCGTATCTTATTTATAGGTCGTGGCGATAGGCGCAATTAATATTTGGTGATGACACCTTCCTGCTGCATTCCTTTTACAAGACGGTCCAAAAGTCCATTGACAAAAACGCTGCTCTTGGGCGTACCATAAAACTTGGAAATCTCCACATATTCGTTCATGGAAACACGCAAAGGAATGTTCGGGAAATAGACACACTCGGCCAGGGCACAGACAATCAGGCACACGTCAGTTGTCACCAGACGGTCTTTTTCCCAACCGCCGGTAAGTTTTGCCGTACGATCCGAATAATCCGCATATTGACAGAAGGCATATTCGAGCAACTTCTTGGCGAAAAGCTTGTCATCCTCCACGTTATCCATGCCGCTCTTCATCAGCATTTCGCTTTGGTAGAGGGCTGGAAGCTGCCAACTTTTTCCGGCTGCCAAATCAGCGAAAGTACGACAACACCAAGTCAAGGAGTAAGCCAAATCATCATTCCACCAGATATTCATTTCTTCCAGCAAGTCCGACAATTCTTCCAACTCGACAAACTCTTCCTCGAAAATTTTGGTAAACAAGGCGCAATCCTCTTTCAGCGAACGCTTGGGAGAGGCCATATAATCCTTATAATAGTCTTTGGTAGCAACACTATTGAGCACTTTTTTCAGCACCAAATCATACTGTTGCCAAGAAAATTTACATTTGGCGAATGCTTTTTGAAATTCGGAGTCTTCTGAAAGATACTTTGCCAAAGCATTGTCGGCAAATTTAGTATTGGGATGCAAATCTTCCTGGGTCGGATTTGCCTTGTTTTTAGCTGCCTCCAAACGCTCTCCTGCCAACGTACTCAACGGTGCGACCGCGCCGAGCATAAAGAGATAAAGATCACGTGTGGCTTGTGTCGATTGATTAAATTGTTCAGTCGCCTCGGCCAGATTGACGGGCGAGGATGAATCCCACGTTTGTACAGCACTATAAAGCGCCTTAAAAACCTTAATCCTCAATATCCTTCTATTCAACATATTCAAAGAAATTTTATGCAAAGATACGTCATTTTTATTAAATATTTATATATTTGCAAAAACTTTTAAAGCCTAATTATTTACAGATGCAAAACGATGATTATCAGGGCGCAACAATGAATTCTGAGCGTTCCACTGAAGATGTTTATTCCAAGCCTGTGAGGGCAGGAAAACGCACCTATTTCTTCGATGTCAAGGCTACACGAGGCGGAGATTATTACCTAACCATTACAGAAAGTAAACGCAAGGTTGAAAGAGATGGAAGTTTTACCTATGACAAACGTAAGATATTTCTTTACAAAGAAGACTTCGAGAAATTCCAGGAAGGACTTTCCGAAGCCGTGGAGTATATCCACAAAAACGGCACAAAGCCGCATTACAACGGTCCTGAAAAATCAGCCAACGAAGACGGCAAATTTTCAGACGTTGATTTCGAAGAATTGTAATTAGATTTGTAAAGAACATGAAAGAAAAGGCAACCGTGTGGTTGCCTTTTTTGTTGTAAAACAAAAAAGAGAGCGATAGTCGCTCTCTTTTGGTACTGGGTAGGAGAATCGAACTCCTATTGCAAGATTGAGAATCTTGAGTACTAACCGTTATACGAACCCAGCGTTGAATTGGACTGCAAAGATAAGACGTTATATGGAATTTTGCAAATTTTTCTAAAAATTATTCCTAACTTTGTGTGAATTTGTATAAAAATGACAGTCCAATGAAGATTGCAGTTGCAGGTACAGGATATGTAGGTCTCTCCATGGCCACCTTACTTTCGGTTCACAACGAGGTAACGGCCGTTGACATTATTCCCGACAAGGTCGAGCGCATCAACCACCGCGAATCCCCTATTCAGGACGAATATATAGAAAGGTATTTCAAGGAGAAAAACCTCCATTTGACCGCCGTTTTGGATGGTGCGACAGCCTATAAGGAGGCTGATTTTGTCATTATTGCCACCCCGACCAATTATGACCCGCAGCAGAATTATTTTGACACTTCGCACGTAGAAGAGGTCATCAAATTGGTACAAGAGGTCAATTCAGAGGCTGTCATGGTAATCAAATCTACCATCCCTGTCGGATTCACCGCCAGCATGAAGGCAAAATATCCCCAGGCCAAACTCCTGTTTTCCCCTGAATTTCTTCGCGAAAGCAAGGCGCTCTATGACAATCTCTACCCCAGCCGCATCATTGTCGGCTTTGACGGAGATGGCTTAAAAGAAGCGGCGCAGACTTTCGCCCAACTACTTTGCGAAGGCGCCATCAAAGAAGATATCGATGTGATCTATATGGGAAGCACGGAAGCAGAGGCAGTCAAATTGTTCGCCAACACCTACCTGGCGCTGCGCGTGAGCTTCTTCAACGAATTGGACACCTACGCGGAAAGCAAAGGACTTTGCACCGAGCATATTATTAAAGGTATATGTTTAGACCCGCGCATCGGAAGCGACTACAACAACCCCTCCTTCGGTTATGGCGGATACTGCCTGCCGAAAGACACCAAACAATTGCTTGCCAATTATAAAGATGTGCCGGAAAATCTCATTCAAGCCATTGTCGATAGCAATCGCACCCGCAAGGACTATATTGCCGACCGCGTTTTGGAGAAAGCCGGCTACTACACCGGCAGCAGCGATTGGAACGAAAAACGGGAAAAGAACGTCACCATCGGCGTGTACCGCCTGACGATGAAGGTGGATTCCGACAATTTCCGCCAAAGTTCGATTCAGGGCATCATGAAAAGAGTGAAAGCCAAAGGCGCAACCGTCATTGTGTATGAACCCGCTTTAGAAGACGGCACCCTGTTTTTTGGCAGCCGCATTGTCAACGACTTGGAAAAATTCAAAAAGGAAAGCGCGGTCATTATAGCCAATCGTTACGACAAACAACTGGATGACGTGTGCGAAAAGGTCTATACACGCGATATTTTCAAACGAGATTAAAGATTTTTGTAAAAAAGTTTGCGAAAAAATTTGGTATATCGGAAAATAATCCTACCTTTGCAGTCGCAAAATAAAAGCAACCGCTGGCGTTGGGTGAAAAACACGTTACGTTGCCACTAGTAACAATAGAAACATGAATCTTATTGACATCGTAGATCAGGCCTTTGCAAATGAGCAGGTCGCATCTTATCCCCAGTTTAAGGCAGGAGATACCATCACCGTTACTTTCAAAATCAAAGAGGGTGATAAATACAGACTCCAGAAATTCAAAGGAGTAGTTATTCAAATCAAGGGTTCCACTCCCGCCACCAGAACCTTCACTATCCGCAAAGTTTCCAATGGTGTGGGTGTAGAAAGAATTATTCCTTTCCAGTCCCCCTCTATTGACTCTATCGAGTTGAACAAAGTGGGTAAAGTTCGTAGAGCACGCATCTTCTACCTCCGCAACCTTTCTGGTAAGAAGGCTCGCATTAAAGAGAAAAAGTTTGCTGTTAAAGAAGTAAGCGCAGAATAAATAAAATAATGGCCCGTTAGCTCAGCTGAATAGAGCGTTTGACTACGGATCAAAAGGTCGTAGGTTTGAATCCTTCACGGGTCACGACAAAGCCATTGAGGCACAAAAGGCGCCAGACTTTCGTCTGGCGCCTTTTGTGTGGGGGTGGCGCTCGGAAAGTTTGCTTTCCAGACACCACCCACACACAAAAAAGCAGCTCGGGGCTCCGCCCCGGCCCCTTTGCCCGCCTCAATCCCCTCTCGCGTCGGTCGTAAGACAGCCCGCGCAGGGGGAAAGGATGTGGACGGCCTCAAGGACGCAACGCGGACGAAGACTGCCGGCCAAATCCTATACTTTCAGCAACGCTCCTCCAGCGTTCTCCACGCCGACGCACACAGCGGCATTAGAGGAACTTGACCAGTGAAAGAAAAATTACTACCAAGAAAACTACCAAGAAAATTATTCACAACTAGACTTTTAAGATATAAAAGTAGTTCTTCCTAAACTAAAACGGCGGAATATTTCAGTGCAAGCAACCTTATTAAGATAAAATCATTACCTTTGCTCGGTAAGTGCTGAGAATTTTAGCGAAAGTTTGCAAGAAAAGACCGTTCTGTATGATTGACGAAACAAAAGCTTTAGAACTGATTGCCCAAGGAGAAGGCCAGAATGTAGAGTTTAAGGAGAATGTTCCTTCGAAAGTGAGGGAACTCAGCGAGGAGGTATGTGCTTTCTCCAACTCCGGAGGCGGATTTGTTTTTATCGGGATTAACGACAGAAACGAATTTGTCAAGGGCTTTGCAATTGATAATTCCAAGCGCTCATCCATTCAGGACTCTCTGGACGCCATTCAACCGTCCGTTTCCTGTGAATTATATCCTCTCACAGTACAAGGCCATTCAATCTGGGTTATTGAAGTGGCTGAAGGAGATAACAAGCCTTATGTCGCCTCCGGATCTATCTATATCCGTCGTGGTGCCAATTCCCAGAAGCTCCGTACGCCCGCTGAAATGCGGCAACTTTTTGAAGAGGCTGGAGCTATTCATTTCGATGAGGCTGTCAACAAATGGTTTCGTATAGAAGACATTTCCAGCCAAGCCATCAAAGATTTCAAGGAGAAAGCCGGTATCACCTTTACAGCACCAAATCCCGAGCTTATCAAGAATCTGGATCTACTTGGTCCCAAGGGTGAGATGACCAATGTAGTTCCTATGTTCTTTTCCGATGAATGCGGTAAACGAATTCCACAAGCAATCATCCGCTGCGTTTTGTTCAAAGGGAAAGATAAGGTCCATATTATTGACTCCAAGACCATCGGAGGGCCCATCCTCAATCAGTATAACGAAACGACCAAGTGGCTGAAACAACGGCTGGCCGTCGAATACATTATGGATGGGTTCAATCCCCGTATCGAGAAATGGGAAATCCCGTTGGATGCGATCAAAGAGGCGCTTACGAATGCGATTTGTCATAGAGATTACTTTGATACGGCAGCCAACATTATGGTGGAACTCTACGACGACCGGTTGGAGATTTCCAATCCGGGTGGATTACTTCCCGTCGTAGCCAAGAATTTCGGTCATATGAGCAAATCGCGCAATCCGAAGATCTTCGAGCTCTTCACCCGCATGGATTTAGTTGAGAAGGTTGGCTCTGGCATTCCTCGAATGACTAATCTTATGGCCGAGGCGGGACTTCCCGCACCGGAATACCGGACCGAAGGTTTCTTTACAGCGGTTCTATACAAAAAACAGCCGACATCTTCTCAGAATGTCATAGAAAATGTCATAGAAAATGTCATAGAAAATGTCATAGAAAATGTCAGTGAAAAGTTGACCGGTAAGGCCAAACGCGAGAAGGATATTTTTGATATGATGCGTCAGAACCCCAACATTTCAATCGCGGAATTAGCCCAATCGCTTGGTGTGACAAAAAGGACGATAGCTCGTGATATCGCACATTTGCAGAAAAGCAATAGACTTACCCGAAGGGGCGGCGATAAAGGTGGCAAGTGGGTTGTTCTATAGTTCTCCTCCGACTTTTTCTCAGCGCGTTGCCTCCAAAATGCCTTTGACCTTCTGCACTGTCCATCCGATTCAAGGAGCCGCTCAAGCCACACCTCTCCGGAGAAAAGGAAAATGGAGGAGTAAAACCCCTAACAGGCAGTGTAAAAAGCGTTTATGATGTTGTTCTTATGAATCCAGGATTTAATACGAACCAGATAGCCAAACATCTTCATCGTTCCATTTTCACCATTAAGAACTTATAAACTAAAACGATAGATAAAACTCAGGAGTATGTAACTATTACTGCTCTGGTAGATGGAAATAGAACGGCTTGTCGCCCCGAAACTACCGACAATATCAGGAAGTTGATTCAAGATATCGTACGCTTGAAGACGCAGATTTCCTTTGCCTCGAAGAACGGGATAAGAGAGTGAAAGGTTCCACAGATAATAGTTGCGATCAAGGTCGGCATAGCGAAATCCACGTTGGAAAATCAAATTGAAATCCGTGGAAATCCTCAACTTGAAAGGAAAGATATAAAGTGCTGAAAATGTAGGAGTTATGCAATAGGGCTGACGACTCATTTCCGGACGCAACAGACTCGTCTCATCTGTAAAGTTAGCATCCAAACCAAGTCCCAACTCCAAATCATCATTGCGGTAGGTTGCATCCAAAGAAGCTTTGAGCATCAAACGATGAATCGTATTGATAACATCCTCCCTTTTTGCATTGTTGTATAGCAAAGAAATTTCATTTTTATACTCCCCTGCCAGATTCGCGGATAGAGAGAAGGGGCTGTTGGAAAAAGTCTCATTATAAAGTACTGACCCCACTACATTCCAGTTACCATCGATGTTTTGAGGAGTCGTTGTACGAGCACCACTTTCCGCATCATAGACCGTAGAGGCCACAATGGCATTTTGAACCATTCGCCACTGTAAAGAAGTCACCAAACTGTTTTGGCGTTTCGGCGCGGAATAGTTATAGTTCAAAGTCGCACGATGCGTAAATGTTGGTTTGAGCAAAGGATTTCCTCTGTGGACATATAGTGGGTTGGTACCGCTGGCAACAGGCACCAGACGATACAGCGAGGGCGCTCCCGCCCAAGAACTATAAATAAAATTCAATTTCTCCGTTTTAGACGGGGTATAATTGATATTGATATTCGGAGATATATTAAAGACCTTGTTATCTTGCGTTTTAAGCGCGCCCGCTTCATGGTACTGCAATTTCATATATTGCGGTTTGCAGATCACACCCAACGAATAACGGCATTTCTTATAGAGCAAACGAAAATTGGCTTGGAAATGAGACGCCAGATGCAGGAGTTTTCCCTGACTGGAAAGCAAAGGGTCTATGGAAGGAAATTCTTGATTTTCCCAACCGAATGTATGAGCAGAAAGGTGGCGAAAATCGCGATTACGAGATGAGGAAGTCAAATCTTGCCTCAATACGAACTGCAAGTGTATATTCTTTGTAATCGGCTCATTATAAGATAGTTGTAAAATCGAATAAAAAGTTCCGGTATATTCCGAATAATGCTGATTCCGAAGCAAAAGAGAATCCGGATTGGACTTGATTTTATAATAACGGATACGATTGGCAGAAAAATTCTCCACATCAGAATCATAATAACGCGCGCGAACATAAAGGGAAGCGCTGCGTCCTCGCTTGGCAAGACTCCGTGAAAAACTGACAGCCACGTCAGCATTCATAGCTCCGGTATAATTAAGCCCACGGGTATCTTGCGTGTTGATATGCGAAGAATCTGCCACCGAGAAATTCTGTGCAGCGGAGAAATTATTCTTTTCTGTGTATTTATAGGAAAAAATCGGATTGACCCACAAACGCGTTTTAGAATTAGGACGCCATTCCAATGTACCATTGAAATTGAGCGCATCTGGATGCGTAAAGACGGAATTCTGGGATTGCGAGAAACTATTTCCTGTAAAATGAATGGTTTCCCCACGCGTACGACCACGTGCATCTTGATTTTCACCCCCGTAATGAAGATTGGCTGCCCATTTCAAATTCTTATCCTCTGAAGAGAGGTTTACACCGAGTTCACGGGCGTGCGTCATACCTTGAGAACCAGCGCCTACCGTATGGCGGGACGTATTGGAAAGACTTGAAAAGCCATTGATATTATCAGCATTAGCCATAATGGTAATCTGGCTTTTCTTGTCTATTTTAGTCATATTGGCTTTCAGACGATAACGGGCGCTCATATCCGTTGCCAAACCGCCGGCAGCATGGGTAGTGGCACGCCAATCATTCATTTTATCCTTGCGTATGGTCAAATCCAGCACCGGCAGTGCATCGCCATCATCTACGCCAGAAATTTTAGACATTTCGGTGGGCACTTCATAGGCCTTGATATTCTCTATCATATCCGCAGGAAGATTCTTCAAGCCACTCTTGACATTGTTTCCGAAAAAGCGACGCCCATTGACATATAATTCCATAATCGCTCGCCCATGCAAGGTCACATTTCCCCTCTCATCAACTTGCACACCCGGAATTTTCGCTATCAATTCATCTACCATCGCACCTTCTTCCACCCGATAGGCAGCCGCATTATAGACCACCGTGTCCTCTTTGACGACCACCGCCTGGGCCTTGGCGGATACAACGGCCCCGTCAAGCCAGATTTGATCCGGACTCAGACGCATAGTTCCCACATTCAGTTCCTTGGTTGAAACCGAAATGTGAATATTCTGACAACGGGGAACGAAGCCGATATAAGAACTTTTGAGAATATAATTTCCCGGGAAAGCCCATAGACGATATTCACCTTTTCCATTGGTGACCACCCCCTCCACCAAAGAACTGTCTTTGGGCGACAACAACTGCACGGAGGCTTGAATCAAGGGAACGGCTTCATTATCCAACAATATACCAGACACAGCACGACGACCTTGTCCATATAATGAAAGCGAAAATAAGGATAGAAAAATAAAGCTAAAAATAAGCTTATGAAAACCCCGATTCATAATACGCAAAATTACAATTTTCTTACTAAATTTGCAAGATATGGCAAGTTGCGGAAACATACGGATAAAAGGAGCTTGTGAGAACAATCTCAAAAACATCACCATTGAGATTCCTCGCGAAAAACTGGTTGTGATTACAGGGGTTTCCGGCTCCGGAAAATCATCCCTCGCTTTTGACACCATTTACGCTGAAGGACAACGGCGCTTTGCCGAAAGCCTCTCGTCCTACACGCGTCAATTTCTCGGACGCATGAAAAAACCGGATGTGGAAAGCATCGAGGGCATTCCGCCCGCCATTGCCATTGAGCAGAAAGTTATTTCCCGCAACGTTCGTTCAACGGTCGGCACCATGACGGAAATCTATGATTATCTGCGTATTATCTTTGCGCGCATCGGACGCACCTACTCTCCCATATCCGGAGAAGAGGTAAAAAAACACAGCAATAAAGATGTGGCAGATGCTTTTTGGAAACTTTCCCAAGAGATTGAAGCCAATGGTAGAGATATCGCCTATCTGCTGGCAGAACCCTCTTGGCAGGATTGTCCGACCAAGATAGAATTGCTGCTGTCTTTGGTAGAAGATGGTTTCTCCCGCGTGCTGGCTGACGGAAAGGTACTGCGTATTGAAGAAGTATTGCAAGCGGCTGAAAACGAGCAATTTCCGAAAGAACTTTATCTCATCATCGACCGCTATCGCCTGCCATTTGAAAAAGACTTTGATAGAGACCGTTTGCTTTCTTCCATTGAAAAGGCTTTTGCCAAAGGAGAGGGAGCACTCTATATTACCACCGAAGAGGCCCTACAAAGAAACAGCAAGCCTACGACAGAGGGAAATAGCGTAAAGACAAGTCCCCTACGAAGATTTTCCAGAAAATATGAAGCGGACGGCATGACTTTCCCCGAGCCCGACGAATATTTGTTGAGTTTCAACAGCCCGCTCGGAGCTTGTCCCACCTGTGGAGGTTACGGCAAGATTTTAGGTATCAGCGAAGATTTGGTCGTGCCCGATAAAAGTAAAAGTATCTACGACGGAGCCATCGCTTGTTGGCGAGGCGACAAAATGGGATGGTTCAAGGAAAGACTGATTGCCAAATCCGTAGAATATGAGATTCCTATTTTTGAATCTTATTGCAATATCCCCGAAGACAAAAAACGACTGATTTGGGAAGGCACCCAGGAAGAAAACGAGGACGATCGCATCATAGGACTGAATGAATTTTTCAAATGGGTAGAATCCAATAAATACAAAATTCAATACAAGTATATGTTGAGCCGTTTTTCCGGCAAAGCGGTCTGCCCGGACTGCAAAGGAAGCCGACTCAAAAAAGAAGCGCACTATATCAAGATTGGCGGCAAGAACATCAGCCAGCTACTAGATATGAGCGCCGAGGAACTTGTTCATTGGATAGACAAACTAGAATTGGAAGAGTGG
>CAJGBW010000030.1 GCA_904501835.1 uncultured Bacteroidales bacterium
AAAGAGAGCCTGAAACTACCCGTTATATCGCATCCATCCCCACCGTTTTTGACCAGAGTTTCATCCAAAGCGGAAAAGTGGGAGAAAGCATTGTGAGCGTACGCGAGAAAGACGGAAAATGGTATGTGGGTGGTCTGACCAACTGGGACAGCCGCGAAGTAAGCGTTGATTTTTCTTTCCTGCCCGAGGGCAAATGGACGGCCTCTATTTACCAAGATGGTGTCAATGCTGACCGCTTCGGACAAGACTACCGTATGTCTAAAAAAGAGGTAGATAACAGCAGCAGCCTGACCATCCGAATGGCGCAGGGCGGTGGTTTTGCCATTATCCTTGAAAAATAAACATGGGAACGAACGAAATTATCATACGCTCGGCGCAAGCGCAAGATTTAGAGCAAGCAGCTAGAGCTTTTCTTCAACAAATCGGCCCCGAGCGTCTGATTGCGTTTCATGCACCTATGGGGGCCGGAAAGACCACCTTCATCACCGCCATTTGTCGTGCATTGGGGATTGAAGAGACGGTCTGCTCCCCCACTTTTACCTTGGTAAATGAATATATGCTGCCCAATGGAGAATCGGTCTATCACTTTGATTTTTACCGACTTAAGAATGCAGTAGAAGCCTTGGACATGGGCATCTATGATTATTGGGACAGCGGATTTCTCTGCTTGATGGAGTGGCCGGAAAATGTAGAAGAACTACTCCCGGAAGAAACGGTGGTCGTCAGGATTGAGGTTCAGCCGGACGGTTCGCGTCGAGTAAGTTTTTAATATAGTGTTCATATTGGGCAGCCACCTTATCCCAGGTGTAATGCTGCGCCACCCGCTCATACGCTTTTTCCACATATTGCGTCAATTGTTCCTCGGACGTTGCCAGACTGCGGTGTAGGCATGCCTCCAATGAATGAATATCTCCGGGTGCCACCCAAAACGCATAAGAGCCGAGCGCTTCATGATTGGAGCGCAGGTCGGAGGCAATGATGGGAATACGATAAGCGGCCGCCTCAAGCAAGGCGATGGAAAGGCCTTCGATGGATGAGGGCAGACAGAATACATCTGCTCTACGCAAGAGCGCCACTTTTTTCTCCCCGGACACCTCGCCCACATATTCTACATGGGGATTGGCGGCCATCATAGCCTTGATTTTTCTACCGTAGCGGGTCTTCAAATCCAAATTTCCTGCAATCAACAGGCGGGCTTCCGTATGAGAAGAGGCTTGTTCGGAGGCGAGTTGTACATTTTCAAACGCACGAATCAGCAAGTCCACATTTTTTTCGGGAGAAATACGGCCCATATATAATAAGGTACGCGCGGGCGCGAGAGGCGCAGAGGCGGGCGACGCGTTAAGCGCAGAATCGGGAACGAGGGCGGCGGGAGCGGGCGCAGAGGCGGGAACGGGCAAATTGACCGCAGAAGGTATGGTCTGGACCTTCCCTTCGGCATCATAATGGTTCAGATACCAATCCGTTTGCTCTTGACTGCACAAGACAATATGTTTATGACGACGAGCCGCACGCTCTTCCATTTTCCGCAACAGCCATTGCTCCAAACGGTTATATTTGCTTCGTTTCCATTCAAAGCCGTGCCCCATCAACAAGGTAGGAACGCCTTTTTTCTCTGCCATATACGCCCAGACAGCACTCGGCCACACATTGTAATGAATCAACTGGCAACCTGCTTTCAATGCGGCGCGGGTAGCACGATAAGAAGCGACTATCTTACAAAAATACGGACTGCGGGGAGCCTTGACATAGACCACTTTGACATCCCCATGAAAGCGCACCGAATCACGGGTACTTTCACAAAACACAATGACCTCGTGCCCCATTTTTGCCAAACGCTCCGACAGGTGCAGCATCCAATTTTCTATTCCGCCGACAGAATAAATATCGCGACCGCCTATAAATGCCAGTTTCATTTTAGCCTCCTTTTTAAGCGTTCTATTACCACCCACCAAGCCACTTGAATAAGATGACGTTTCATCGAGGGCGAAGCCATGCCTATCATCCAGCAATTGCGACGACACTCCTTGACTTTACGACGGACTTCTTGGGCGCGCTGACTCTTCCAAAGGGTTTCAAAAGAATCCGCCTGCGCGAGATTGCCCATTGAAAGCGCCTGACTCATGCCGTTGCAGGGAAGCACGTGTCCCCAGGGGTCCAAAAAGAAATGAGTCGTGCCGGCATAACAAGGCAAGGGACGCTTTTCTCCTCGCACATAAGCGGCCAACGCAGTATTGAAATAGGCCCGTGCCCACGATTTGGGAGAGTTTTCGGACAACATTTTTTCGGCCAACTGCTCCAAGGCTTTCGCCACAGACTCCTTATCGGAAATCACATTGTCGTGTTTGTGGAAATAAAACGAGTTGTGAGAAGCCGCCGTGGCAAATTCCACCTGCAATTCCTGGCTCAAACGATAGAGCGCCAGCATATCCTCGCTATTGGTTCCGGATAGGGTTATGCCGAATCCCAAATCCTTGCAGCCCAAATCTTTCAGGGCGCGCAAAGTCCTCATTCCGTGCTGAAAACCTCCCTCCACACCGCGTAATTGGTCATTTTTCTCTTCCATACCTTCCAAACTGATACGGAAGCCCAATTGTGGATATTTTTGAGCCAAAGCAACGATGCGTTCTGTGTACCAACCATTGGTCGAGAAAACCACGCGCTTACTTTTTCGCACCAAAATGGCGGTAATTTCTTCAATATCTTCTCTTTCAAACGGCTCTCCCCCCGTCACATTGATAGAAGAAAGTTTCGGCAATTTTTCCAATAATTCAGGCTTAAACTCTTCTTCCACACGCGTAGGATGTTGCCAAATCGAACACATTCGGCAACGCATAGGGCAGCGATAAGTGAGAATAATTGAAGCGTCCATCGTCTTATTTGAGTATTTCCTGATAAAGTTCAAGCAGTTTTTGGGCCGTACTCTCCAAGCCATAGCCCAAGGACAACAATATCTCACGAGAAGCCCCCTCGCCACGCTCTTTTGTCAAGATTTTCTCCGCAGCCGCACCCAGTCCCTCCTCGCTGAAATCAGCCACCACACAAGACGGACAATGCTGGGACAGATAAGGCAAATCCCCCACAGCTGTCGCCACCACAGGTCGGTTACACATCAGACATTCTTTGACGGCATTGGGCGAGCCCTCAAAATCGCTGCACAACAAATACATTTCGGCTGCATTGAAATAGAGCGGCATCTTCTCCGGATCGACAGAACGCAATTTCAGCGGCTCGACACGGGGATATTTTGTTTTCAAGTGCGAAAGTACAGCATCAAATCGATCTTCTCGTTTCTGATGACGCGCACGGAGATTGGAGTCGATAAAGAGGATATATTGTTTTTCTTCCTCCAACCCCAGGCATTGCTTGGCTTCGGATTGAGGAATGGGGATAAACATAGACGAATCGCAGCCGTTGGGAATCACGCGCACTTTCTTGCAATAGCATTTCCCGAAAATAGGGAAAGCGGACGGGGAAAGAGCCTGCGGAGCGGAAGACGCAGAGGCGGGTGCGAGAGCGACGGGGGCGGAAGACGGTGCGGAAGACGGCGCGGATTTGAAAATAATGCGGCGGAAGAAAGGCGCCAAAAGGTAAAAAGCCCCCCATCCCCATTCGCGTTTCACCTCATTTTGATACGACAGAATGGAAGGGGTGAACAAAGGCGCACAAGTCATCCACAACAAAATACCGGACAAGGCGTGATGCGCGTGCAAAAGGTCATAACGATGGGTAAGCAAATGCCATAGCAAGCGGAAATAGGCGGAAATATAACGCAACAGCGAGCCGCGGCCATTCACATAAAAGACCGAACACTCCACCCCCTGAGCGCGCAGAGACTCCACCTGCGATTGGACAAAAGTACCAAAGGCGGGATGCTCCGGCGTGGGATAATTGGTGGTAATGTGCAGGACTCTCATAAGAAATACTTCTTTTCGTTACGACACAACGACACAAAGATAAAAATCATTACGGTAAAAGCCCAAAGCGATGAGCCTCCATAACTGACCAGAGGCAGCGGAATACCAATCACCGGCATAAGTCCTATGGTCATTCCGATATTGACAACCAAGTGCATGAAGATGATGGAGGCGACACAATAGCCATAAATCCGCGTAAACTTCTCACGGGAATTTTCCGAACGCATAATGATACGCCAGATCAAAAGCACATAGAGCAAAATCGTCAATACACTCCCCAGAAAACCCCATTCCTCTCCTATGGTGCAGAAGATAAAATCCGTACTCTGCTCCGGCACAAAGCCGTAGGAAGATTGGGTTCCCTGCAAATAGCCTTTGCCCGTCAAGCCGCCGGAACCAATGGCAATCATGGATTGGCGCACATTGTATCCTGCACCCGCAGGATCGTTTTTCATGCCCAGCAAAACCTCAATACGGGTGCGCTGGTGCTGTTGCAGGACTTTTTCAAAAATAAAAGGAACAGACAAGGTGATGATGACAGCCAGGACAACCGCCACAGAAGCAAGCATCTTGAAACTGTTTTTTTCCTGATAACCCTTAATCACAAAACCGATGACACAGGCCGCTGCCGCCACCCACAACACATACATAGGATTCAACCACGACAAAAAGGCGTAGGTGCGACAAGCGTAGGGCAAGAAAGAGAGAATGATACAGAGCGGTAGATAAAGGGAAAATATCCATTTTATCTTGTTGCGTTCAATGCTGACACAGAGAGCAATCACGGCAAGAGCCATCAGAAGGGCCGTATAGGGAGAGGCGGTCAAGGTAAGAATAAATATAACCACCACCATAAAAGCGATGAAGAGCAACCACCCTGAAAGTCCTTCCCGATAAAGCATAAAGAAGAAAGACAGGTACACCAAGGCGGTTCCGGTCTCATTTTCCGCTACGATTACCAACATGGGTACAAAAATCAGAGCCAGCGTCAAAAAGAAATCGCGGGTGTTGGACAAACGATAGGTATAACGGCTCATAAATTTCGCCAACATGAGCGAAGTCGTGATTTTGGAAAGTTCCGCTGGCTGAAAACTGATAGGCCCCAGGACAAACCACGAATGAGAACCACGGGTGCTGGCTCCTAAAAAGATAACGGCAACCAAGAGAAATCCGACACAGACATAGGCCAGGGGAGCCAGGGTCTCAAAGGCTCGGAATGGAATGACAAAAAGCACCAGCGAGCCCAAAGCCAAAGCCGTCAAAATCCAGACAAACTGTTTGCCACTACGCAAAGACCATGAAAAAATCGAACGGACATTTTCAGGGTCGTACTCCGACGCATAGATATTGAGCCAGCCCACCAAAATCAAGGCGAGATAAAGCCCCACGATGCGCCAATCAATGTTGGTCAAAAGATTTCGTCCTCTTATATCGCCCGCCCCGTTCATTTTTTCTTCGTTTTATTCATGAGATTACCTTCCAACATCCGCTGTTCCAGATAATCGCGGCTGATGGTCCCGTTGAGGTATTTTTCCACCAACAAAGATGCAATCGGAGCCGCCCAAGTCGCGCCGAACCCCCCATTTTCAATATAGGCAGCCACCGCTATTTTGGGATTCTCCTTGGGTGCAAAACAGATAAAGACGGAATGGTCATCGCCGTGAGGATTCTGGGCTGTTCCCGTCTTTCCGCAGATTTCCAAACCTTCCACCGCTGCCACAGAAGCCGTTCCGCCGCTGCCATAACCCGAATTGACCGCCCTGTACATACCCGGAATAATGGTGCTGAAATGAGCCGTATCCACCTGGGTATAGTGACGGGTCTTGTATTTGGCGTCGATACTCACCTGCTCGCTGTCCTTTACAATATGAGGGGTGTAATAAAAACCCCGATTGGCTATGGTCGCACAAAGATTCGCCAGATGCAAAGGCGTGCAGCCGATTTCTCCCTGTCCGATAGACAATGAAATGACCGTATGGGCCTTCCAACCTTTTTTTCCGTAATAACGGTCGTAATAACTGGACTGGGGAATAAAGCCGCTTAATTCTGACGGAAAATCACTGCCCAGACGCTGCCCGAAGCCAAAAGAACTGACCATCTCGCGCCATTTTGTAAATCCCTCGGCCACCGTTTCATATTGAGGATTTTCAATCAAATCACGAAAAACATAACAGAAATAGGCATTGCAGGACATCATCACCGACTCCTCCAAATCCAAGGGAGAACGGTGTTCGTGGCAGCCCAAGGTGTTGCGCCCGAAATGATATCCCATTTGACAAGGATATTTCGTCGTGGGCTTTACCACCCCCTCCTGCAAACCAATCAAGCCATTGACCAACTTAAATACGGAACCGGGCGGATAAGAAGCTTGCACCGCGCGATTAAACATGGGCTTATAGGGATTGGAAACGATGTCTTTATAGTGACTACCGATATCCGCCAACTGCGCCACGTCGATACCGGGGCTGGATACAAGGGTGAGGATTTCGCCGGTTGACGGTTCTATCGCCACGAGCGAACCCACCTTGTTCTGCATGAGTTGCTGACCATAATTTTGGAGTTCCGCATCAATGGTCGTCACAATATCGCTTCCTGAAATGGCGTCCGTATCTGCCTCACCGCCCTGATAAGGAGCACCGATTCTGTTTTTGGAGTCACGATAAAAAATCTTCTCACCTTTGACCCCTCGTAGCCATTTTTCGCAGGTTGCTTCTATACCTGTCTTGCCAGCATAGTCGCCACTTTTATATTCGGGATGATTCTTGATATAGGCGGCATCGACCTCGCTGACATAGCCCAACAGATTGCCACCTGCATTATAGGGATAGGCCCTTAAACTACGCGCCTGCCCTGAAAAACCGGGAAAGCGATAGGCAATTTCTTCAAAACGAAGGTATTGTTCCTGCGGAATTTTGGGGAACATCACCACGCTGCGATATCCGATTTTGCGTCTCACTCTCGGCTGTTTGTAATAAGCCATTTTCTCCTTGATCTGCGCGACCTCTACCCCCAAGGCCTGACTGAGCGCAAGGGTATCAAAGGCTTCTACGGCAGAGGGGGTGCAATGAAAATCATAACAGATTTTGTTGCTCACTAAAATCTTCCCGTTTCTATCATAGATAATCCCTCGCAAAGGATAGATGGGAATATGCACCATGGAGTTGTTCTGGGCATCGATTTTATAACTGTCGTCAACAATCTGGATATAGAAGATTCTACCGCACAAAATCAAGGCTGCCACCACCAGGCCCAGCAAAAGCTTGATATGTCTTTTGGAATCCGTCATTTCTCAAGAAAAGCATACAACACGCCCATTCCCAACAGGAGATTGACCGGCAGAGATATCAGAAAAGTTTGCAGACAAGGGACAAAATCACGGACGCCGGCTGCATCCACCGTGATATAGAGCACAAGGAAAAGGGCCTCAAACAAAAAGGCTGCTCCAAATACCAGACCCACACCCCATTTGCGCCAGGAAAGCGGCTCTCCGCGCGTAATGAGTTCTTCGTTGAAGAGTTTCGCGAAAATAAAATTTCGTGCGTAAGCCAAAGGAAGCAAGGAAAAAGCATTCAGTCCCAACAGACCATCTCCGAAAAAGTCCACGAAAAGGCCGATAAAAAAGGCCGACAGCATGCATTTGAGGGTGGACATGGAGGTCGGAAGACAAATCAACATGGCGGGCAAAAGGCTGATGACGCAATAAGAGCCAAACTGAAAGATCTGACAGATTACCACCTGCAAGAACAACATCAGCACAAAGGCAAAGGATATATTACGACCGCTATTCATTTTCCAACTGTTCAATTTCGTCTTGCCAAGTCTTGCTGACTATGGTTACATATCGAAGATAATACGGGTCTTCATAGAGAAGGACTTCCACATTTTGGGTACCGTCTGAAGAAATGGTGGATTTGCCGCACTCGCCCAAGGGAATATCGGAAGGGAAAGCGCCGGAAAAAGAACTTGAATACAACACGCTCCCCTCCGGAACAGGAATATGATGAGGAATGGAACGAAGCGTCGCCGTTTTGTAAGATAGGCCCTCCCATACCAAAGGACCGACAACGCCTGCACTGTCCACTCGGGCAATCACCGTCATACCGGCATTGAAAAAGGAACGTACATAACTATAATGTTTGCTGACGGCATCCACCACACCGACTACGCCTCTGGGGGTAATCACGCCATTGCCGACACGAACCCCTGCCTGCTCTCCCCGATTCAAAATATAATAACTGTGCTGTCCTTTGAATTGATGCTTGACGATTTCTGCCTGCATATATTGCCACTCATTCGGATGAGCGGGCTGCATAGAAGAAAAAGTCGGATACTGTGCCAGAGATTGAGTCTTGTACGCCTCGATTTGTTGCTGCAAAAACTGGTTTTCGTCTGCCAAAAGTTTATTTTCCTGACGAAGATTTCGATATTGATTGATATCCTCCACCACGCCCCATACCGCCGCTGTGATGCTGTTGGCACCCTTGGCCAGCCAAGTTCGCTGAAGTTCGGCATTATAGGAAATCATAGCAAGTGCAGCCACTTCCAATATGATGAAGGCGGCTGCATCTATCAAATGATTTCGAGTTCTTCCGACGGACATGAGGACTCTTTTGTTGAGAGACTATCGGATTAGGAAAGGATAACTGTCCGTATTTTTCAAAGCGATACAGGTTCCTCGTGCTACGGCTCTCAACGGGTCTTCTGCCACATGGAATTGGATATTGGTCTTATCCGTAAAACGGGTTGCCAGACCACGCAGCAAGGCACCACCGCCCGCTAGCCAGATACCATTGGCAACAATATCCGAATACAACTCAGGCGGAGTACGCTCCAACACATGCACAATGGCGGACTCCAATTTGGAAATCGTTTTATCCAGACAGTGCGCGATTTCTTCGTGGGTTACCTCGGCCTCCACAGGACGCGCCGTCAGCATATTCGGACCTACCACCTTGAAAGGCTCGGGAACTTCTTCTTTGGGAAGATTGGGAATCACCGCACCAACAGCACATTTGATTTGTTCAGCTTTGATTTCGCCCACGCGAAGATTGTGCTGCTGACGCATATAATCCATGATATCTCTGGTGAAGGCGTCACCGGCTGTACGCACACTATCCTGCACGACAATACCACCCAACGAAATTACGGCAATCTCTGTCGTACCGCCTCCGATGTCCACGACCATGTTTCCTCTGGGCGCCAAGACATCCAGACCGATACCGAGCGCAGAAGCCATGGGCTCAAAAATCAAATTGATATCACGGCCGCCGGCATGCTCCGTCGAGTCACGAACGGCACGAAGCTCCACACTGGTAGAACCCGCCGGAATACCAATCACCATTTTGATGCTCGGATTAAAAATAGATCTGCGTTTCTGGTTGATTTTGCGGATGAATCCGCGAATCATGATTTCTGCCGCATTGAAATCGGCAATCACACCATCCTGCAAAGGACGTATGGTCTCAATTCCGGGATTGGTCCTGCCGTGCATCAATTTGGCCTGATGTCCGAGAGCCACGCATTTTCCCGTCGCCTTTTCCAAAGCCACGATGCTGGGTTCATCCAGCACCTTCTCATCATTTTGAAATATTACCGTATTGGCCGTTCCAAGGTCAATAGCCAATTCTTGTGTTAAAAATGAAAATGCCATTTTATTACAATTATAAAATTCAGGTAAATTTACGAATAATTACTTACTTATCAAAGACAATATCGCCTCTGCCAAAAGCATATCGTCCGGAGTTGTCAATTTCAGGTTGAATTTCTCACCGGGAACATAGCAGACACGCGATTTTTCTTCGGGATTTTTTGATAAATAAGTTTGTACGACAGACGCATCATCCGTAAAAGAGTCTTCGTAAGGAAGAGAATAGGCGGCTTTCAGCAAACGCGCATCAAAAATCTGCGGCGTCTGCATACCGAATATCTGTTCACGAGCCGGAAGCGACTCGGACTGAGAGTCATACAGCCAGCCCTCTTCAAACTTTGCCAAACAACGTAGGGTGTCACTTGAGGAAAGACAAGGCACCACTCCCTCATATTGCTCTGCCAAATCGAACAGACGCTGTATCAACTTGGGCGAAATCAAAGGTCTGACGCCGTCGTGAACTGCGACAACAGCGTCATCGGGAATCTGTTTGAGTGCATTCTTGATAGAATGAAAACGGGTCAATCCCCCTTCGACAAAAGTCTGAGGCTTGTAAAATTTTTGGGTATAACACAGATTGCGCCAATACTCCTTCATCTGTGCCGACAAAACCACTACGGCATGAATCTGAGGAATCGCGGCAAAAAAAGCTTCGAGAGTATGTCTCAAAACGGGCTTTTCGCCTAGGTTGAGAAATTGTTTGGGCATAGAAGCGCCCATTCGGGTACCACTGCCGGCAGCGGTCACAATTACATATTTTTCGCGCGTTGTCATTCCATGAAAATTTCAAGCACAAAAATAACACAGAATAATGAGAATAGAAAAGATTTTTATACACTTTTTGAAAAAGTTTTTTGAGAAAAATATGCCTCACAGATAGCCCTAACGCCGAATTTTTAATTTTTACAAAAATTTTCATCGTAAACGGATAATCCTGCGGAACTTTGCAGCAGAAACATAAAAAGAATGCTTATGAAAAGAAAAATCTTGTGTCTGGCGGCCATTTTTTCTCTCGTCGCCTGTGAAAATCTGATGGATGAAATCCCTCGCTTTGAAGAGTCGGAAAAAACGGCTGAATTTTATCAGGAACTCTCCCAAACAGCGGCCCTGCTTTCGCGTCTCCCCCTCGGTAACGAGCAAATGAATGAGGTGTTGGATGCGGTCAAGGCCTCAACGGACAATGGATTTGACGAGGAATATATGCTGGCGGATTTATTTTCGCAGCCCGGAAGTGGTGTTGGAGACCGCGCTTTGGCAAAAAGCCGCGGGGTGCTTGCGGGCGGAGAGGATTGCCGCGGGGCGATCGCGCTCGGGGAGGGCGAGGGTTGCCGTGGAGCGATCGCGGGCGGGGAGGGCGAGAGCGAAGGCGACGAGGGCGGGAATTGCCGTGGAGTGATCGCGCTCGGGGAGAACGAAGACGGGGCGGGGAAAAGCTACTCCAATCCGTTGCGCGACCTGATTCGGCAAGAGTTGGCTAGTAGCGAATGGAATGAGTTAAGGACGCGGGGAGGCTGTAGAAGCGGCGGAGACGGTAGCGGCAGAAGTGGTGGAAGTGCTGGAAGCGGAGATGAAGAGCCAGCCGATGTGTCGGAACAGGTGGAAGAATACATACGATATTTGAGCGAGAGCAACATTCAGATTTATTGGCCCTACAGCGAAAATTGGGACGGAGAAACGCTACCCACCATCACCTACGACCCTGGCACCAATACAAACAGCAATCAAGGGTGGAGGCTCAAAAAATCCTGCACGGGAGAAATCGTCTGCGAAGAGGTCATCGTGGATGAAAATATGGCGCAGGAGGGTTGCGTATGGGTGATAAACAGCAACGAAGACAGCCAACTGACTCCCCTTGCCTACATACGCAAAACGGATCCCGATTGGGGTACGGGCAACCACGGAAAAATCGAAACCAAGGCGGGCGGCGCAAGGCTAAAGGCGGGCGGCGAGGCGAGTCCGACGAGCGCGGCGGCGGGAAATACGGGCAAGATGCTGCAGCTCAAGAAATTCAAAGCCAAAAGGAATTTCGACAGCTGGTTCTGTGGAGGCGCCGAATTCTTTATTAAAATAGGGGCAGTGGAAAGTTTTACGGCAACCGTGGAAGAGGATCTACAGCGATACAAACCCAGCATCACGGACTTTATGGTTTCCGTCAAAAGAAAAGATGTCGGCAAGGAACTGGATTTTGATGCCGTGCTGGTTTCCGACTGGACAGAACAACTCTCCATGTGCGCCTTTCTCATCACCGAAGATGACGGCGGAAAACTCAATTCCTGGAATTGCAGCGCCGTGGTCAAAATCAACTCCAAAAGCTATGGTTTTGAAATGAGCATCCCCATCAATTCCCGAGATGACATTGTCTGGCGAGGACAATTGAGCGGAAAATACCTCAACGCAAACATCAACACAGTCGGTCATTTCGGCGATGTGGACCTGGTCTTTGACGTTTTGGAGTATTGATGGCACATTTAATAGAAAAATATCTATCAAATCTCGTATTTAATAATAGAATTATTACTACATTTGCAACGAAATACGAAGTGAAAACAACGGAATTTCATAAGCTTGTGCAAGCAAACGGTTGGGAGATTATCCGTCAATGTGGTAGTCATGTGATTTACAAAAAGGGCTCAGCGACCTATCCCGTACCTTACCACGGAGCGAAAGAACTCGGCAAAGGGCTTGAAAAGAAAATGAGAAAGGACATGGGACTTAAAAACGTATGATAATGAATCAGATAGCGGCAATAATTGAGAGAGCAGAAGACGGCACATATAGTGTCTATTGCAAAGATGAAATATTTTCAGGCATGGGAAAGACTATTGATGAGGCAAAATCTGATATGGTCAGACAGATGACGGTTTATAAAGAAACGGCACTGAAAGAGGGATTCAGGTATCCTGATTTTTTGGATGAAGAATATGTTATAGAGTATACCGTGGACGCACTTAGCCTGATGAATTACTATGTCAAAGCTGGTATTTTCTCATTAGCATCTCTTGAAAAAATAACCGGAATCAATCAGAAACAACTCTGGGCTTACACGACAGGCACAAAGCCTCGCAAAGCCCAAGCGGACAAGATACGCTCTGGTTTTCTTCGACTGTCCAAAGATCTCGATTCCGTTTTTGCTTGACCTTAAAGAATCAATTATCGAGAAAATCTTGGTAACTACCGCTAATGGCGCGCCTTTGTGCTCCGCACGATTTGCCATTCGGGGCTACCGTCATCGGCAAAAAAACGAACGGGGAATACCTCAACGCAAACATCAACACAGTCGGTCATTTCGGCGACGTGGACCTGGTCTTTGACGTTTTGGAGTATTGACCAGTTCTACGGTAGTGGGTAGTACATTCGAATTTATCTGGCGCCGACCGACCTACTATATGGCGCAGAGCAGCCTTCTATATGGCGTCGAGCGACCTACTATTATGCAACTCTCGAGGGGCAGATCTACTTTCGTCAGCGAAGAGGAGCAAGAGGGGCGAGAGGGCGACACCTTGTGCGACTTTCGGCTAAAACTCGCATAAGGTGTGCGGGAAAAGCATCATTTTGGCGGATATTTGTGATACCTTGTGCGACTTTCGGTCAAAACTCGCCTAAAGTGTGCGGAAACAGGATGGACGCGATAGGCGCCATACTATCGGTTTCCCGTATTAAATAATTAGATGTAACTATCATACGGTTAAATGTCATGTATTTATGAAAAAAACATTTCACTTATGTATCTCAGCCGGAGAAGAAGTATTGTTTAGAGATGCTGAAGATTACAACAGAGGTTTCAATTGTTTTGCACTAGCCCTATTCAACACTGATTCTATAGGACTTGTTGAATCGGAAATGTCCACTCATTATCATCAGTTGATTCAATCTCGAAACCCGGATGAATGTATGCGTTATTTCCGACTCTCGTATAGTATGTATTTCAATAGAAAATATCACCGTTCCGGAAGGATTGGAGAAAAGAATCACTATACTATGGAAGTTGTCGGGTATAATCACATGATAGCTGCGATGAGTTATATTCTGAGAAATCCGCTGCATCACGGGGTGTCACCAATCCCATATGCATACCCATATTCATCTGTAAATTCAATCTTCATGAAGGAGATGGGCAAGGAACCTTATGGAGCTTTGCTGAATCGCAGGTATTACCATCGTTTTGTCAACAGAACCACTCATATTCCAGATAACTATGTGATGAGTGAAAATGGTGTCTTTTTAAGAGAGTCCGTTCTTGATATTCCACAGGTGGAAAACTTGTTCGTCACACCTAGAGCATTCAATTGGCACATGACAAGAAAGTCTTCTGAAGAATGGGAATTGGAGCAGAGAAAGGATAATAACAGCCTGCCACCAATCAATCTGTCTGTAATAGAAAAAGGAATATATATGACCTCGCCTAAAGAAATGTTAATTAACGAAATGGGAAAGTCAAATTATAGAAGGCCTTCCGATATGGACATATGTGCAGAGATCGATAACAATCTTCTGCTTAAGTACGGCAAATCTTCTGTATATCTGCTTACCCGACAGGAAAAACAGCATATTGCAGAACATTTATATAGAACACTACATGTCAGTGAGAGTCAAATCAGACGTTGCCTGGCAATGTAGTGAGGATGATGGAAATTGGTGATTTTCATCAAGCGGTTATTGTGCAAAATAGTGACGCAATATAACTTATTTAAGAATTAAAAATCATGAAGAAAATTTTAGAAGTGCTTCAGACTGGAGATGGCGAGTTGAAATTCAACACCGACCTCAATGTGCAGAAGAATCCAATGGTAATAATGGATCTTACAGTCAGCGCCATGTTTAGTATGGCCACCAAATTATGGGGAGGAAATGAACAGACAGTAATTGCTGTCATAAGAGCCTTATTTGTTGCAGATATGGCAATCAGTACCGACCGTAAAATCGTTCTTAAAGGACTTGGAATAGAAGCGGAAAAAATGGGTGAGGAATTCATGAAAATGATTAAGGAACTTCAGTGTCAAGGCAAGGCCATGGCTTTCCCTCATAGTGTTCAGTCACCTTCGTCTAAAAACAAGAGCTGACCGTCGAACTATAAACGACAAGCTGAAGTGCAGCGATTTCGACAGCGGAAGTGCATTCTTAACGGATAGGCAACGACAGTGGAGTTAGTTGCTTCGAGTTGCTTTCATCAACGAAGCGGACGAAGCGGGCTAAACAGACCAAACGGGCCAAGCGAACCAGGCGAACCAAGCGGACCAAGCGAATCGACACCTTAGGCCTAAAATAGTCAAAACTCGCCTAAGGTGTTAGAGAAAAGCATCATTTTAGCGGATATTTGTGATACCTTGTGCGACTTTCGGCCAAAACTCGCCTAAAGTGTGCGGAAACAGGACGACTACACAAACGTGAGTTGCTTTCGACAACACAAGCATGAATGATAGGTAGGGAAATACTGAAATCAAGATGCGCAAAATCAAGATGACCGTAGGAGTCAGAAGAAGAACTCTTGAGAAAGTTCAGTACTGCATTACAGCGATTTCAAGCGAATAGAACAAAAAAGCATCTCGTTTTGAGATGCTTAAATTTTGCCCCTTATGCGTGGCGGAGGTTTACGCCTTTGTGGTGTGATGCGATGCGGGCGGGGACTTCGCACTACCCATTACATCGTCCAGCCACGACTTACAAAAATGAATGGGGCTCGGAACCGCCTGAGCGATAAGGGTTGTCATCCCTTCTACGAATTCCCCTATGACTTTGCAAATATATATATTTTTTGTCAGCCGGCAAAATCCTATCTATATTCTTATTGTAATATCCATATGACAACTAAAGGTAATACCCGAATACTCTCATATAACGAAAGTTTCCTATCTTTGGGAGTTGAAAGTGTATGGAGGCTGACAATATGAACAGAGAGAAAGAAATCAGAAACATTACCTTATGGGGAGCCGTTGTCAATGTCGTGCTTACGGTAGGAAAAATCGCGGCGGGCATATTTGGGAAAAGTGCGGCCATGGTCGCCGACGGCATCCACTCGCTCTCCGACTTGGCGAGCGACATTATTGTACTGGTTTTCACGCATATATCCTCAAAAGGACAGGATAAAAAACACGCATTCGGACACGGAAAATTTGAGACGCTTGCCACCCTCATCGTGAGTGTGATTTTAGTGGTTGTCGGAGCCCGACTGATGGGAGACGCCATCAAAAGCATTGTGGGAGTTTTCAATGGAATTGATATTCCCAAACCGGGATATATCGCCCTCATTGCCGCCGCTGTTTCTATTTTAGCCAAAGAATTTATCTACCAGGCGACCGTAAAGGTGGGTAAGAAAACAGGTAGTACAGCCGTCATTGCCAATGCATGGCATCACCGAAGCGACGCATTTTCCTCCATCGGCTCATTGATTGGTATTGGCGGTGCCATTCTGTTGGGAAATAAATGGACGATTTTAGACCCCATTGTTTCCTGCATCATCAGCATTGCCATTATTGTTGTAGCCGTTAAAATGGCCCTCCCCAGCTTGGAAGAATTACTTGAGACTTCACTTCCGGAAGATATTGAAAAAGAAATCATTCAGACCATTTCATCCGTAAAAGGGGTGGTTGATGTTCACGACCTGCGAACCCGACGCAATGGTATCACTTTCATCATCAGCGCCCACATCATCGTCAGCTCTCAAATATCCATTGTGGAAGCGCACGATATCTCTACGGAAGCGGAAGAGGCTATACAAAAAAAATACGGGCCCGAAACGCACATTAGTATTCACGTCGAGCCCGATACAGAATTATAAAGACGCCGCTGGGGCGTGGCAAATTATTTCTCCGCTACTTTTTCCCAATCATCCGTGCGGAAAGGAGGCGCCGGGAAGCCATAGCGATTCGTCAAGTTGCAATCCGGTACATTGCGGAAAGCATAACGCAAAGACTGCGGCTCGGCCACCTCTGCGGGCACTTCAACAATCACGGTTCTGTAATTGACCTTGGCCTTTGCAGGATAGAATACGCGGTCAGCACCGGCCACTTCAAAACCTTTCACTTCTTCCAAATCCGCATAAGCCGGACATACAGAGGTGTGATATTCCACTTCGTAGGTTCTTCCTTTCAAGATGCAGGACTTCACAATGGGAGCCTCTTTCATACCGGTATCTTTGCCATAAGTGCCAATCAAAGCATGATGAGCCAACTGGTCGGCAATTTCAATTTTCTTGGGAGGATGGATACAAGAACCCGCACCCAAAGTCTCTGTAACGGCATAAGCCGAGTTGGGCGTAATCACAGCGGCATTCATCTGATTGAGCACAAAGAAAGGACGGCGCTCACCCATCGGGTCACGATGATAGGCGTGAGGGGCAATCAGCACATAGAGGAAAGGCATTTTGTTATCCATATCTCCCCACTCGCTACGCCACTGCTGCACCATGGCCTGCTGCATCTTATCATAATAGGTATAGCAATGCTTGGCATTGTTGCAGCCCTGATACCAGACAAATCCTTTGGCGGCGTACCCTGCAATGGGGGCAATCATCGCATTGTAAAGACAGGCAACACGAGAGGGGTGTTTTTTGTTGCTGCTTTCGTAAGCCAGACGTTTCTCGATTTGCTCCTGCGTGCGAACATTCTGCATTGAGTGGGTATAAGTCTCACGGCTCATCCAGCATTCAATGTCGGTACCACCCCAATCGGTAATAACCAATCCCACAGGCACTTGCAGCGCGTTGGCGATATTTTTACCAAAGAAATAAGCGAGCGCAGACATATTGGGTGTGGTCTCTACGCCTGATTTTTCCCATTTGCCGCCTGTAATATCATTCTGTTTTTCTTCGGTAAATGAGCGTCCGATGGTGATGGCACGGATACGGTCGGCATAATTACCAGCCTCCATAATGGCCTGCACAGCACCCTCAATAGGCTGATTGTTAAAACCACGAATGGGCATTTCCATATTGGATTGTCCTGAGCACACCCACACCTCGCCAATCAAAACGTCGTTGAGGGTGATTTTGTTGGTCTCTGACACCTCAATGGTATAAGGACCGCCGGCTTGGGGAGTTACCACCTCGATGCACCATTTCCCGTCTTCGGCCACCTTGGTGCTGTATTTGGCTTTCGCATCCCAAGAAACTTTGACTTTCACGGTCTTACCGGCATCTGCCCAGCCCCAAAGTTTTGCTTGGGTCTGCTGCTGCAAGACCATGTTGTCTGTAAAGATGCCGGCCATTTTCACCTCGGCTCGCATCGAGAAGGTCGCGACCAAAAGGGCCGCCAAAATCATGAACTTTTTCATTTTATCAGTGTTTTGTTTTTAAGAATATATGCATGATGTTATAATTTCTCATTTAATTCCACGGATATGTCGGATAACGGTATAGGGTGTTGTTGCCAATGATATATAATTTATTATCATATATTGTTGGATAAGGACCTAGAAATCCAGATTTATTTGGACATATAATCTGGCCAAGTTTTTTGCCTGTCTCTATTTCTATAATATCTACATTCTCTTTTCTATTTAAGAAATACGCATATCTACCTTGCTGTGTCACATAATACGACCCATAATCATCAAATAAATATTTAACATACCCTGTATTCTTGTCGTAACCAATTGTGGCATTGATACTACAATTCATCAATACATCGTTGTAGATACATAAATCTTGAAAACCATAGGAGCATTCATCATGGCGTTCCCAAAGTATATTTCCCGTTTTTAGATTGACCGCCATAATTTTCCTTTCTAAATTTGAATATATGATATTCTTCTCAAGAAAATTATGAGCAGGTACTAATGAATATCCCAAATATTTTTTTAAAGTTTCTTTTCCCGTATTCGTTTCAATAACTATTACATAGGTTTCCTTACTATAATCTTCAAGAGCTGATTCGCAGAAGCATGATATAACTAAATAATTGTCACATAAGTCGATATCATTTATTTTCAACAGATTGTCTCCTGTATAGTAAAATTCACTGATATGGTCGCTATCCATATTGACTTTACAAACACGACAGCTGTCTTGGATAAAGTAACAATCTTTACCGCTTCCGATTACGGGTTTGATTACACCAGATGACCTACTTTCTTTTTGCCATAATGTTTCGCCAGTTTTAACATTAAGACAAACCGTGGCGCGCGAATATGTATCCTTTTGCTGGTTTATTACATATTGAAAGATTAATTTCCCGTTATATAGGTACCCCTTTGAGTCAAAGTGAGAAAAAGTCCGACTTTCAATATTAGAGGGGAAAAACCATTTTGTTTCTCCTGTATTTATATCAATAGCACAGAGTCTATTATCTTCATTGCAGAAACCGCCATCGTAAATGGTTGTCGGGACAATCATCAAATTCTCCAACTTTGGCAGGTTGATTAAGCCCGGATAAAAAATCTCTGAAGACTCAAATGTAGGAATTGCTGCCTCCCATTCTGGTCTTATTATACCTTGTTCATTCTCTGTTTTACAGCATGAACAAAGCAACCCCATTATGACACTACATATTGTAATTAAACGCATCGCCATTGTATCCCATCGTCTAAAATATTGTATGATAATACTTCATCTTATCATTACTATTCATTTAATTCCACGGATATGTCGGATAACGGTATAGGGTATTGTTTCCAATGATATATAATTTATTATCATATATTGTTGGGTAAGGACCCCAGAAATCAGATACACCTTTTACAGGACAAATAATGCGTTCCAACTTGTTGCCGGTTTCGATTTCAATTATATC
>CAJGBW010000031.1 GCA_904501835.1 uncultured Bacteroidales bacterium
TGCAGCATGCTGGTTCCCAGACCCTGGGCTACCAGACCGCCCCAGCGGTTTTCCCGGAAACTCATGACGGCGAAACCGACCATTTGGGCGCAGCAACCTGCCAATGCCGCTCCACCGGCCAATCCGGTCAGTCCCAATCCGGCACAAATGGCAGCAGATGAGATGGGAAGCGTGAGGGCTATGCCCACGATGGCAGAAATCAACATACCCATCAGGAAAGGTTGCAGTTGGGTGCCCCACATAATGATTTGTCCCAGCCAGCTGGCCGCTTTCCCGATAGGAGCAGCCATGAAGCAGGCCGCTAAAATGCCGCTGCATAGGGTAATAAACGGAGTAAGAAGAATGTCTATGCGTGTTTCTTTGTTAATGGCTTTTCCACATTCGGCGGCGATGATACTGACGATATAGACAGCAAAAGGGCCTCCTGCACCCGCCATGGCATTGGTCGCAAAACCGACGGGAATCAACGAAAATAAGACCAGAGCAGGGGCTTGCAAGGCGTATCCGATGGCCACCGCCATTGCCGGACCTACCATGGCTGACGCCAGAGCACCCAATGTGTAGGATTTTCCCCCGATCGTGACCAATGAGGCCGTTAAAAAATCAATGTGCAGTTGGCTGCCGACCGTATTGAGAATGGTACCAATCAGCAAAGTGCAGAAGAGTCCTTGCGCCATAGCCCCCATGGCATCCACCCCGTATCGTTTCAATGAAAAAACAATATTTTTACGTGCAAGAAACTTTTTCATATCCTTCAAATCTTGTTTTATTCAAATGCCTTGCAAACCTACAAATAAAAATTCGATAATGAAATTGGAATGGGTAAATAAATTGATTAACTTTGCAGAATATGGCAAAAGAACAAAAGTGGGAAAAGTTACCTCAGGGGGATCCCGAGGTTGTCAGCCGGCTCTCATCAGAGTTGGGCATTGATCCCGTGCTCGCAACCTTGCTGGTGCAGCGCGGTATTACCACTTTTGAACAGGCTCGTGCTTTTTTCCGTCCCTCACTCTCTTCTTTGCATGATCCTTTCCTGATGAAGGATATGGATAAGGCCGTTTCGCGCATGGAGAAAGCCTTGGAGCAGAAGGAGAAAATCCTTATTTACGGGGATTACGATGTGGATGGCACCACTGCGGTTTCTTTGGTTTATTCTTTTTTCAAGAATTTTACGGACCAAATCGAATTCTATATTCCTGATCGTTATGATGAGGGCTATGGCGTGTCTTACAAGAGTATTGATTGGGCGTACGAAAGTGGTTTTAGTCTGATTGTTACCCTTGATTGCGGCATCAAGGCCATTGAAAAAGTGGAATATGCCAAAAGCAAAGGAATCGATGTGATTATTTGTGACCATCACCTCCCGGATGAAAAAGTACCGGATGCGGTGGCGGTTTTGGACCCCAAGCAAAGTGATTGCCATTATCCTTGTGACGAATTGAGCGGTTGTGGCGTGGGCTTCAAATTTGTGCAGGCTTTTGCCCAGACCCGCGACATTCCTTTTGATGACTTATTGCCTTATTTTGATTTGTTGGTGGTGAGTATTGCTTCTGATTTGGTGAGCATTACGGGAGAAAACCGTATTTTGGCCCATTTCGGACTCAAGCAACTCAATGAAAATCCTCGTAAGGGCTTGCTGGCGATGATCAACCTTTCCAGTCTGGACCCCAAGCATATCACCATCGATGATATTGTTTTCAAAATCGGTCCCCGTATCAATGCTGCCGGTCGTATGGAGTCGGGACGCATTGCGGTGGATTTGCTGACTGCCCAGACGGATGCTGAAGCCAGCCGTATCGGAGAGGAAATCAACCAACATAATACGGACCGCAAGGCTGCAGACCGAGCGATTACCGAAGAGGCTAAAACCTTGGTTCTGACCTATCAAGGACCGGTTTCTTCCGTGGAAGAATTGCAGGAGAAAGCCCCCCGCGGACTTTGTCTGGCCGGTACGAGTGCGACCATTGTCTATAATTCGGGTTGGCACAAAGGCGTGGTAGGTATCGTAGCGTCCCGTCTGGTGGAGGCGTTTTATCGTCCGACCATCGTTTTGACCCGTTCCAATGGCTTTGTGACAGGCTCGGCACGAAGCGTACATGGATTTGACCTTTACGAAGCCATTGATCATTGCAGCGATTTGCTGGAGAATTTCGGCGGACACCTCTATGCGGCAGGATTGACTTTGAAAGAAGAGAATTTGCCCGAGTTTTGTGAACGCATCGAGCAGTTTATCGCGGCTCGCATTACGAGTTCCAAATTGGTTCCTGTTGTCAATATCGATGCAGACCTTTCGTTCAGCGGTATTACGGCTCGTTTCTTCCGTATTCTCAAACAATTCCAGCCTTTTGGTCCGGGCAATCCTCTGCCGGTATTCAGGACGGAAAATGTCTATGATAACGGCAACGGAAGACGTGTGGGAGCAGACGGCGGCCATTTGAAATTGGAGCTTATCGAAGAGGCGCAGCCCTATCACCATATTGCGGCCATTGCCTTTAATAAATCAGAATACTATCAATATATCAAAGAGGGGAATCCGATTGATGTCTGCTATAGTATTGTAGAGAATTATTATAGAGGTATTGCCAACCTTCAACTTCGAGTGAAGGATATTAAAGAGCGGGACGACGAGGCTTTTCTGCCTTAGTCTTTTAGCTGTTCGGTAATTTCTTGGGCGATTTGCGCCACACTTTTTCCCCCTACCTTAATAATATAATGTGCCATCTCTTGATAGATAGGGGCTCTTTCGGCTAATTTCTGGCGAATTGATTTTTCAGAAAGCAAGGGGCGTTTGCTATCTTCGAGGCTACCTAAATGGGCTATGATATCTTCGTATGTGGCTTCCAGATAGATGCAGACGCATTTTTCGTGAAGGGTGTGGCTGTTGAGCAGGGGAGCACCGCCACCCAGCGACAAAACAAGCGGACTTTCACCCTGATACTCCAAGATGCGATACAGGCATTGGCTTTCTTGTCTGCGGAAACAAAATTCTCCGTCTTGTGCGAAGATGTCAGCAATGCGTTTCCCGGCGTATTTTTCAATGACGCGGTCCAAATCCACGAACTCCCAGCCGTTTTGGCGTGAGAGTTCGCGACCGACGCTGCTTTTTCCGCAGCCCATAAATCCCGCAAGTGCAATAATCATAAGAAAATCGCTCTGACTTTAGAACAAGGTGGGTTCTTTGTCTTCGATTTCAATATCAATGATTTCAACATCGAGCATGTCTTCCGTAATGTCGATTATGTCTTCTTCTCCCTCTTCCACCTGAGGGGTTTCAACCTTTCTTAACGGCTCGACGAAGCGTACAGATTTGACATCCAGACTGTGTACTTTCTTTCCTTTTGCACCTATGCCCTTCTTTGCGATAAATTCTTCAGCATCAAATGTTTCAGGCAGACGGTGCTCCCATTTTCCTTGGAAACTAACCTCAAAGCAAGCATAGGGTTCATCTGTGATTTCAACCAGATAATTTTTCCCCTCGCCGACAAAATTGATGGGGTTATTGTCGCTGACATCAAAGGAGAAGCGTTTTACATAAAAGCTCTTTGCTTCAGCATCATAGTAGAGGGTCGTCCACACTTTTGAACTATCCAATTTCTCGATGCGCAGTAACTCGCCTTGGTATTTGCTGCTCAAGTCGGAAGAAGTTGTGTAGTAGGTTCCGTTTTTGAAAATAGCCAGAACCTTGTCGTCGGGATTGAACTGTCCGAGCAATTTTCCGTGTCCGTCCTCGTTGAGGCGCTGGATATCTTCGTCAAACCAGATATTCTTGCCACTGATGGTCGAAACGCCCAGACTCTTGAGCTGGATGCTTTGGATGGTATGTTTGGATACGATGTTACCTCGGGAGGTACGTCCTTTGATGGCCAACGTGCTAAAATCGTATTCATCAATGAGTTTCTTCAGTTTTTTCTGCTGCTTGAAACGGATTTTAACGCTTTCTGCCTCTCCATTGTGGTTCGCTGTCAGCCAAAGGATGGCAGAGCCCGGCGTGCCCATGGTGATGTCGTATTCCTTGTCTTTGGTGACGCTGGTAATAGAAAAACGTTTGGCAAAATTGACACCGGTTTTACCGTCTTTGTAAATGGCATTATAGACGGTGCGGGTATCTCCTCGGTCAAACACACCTACGTAAATCAAATCCGTAAAGAAGAAGCTCTTTTCTGTGATTTTACTGATTTTATAATGTCCGTCTTTGGAAATGGCAATGATTTCGGAAATGTCGGAGCAATCGCAGATAAATTCACCGGCATCATCGCGTTTGAGATTCATACCCACAAAGCCTGTCTGCTTGTTGGCGTACAATTTGGCATTGTTGGACACCACCTTGTTGGCCGTAATGGTCTCAAATGAGGTGATTGTGGTCTTGCGGTCCCAACCCTCTCCGTATTTTTCTTTGAGGTGCTCGAACCACTTGATGGTAAATTCGGTGATATGGGCGATATTGTGCTTAACCGCTTTGATTTCCTTTTCGATTTTAGCCAATTTCTCATTGGCGGCCTTGATGTCGAATTTGGAAATTTTTCGAACGGGCTTTTCTACCAACTTGTCAATATCCTCCGGCACAATCTCCTCGCGCAGTTGGTCTTCAAATTCTTTCATTTTGCGGAAGATACAATCAATCTGTTTTTCCCAACTCGGGAATGATTTGTCTTCCAGGATTTTATAAACTTCCTGCTCAAAGAAGATTCTCTCCAATGAGGTGTAATGCCACTCTTTGTTGAGTTCATCCAAACGGATTTCCTGCTCCCATTTCAACAGGTCGCGGGTGTGGTGGGTGTTGTAGATGAGGACCTCATCAACGCCGATAAATTCGGGCTTATGGTCCACAATCACACAGGTGTTGGTGGAAATGGAAATTTCGCAGTCGGTAAATGCGTAAAGGGCATCTATGGTCTTGTCCGGCGAGACATCTTTGGGCAGACGGATGATGATGTTGGCTTGTTTGGTCGTCAGGTCATCGATCTTGCTGAATTTGATTTTACCCTTCTTGCGCGCGTCCATAATGCTGTTGCAAAGCGCGTGCGTCGTCTTGCCGTACGGGACTTCAGTAATGGCGATGGTGTCTTTGTCCAATTTCTCAATTTTGGCGCGGACTTTCACTTTGCCACCTCGTTGGCCTCGGTTGTATTTGGAACAATCGATAAAACCACCGGTCGGAAAGTCAGGATAGATTTCAAAATCTTCGCCTTTCAAAATAGCGATGGATGCATCCAGCAATTCGTTGAAATTGTGAGGGAGAATTTTGGACGCCATACCTACGGCGATACCCTCGGTACCCTGCATCAGCAGCAAGGGGAATTTGATGGGAAGTTCCACGGGCTCCAAGGCCTTTCCGTCATAGGTCTTAATCCAATGCGTGGTCTTTTTGTTGAAGACGACTTCTTTGGCAAATTCAGACAGACGACATTCGATATACCTGCCTGCCGCATTGGGGTCACCGGTGATGATATTACCCCAGTTACCCTGGGTGTCAATCAAAAGCTGTTTCTGTCCCAATTGCACCAAGGCACCGAAGATGGATTGATCTCCGTGCGGGTGGTAAGCCATTACCTGACCTACCACTTTGGCGGCTTTGGTCAGCGTGCCGTCATCGTGTACTTTCATGGCTTGAAGGACACGTCTTTGGACGGGTTTCAGACCATCCACGATGTGCGGAACTGCTCTATCCAAAATGACATAAGAGGAATAGTCAAGAAACCATTCCCGAAACATTCCGGTCAATCTGAATTTTTTGGCATCTTCTCCCAAAAGTTTGTCGAACTTGCCTTTGCTTTCAGCCGTTTCTTCGCTTTCGGCGCTTTCAACGAATTCTTCGTTTTCTACCGCTTCAAATTCTTCGCTTTCAGCATTTTCAAATTCTTCTGTGGAGATGTTGTCGATTTCTTCAATATCCTCTTTACTCATATTATCTGACTTATAATTCGTATCCAAAACGTTTTAATTCTCTTTTGTTCTCTCTCCAATCTGCATCTACTTTCACAAACAGGCGCAGATAGATTTTCTTCTGGAAGAAGTCTTCCATTTCAATGCGGGCGTCTGTACCCGTCTTTTTCAATGCGCTGCCCCCTTTGCCGATGATAATGCCTTTTTGGCTGTTACGCATGACATAAATGACAGCACTGATGTCGTAACGCTCCTCTCCTTCGTGAAATTCTTCCACTTCCACCTGGCAGCAATAGGGGATTTCCTGTCCATAGTTGAGGAAGATTTTCTCCCGGATGATTTCGGAGGCAAAAAATCGCATGTTTTTGTCCGTGAAGGTGTCTTTGTCAAACCAGGCCGGGGCTTGGGGAAGATGGCTGACAATCGCATCAAAGATATTATCCAGATTGAAATGCTCCTGGGCGCTGGCAGGGTAAATGATGGCGTTGGGCAATTGCTCCTGCCACCATTTCATCAGTCCCGCCACCGTCTTTTGATCGCTGATGTCAATTTTGTTAATCACCAGAATGACAGGACAATACACTTTGGATAGCTTGGCGATATACTCGTTGTTTTTGTCGCTTTTCTCCACGGTGTCGGTCACATAGAGTATGATGTCCGCATCTCCGATGGCCGTCTCGACAAAATTCATCATACTCTCCTGCAAGCGGTAGGAGGGTTTGAGTATGCCGGGGGTATCGGAATAGACAATCTGGTAATCCTCCCCATTGACAATGCCCATGATTCTGTGGCGGGTGGTCTGTGCTTTGGCTGTCACAATAGACAATTTCTCGCCCACCAAGGCGTTCATCAAGGTGGATTTTCCCACATTGGGATTTCCTATGATATTGACAAAACCTGCGCGATGTTTCATCTTCTTCCTATTTAAATGCTCCCATTTTCAGGATGTTGGTCTCGCCCTCTGTCAAGAAGCGCCATTCTCCACGTTTCAATCCTTTTTTGGTGAGGCCGGCAAAATAGACCCTGTCCAAAGCCTTTACATCGTAGCCCAGACTTTCGAAAATGCGGCGTACGATGCGGTTCTTTCCGGAGTGAATCTCGATACCGATTTTTCTTCTGTCTTCGGCGTCGATATACTGCAAATCATCAGCGGCAATAAGACCATCGTTGAGTTCGATACCTTTCAAGATGTTCTCAAAGTCCTCTCTCTTAAGGTCTTTGTCCAAATTTACCTGATAGATTTTCTTTTTGTCGTAGGAGGGGTGGGTGAGTTTTTCAGCCATTTCTCCGTCATTGGTGAACATCAGCACACCGGTCGTATTCTTGTCCAAGCGACCTACGGAGAATACGCGGGCATTGCATCCACGCAACAATTCCATCACGGTCTTTTCTGCGTGAGGGTCAGCGGTCGTAGTTACATAGCCTTTGGGCTTGTTCATCAAGATATATACTTTTTCCTCTCCTTTGAGTTTCTCTCCGTTGAAGCGTACGTCATCCGTATAGATGTTGATTTTGGTGCCCAACTCCGTTACCACTTCGCCATTAACGGTTACCACGCCTGCTTGAATAAAGGTGTCGGCTTCTCGACGGGAACAAATGCCGGAGTTCGCCATAAATTTATTCAAACGTACCACATCCTTTACGGGAACAGGTGTATGATCGTTGTCAGAAAACTCCTGACTTTCAAATTGCTTTTTACGTTGGTCAATCATGCGATTGATACCGTGGTTGTTTTGAGGACGATAATTGCTCTTGAATCCTCCCTCGCGGCGCGGCTTTCTGTCTCCGCGGAAACCGCCTTCGCTCTTACGAAATCCGCCTTCTCGGCTGAATCCACCCTCGCTTTTGCGATAACCGCCTTCTTTGCGAAATCCGCCTTCTTTATTGAAGCCTCCCTCACTTTTACGGAAACCGCCTTCTTTACGGAAACCGCCTTCGCTCTTGCGATAGCCGCCTTCTTTATTGAAGCCGCCTTCGCTCTTGCGATAGCCTCCCTCACTCTTTCGGAAGCCATCCTCTCGACGGTATCCACCTTCTTTGTTTGAAGTGTAAACTCTTCTTTGCGGTCTCTCTCCGCCACTCTCGCCAATCCTCTGTCTGCGAGGTCTAAAAACTTTTTCTTTTTCCATTTCAATAGCCATCTCGGCCGTTTAATAATAAATCCTGTTATTTTAACTTAAATATGTAAGTAATCGTTCCTTCTTGCAATGCCGGTGCGTGTGCGCTCGTGCTGAAATTGGTTTTCATGGCCGCTGTGCGCGCTGCAGCCCAAATGCTGGCATCTGTAATGGTCGTTCCTTTGGCGCCGGCCATCGCTTTTTCCACTTTGCCAGACTGGTTTACCCAAATTCTTACGACCACAATACCTTCTTCCATTTTTTCGTATTTGGGCTTGGGTAAGTATCCCAATACGTTGCGGCCCTCCAAACGCGCGTTGGGCTCTCCGCTGCTTTGTCCCACCTTGCTGTTTCCTTGTGCGTGTCCGATTTCCAATTGATCAGAGCGCTCAAATGCGGTCTGTGGAGCCAGACTATCCTTTTGTTGCGGGTTGTCTGCGCTGACAGCCAAAGACTTGCGGTTGATTTTTTTACGAGGCGGTTCGTATTTTTCAACGTCTCCTTTATCGGTCAATGTGGACTCCTGCGTCAGGTTTTGTTTACTTCCAATCTCCTGTGCTTTGGCCGCCTTTACAATTTTAACCTCTTCTTTGGGATTGGGTTTGACCGAACGAGGCGCTGCACCTTTGGGCGTACGTTTGGGCTTTTCGATTTCCACCTGCTCAAAGTCAATCAGCAAGGCTTTTTCTTCGGGCGGGGGGTAAATATACTTCAGAGAGGACAACCCTACAAACGCAAAAAGGGCGGCGTGAAAAATCAAGGTCAACGCCGCACCCAGCCAATTGGCTGTTTTTTCTGCTTTCGATTTATTTTTAAACATCCTCTCTGGGGATTATCCAAATGGGTATTTGCCTATGTTTCCTATTCGGGTGAGGTCGCCATGATGACCTTGTAATGGTTGCGTTTGGCGATATTCATCATCGCTACCACTTCTTTTACCGGTACGCTTTCATCCGCGTAAATGGAAAAGGTGGGGTCTTCTTCGCTTTGCAACTCTGTGACGATGGCATCTTCTACCTGCTCAAACGGGATGGGTGTCTCGTTTCCGTTGATGTGGTAGGTATAAACACCATTCTTCCAATCCTTGATGCTCACGCTGGTCGTCGCTTTGGCAGAAACCTGTCCTGTACTTTTCGGCAGGAGCAATTTCAAAGCGTTGGGATTCACCAGGGTAGAGGTGACAAGGAAGAAGATGAGCAGCAAAAATACAATGTCCGTCATGGACGACATTGAAAATTGCGAATTTGCTTTTTGTTTTCTCTTGACAGCCATTCTTATTCTTCTCCTTCCTGTTGCAAAAGATCCATAAACTCGTCGATGCCCTCGTTCAGGTTATTGGTAACGCTGTCGATGCGTGAGTTAAGGAAGTTGTAGGCGAAATAAGCCACGATACCTACGATCAAACCACCTACTGTGGTTACCATCGCTTCGTAAATACCGCTGGATAACAAGGAAATATCTACGTTGTTACCGGCATTTGCCATGTTAAAGAAGGCCTTGATCATACCTGTTACCGTACCGAGGAAGCCAATCATAGGTGCACCACCGGAGATACTTGCCAAGGTGGAAAGTCCTTTTTCGAGTTTGGCCACTTCGCGGTTTGCAGTCGATTCCATCGCGGCTTTTACCTCAGCGTCGGAGAGGTTGATTTTCTCAATACCTTTCTTGATGGTACGGGAAAGAGGGGTATCCGTGCGGTCACACAAATCACATGCGGAGCGGAATTTGTTGTCGGAAAGTTTGTCGCTGATATCCTTCATAAAGTGCTCGCCCGTCTTGCCGGCGCGTACAAGCATCCACATCCTTTGTCCAAAAATGTAGATGGCAACCATAGAAAGAAGTCCCAAAACGGCCATAAGCCAGCCGCCTTTGAGGCACATGTCAATCAATGAATAACTTTCCTCAACAGCCTGAGGTACGGCATTCTGTGCCATCGCGGCATTCGCAGCGGCATTGATGGCGGTGTCAATGGTCGTTTCGACTTGTAAAATTGTAGGAAACATAGAAGTGTTAAAACAAATATTTCCTACAAAGGTAAAAATAATTTCGTTATTTGCTAATAGCAAATTTATACCCCTCGACAACATTCCACGCTCCACGGGTAAAATCGGGGATTTCTACAGGGCGATTGTCGTTTTCCAAAGATAGTTTTGTCAGGGGAGCCAGGCAGCACCATTCAGCCAAATCATACACGTCCATATCCAGCGGAAGTCCGTGTTGCAAGCAGTAAATAAGACGGTAGTCCATAATGAAATCCATTCCTCCGTGACCGCCGACTTCTTTGGCTGATTTTTCAAGTTCCGGAGTCAAAATAGGGCTGGTATATCCGGCTTGCAAAGCTTTCAATTCCTGATCCATATACACCTTCTCCTCCAGAATCTCGCGAGCATTGATTTCTCCTTTGACTTCCTCGCGCAGACAGTATTGTTTTGTGGGATATTTGCTGGCGTAGCCATCCGTGCCGACCAATTGATACATACGGCTGTAAGGACGGGGCGTAAGCACATTGTGTTCTATCAACATGGTTTTGCCTAATTCGGTCTGAATCAAGGTGTTAGTCTGGTCTGCATTGGCAAATCCCTCGCAAGTTTTTCCGCTGACTTTTTCCATGATTTTCTTTCCGTTCAAAGGTTTGGTGTCCATAGAAACCAAGGTCTTCATACGGTCTCCGCGGTGGATGTTGAGAGCTAGGCAGATGGGGCCGATACCATGGGTGGGATAAACATCGCCCCTGTGCTCCTGATTGTAGGCCAGACGCCAATTGTTCCAGTATTCACCCCAAAAGAAATCCAAGTTATGGATATAGGCGCCTTCCGCATGAATCAACTCTCCGAAAACACCTTTTTGAGCCATTTCCAAACTAGTCAGTTCAAAGAAGTCGTAGATGCAGTTTTCCAACATCATACAATGTAGACGGGTCTGCTCGGCTTTGTCAATCAGTGCCCAGATTTCTTCCATATTCAATGCAGCAGGCACCTCGATAGCTACGTGTTTTCCGCAATCCATCGCATACAAGGCAATCGGGGCGTGACTGAGCCAATCTGTGCAGATATAAATCAAATCCAAGTCTTCCTGCCGGCACAATTCTTTCCAACCCTCTTCGCCTTTGTATTCGTTGGCTTGGGGAAGATTGAATTTTGCCATAATCTTTTGCGCCTTTTCAAGACATTCTTCGCGTAGGTCGCAGATGGCGGAAATTTTAACTCCGGGAATGTGCGGAAGTCTTCTGACGGCTTCAATACCTCTCATGCCCAATCCAATCATGCCGATGCGAACGGTGTCAATGGGAGCGACACTTAAATTGAGAACGTGCTCCTGGCCAGCTTGACGGGCAGGAATTTCAGTTTTGATTACGACGCTCTGCGTGCATGAGGCAAGCAAAAAACAAAGACAATAAAGGCAAAGGAGAACTTTAGTTTTCATGGTAATGATATATTAGTGTTTTCGTGATGACAGTCGGTGTGAAGCCATCTTTGCCAAAGGTGGAAATTTATTTTTTGAAATCCAAAAGTTTTCCAAATTTTTCTAACTTTGCCCTACGAAAATAATTGCATTTAGCAGCCTTCCGGCTATATGAATATAGATGGACAGAAAACTTCTTAACACCGAATTGGGGAGACTTACCAAAGAAGAGTATCTTTCTACACAGGACGATAAACTGGTTCTATTGTTGGACAATGTTCGCAGTGCCCACAATGTCGGCTCGGCTTTTCGTTCGGCGGATTGTTTCAAAGTCGATCAAATCGTGCTCTGCGGCATCTCTCCCGTGCCCCCGTCTGCGTTGATTCACAAGACGGCGTTGGGAGCGGAATCAGTGGTTCCGTTTGTGTATTACAAAGATAGTTTGGAGGCTGCCCGTCAACTGAAAGATGAGGGCTATGTTTTAGTGGCCGTGGAACAGACCTGCAACTCTGTTTCTTTGGAGAAATTTAAAGCGGATTTTGCTCAACATAAATATGCTTTTATCCTTGGAAATGAGGTAGATGGCGTGCAGCAAGAGTTGGTGGATTTGTGTGATTACTCTTTGGACATTCCGCAATTTGGCACCAAGCATTCGCTCAATGTGTCAGTCGCAACAGGCATTGTTTTGTGGCATACCATCGGTCGCTATCTGGCAGAAAAATCTGGGAAGGAAGAATGACGATCAGCACCCTTATATTTTTGTCTCTGATGGCTTTTGGCGCGAGTTTTATACAGCGTGTCACGGGCTTTGGTTTTGGTGTGTTCATCATGACCGTTCTGCCCTATTTGACGCCGAGTTATGGGGAGGCGACAGCACTTTCCGGCGTGTTGGCGATGGGGACGGTGTTGGTGACTTCTTTTCAGTACTATAAATACCTGAAATGGAGGCGTTTGCTTCCTATTTTGCTAACATTTCTCTGCTTTTCCTTTTTGGCGGTCCGTACCGTCTCAGTCATAGATGATATGCTCGCAAAAAGAGTTCTGGGCGCCATTTTAATTTTGGTGAGTCTGTATTTCTTTTTCGCCAATGGTCGTATTCATCTCAAACCGACTTTGGGGGTGCAGATCGGAATGGGAGTCATTTCCGGATGGATGGGTGGCTTCTTCGCCATGCAAGGGCCTCCGGCTGTGATTTATTTTATTTCTGTGGCGGAAAAGAAAGAGGAATATATTGCTTTGACATCTGTATATTTTTTGATGGGCAATCTGGCGATGACTTTCTTTCGGGCTTCATCGGGATTTTTGACTCCCGTGGTTTTGAAATCGGCTCTCTATGCGTTTCCTGCCGTGATTTTAGGACTGGTGCTCGGGCATTATGTATACAAAAAACTACCTATTGAAATCATTCGCAAGGTAGTTTATGTGTATATGGCTGTCAGCGGTGTGCTGGCTCTTTTCTTCTAAAGTCCGTTGTTAGATTTAACGGCTTTTCTTGACGATTTTTTGAGCGAGTGTCGGCTCGTCTGTAGTGATTTGATCCACACCCAGCGCAATCATTTCTTCAATGTCAGTGGCGCTGTTGACGGTCCAGCAGTTTACGGTCATACCCAGTTCTTGGGCTTCTTTTACCCATTCGGGATGTTGTTTGAGCACCTCATAATGGTAGTCAATGCCACTGATACCGCGCTCAAAGACCTCTTTGGGGCTTAAGTCTCCATTGAGATATTGAACGTTACATTCGGGCATCATTCGGGCGATGGCTTCACAGGCACTCAAACTGAAAGCGATGAAAGTTGTTCTCTTTTCCACCCCATATTTCTTGACAATCTCCGCACAGGCAGGAACCATACGTGCCTCATAAAGACTATCTGTTACAGAGGGAGTCTTGATTTCAAAAACCAAGTGCAACTCAGGCCATTCGAGGGCTTGTTGCAGATATTGGTCCATAGAAGAAAGAGTCTCTCCATTATCAAGCTTGTGTTGGCGTAAATCGGCCAGTGAGGTGCTTTTGACGGGTAATCCGTGGTGTTTGGAATCGTGGGTTACCACCAGCGAATCGTCTCCGCTGATCCATACGTCAAATTCACTACCCCAAGCTTTGATTTTGGCGGCATTGTTGAGGGACGCAATTGAGTTTTTGGCACCCGCCTCGCATTTCCAAAATCCTCTGTGGGCTACAACTTTAGGACCATTCATCGCACAAGGACAACAAGAAAAAAGTGCCGAAAGGCACAAGGTGAATAGAAAAAAACGTTTCATGGGAAATTCGGTCTAAACTACCATTAGAAAGGTAGGTCGTCGCTGTTATTGTCGAAATTACTGAAGTCTTCCGTTTCAGGAAGCGGAGCGGAAGGAGCGTTCACAGCAGGATGACTGGCCGCGGGTGCGGGAGCGGTTCCGGCTGCCGGAGAAATGATCTTCCAAACACGTAAGTCGGTGTACCAGCGTCCGTTGAATTCGCGAGAGGTAGGTTTGAAATTGACTTTGATGCTGTCTCCGACCTGATAGTTGTTCAGTTCGTTGATCTTGTCCTGTCCCCATACGTGAAGACAAAGTTTCTCGCTGTATTGACCGTCTTGGTATTCAATGATGAATTCTTGTTTCGCCCACTGCCCACGAGCGCTTTGTCCGCCCTGGGCAGTGAGTTTACTTAAAATTTTGCCTTCGATTTCGAGAGCCATAATTATTTCTTTTTGGTCTCCTCAACATATTTGCCAACCTTGGTCAACTCGATTTCGAATACCAAAGTAGAGTTGGGGCCGATGCTGCTGGGGCCGTTAGCACCATAAGCAAGGTCAGAAGGAATGTAAAGTTCAATCTTACCACCCTCACCAATCAAAGCAAGACCTTCAGAGAAACCGGGGATAACCTGGTTCATTACCATCTGTGCAGGCTCGCCGGCAGCGGTGTTGGAGTCAAACTCGGTACCGTCGATAAGGGTTCCTACGTAGTTTACCCAAACGGTGTCGCGCTCTGCAGGGCAAACTTCTTTGTTACCTTCCTCGATAATCTTGTAGCAAAGACCGCTCTCGCTCTTTTCTACACCGGTCTCGTTGAATTTGGCAGCAAGGAAAGCCTCACCTTTGGCTTTGTTTACGGCACCTTTGTACTCGCGGAGAGCGCTGATGTACTGGTCAAACAAACGATTCATCTCGTCGGGTTTGATTCTGAACTGATCGTTGAAGTTGGCGTCACGCATGTCGCCTTCAGCGTTGATGAAGTCCATCATACCTTTTTTGATTTCGCCGTAATTCAAGTCGGTACCGAAACCATTGGCTTTGATGAAATAACCGAAGTTGATACCTACGAGGTAACTAACTGAATCAACAGTGGCGGAAGAGGGAAGCTCTACATCCACTTTCGGGTCGTTGTTGCTTGCGCATGAGGCAAGAAGAGCAACGCATGCCATAGCGGCAGCAAAAAATTTAAATGTTTTCATGTTTATTGTAATGTTTAATGTTTGTGTTTTCTCTTTTTTTTAAGATAACCCGGCAAATATACAAAAATAATATCGAAAGGATTTTGTCAATCGCAAAAAAAGTTATATCTTCGGTAAAATTTAGATTTTTTGTGGACGACAAAGGTATTTTCCGAACGCTGAAAGAGGTTTTCGGCTTCGATGGTTTCAAAGGAGACCAGGAACAGATTATCCGTCACCTTCTATCCGGAGGTGATGCCTTTGTGCTTATGCCTACCGGAGGCGGCAAGTCACTGTGTTATCAGTTGCCGGCTTTGCTGATGGAGGGTACGGCCATTGTGATTTCTCCCTTGATAGCCTTGATGAAAAATCAGGTGGATGCCATCCGTGGCTTTGTGGATGGGCAGGAGGGCATCGCGTCTTTCTTGAATTCGTCTTTGGATAGGACGCAATATCAGCAGGTACAGGCCAATCTCCTTTCCGGGAAGACCAAACTGCTGTATGTGGCTCCCGAATCCTTGGCCAAAGAGGAGACGGTGGAGTTTCTCCGCCAGATAAAAATCTCCTTCTATGCCGTAGATGAGGCGCATTGTATTTCAGAGTGGGGACATGATTTCCGTCCGGAGTATAGGAAAATCCGTGAAATGGTTGAGCAAATCGGTCGTTCTCCTATCATTGCGCTGACGGCCACCGCCACCCCTAAGGTACAAAGCGATATTCAGCGTAATTTGGGGATTCCGGATGCCGCTGTTTTCAAATCTTCCTTCAATCGTCCCAATCTCTATTATGAAATCCGCGAAAAGGTGGATGCCGAGCGCGAAATCATCAAATTTATCAAACAGAATCCCGGTAAGTCGGGTATTATCTATTGTTTGAGCCGCAGTAAGGTAGAATCTTTGGCGCAGCAGCTCGAAATCAACGGTATCAAAGCGGCTCCCTATCATGCCGGATTGGATGCCAAGGTGAGGGCGGAGAATCAGGATCGTTTCTTGTCGGAGGATATCCATGTGATTGTGGCAACCATTGCTTTCGGTATGGGTATCGACAAGCCCGATGTGCGTTTTGTGATTCATTATGATATGCCCAAAAGTCTGGAGGGCTATTATCAGGAGACGGGACGTGCCGGTCGAGATGGATTGGAAGGTTCTTGTATTACGTTTTATAGTTATAAGGATATACGCAAGCTGGAGAAATTCATGCAGGGTAAGCCCATTGCGGAGCAGGAAATCGGTCGCTATATCTTGTCGGAAACGGTTTCGTATGCAGAATCCAATGTTTGCCGCCGCAAATTGCTTCTGAATTATTTTGGAGAAGATTATCCCCAGGAGAATTGCGGCAACTGCGATAACTGTCTCCATCCCAAAGAGCAGTTTGACGGGAAAGAGGATATTGCTTTGGTGCTTGAATTGGTGGATTCGTTGAAAGAGTCTTTCAAAGCGGAGCATTTGGCCAATATCCTTGCCGGTGTGAAAAATGCGATGATGCAGTCCTACAAGCACGATGAGTTGGAGTTTTTCGGTATAGGAAAAGGTCATAGCGTGAAGTTCTGGGGGGAGATTATCCATCAGGCTTTCATACGTCATTGGCTTCGCAAGGATATAGAATCTTATGGTTTGATGTCTTTGACGGATGAGGGACGTGCCTTTTTGGCGAATCCCCAGACCGTGATGCTTACTCGCGAGAGGGTATTTACGGATAATGCGGATGAGGACGATGAACAGTTGCCTCCGATGTCAGGGGGCGGGGGTGGTGATCCCGTATTGCTGGCGATGTTGAAGGATTTGCGTCGCGATATGGCCAAAAAACTCAAGTTGCAGCCTTGGATTTTGTTTACCGATCCGTCTTTGGAGGATATGTCTATTATGTATCCGGTTACCTTGGAAGAACTTTATAAGAATTGTAGCGGGGTGGGAGCCGGCAAGGCGTCCAAATATGGAGCGGAGTTTGTCAAGTTGATTGCCAAATACGTGGAGGAATACGAGATTGAGCGTCCTGATAATTTTAAGGTAAAGACGCCTCCCAAGCCTTCAGATTTGAAACAATATATCGTGCAATCTGTGGATAGAGGTATGGATTTGCAGGATATCGCTGACTCCAAAGGACTGGAATTGTCTGAACTGATTACGGAATTGGAAACCATCGTTTACTCCGGACTTGTGCTCAAACGTCTGGTGAATTATGTCAATGAGAATTTTGACGAAGACGAGGTGGATGAAGTTTGTGAATACTTCCGCGAAGAGGCGGATTCAGATGATATAGAGGCAGCCATCGAGGCTTTCCCGGATTTGGAAGAAGATGAGCTGCGCTTGATTCGATTGAAATTTTTGTGTGAGTTTGTAAATTAGGAATGATTCCTCAGGATACCATAAATAAAATCATAGACGCCACTCGCATTGAAGAGGTGATTGGCGACTTTGTGAGTCTTACCAGAAAGGGGGCGAGTTATATGGCTTGTTGCCCCTTTCATAATGAAAAGACTCCTTCTTTTGTGGTAACTCCTTCTAAAGGAATCTATAAATGTTTCGGTTGCGGAGAAAGTGGTGGCGCTATCAAGTTTTTGGAGCGTCATGAAAATATGAGCTACCGCGAGGCTTTGCTTTACCTGGCGAAAAAGTATCATATCGAGGTGCAGGAGAAAGAGGAAAGTCCCGAGCTGATTCAGGCCCGACAAAAGTCTGAAAGTCTGACACTTGCCAATGAATTTGCCCACCAGTTTTATGTGGCAAATCTCAGCGAGACCGAGGGAAAAGCTGTAGCAATGCAGTATTTCAAGAGCCGTGGTCTGCAGGAAGATACCATTGCCAAATGGGGACTGGGCTGGTGCCCGAGCGATGGACAGGCCTTGTTGAAAAAGGCGAAAGCGGCAGGCTTGAATATGGACTATCTGAAAGAATGTGGAGTACTGGGCGAGGCGGATGGCGGACGTTTGTATGACCGTTTCCGTGACAGGGTGGTCTTTCCCATTCATTCGGTGACAGGGCGTGTGGTGGCATTCAGCTGCCGAACTTTGCATGCCGAGAATATGGCAAAATATGTCAATTCTCCCACCACCGAGATTTATAAAAAAGAAAAATCCCTCTTCGGAATCTATTTTGCCAAATCTCCTATTGCCAAGGCCCGTAAATGTTATTTGGTGGAAGGAAATCTGGATGTGATTTCGTTGCATCAGAAAGGCGTACAGAATACGGTCGCTTCTTGTGGTACCGCCTTGACCTCCGAGCAGGTGCAGCTGATTAAGCGATTTGCAGGAGAAGAGGGGACGGTCTGTGTGATGTATGACGGCGACGGCGCAGGTATCAAAGCGGCCATCAAGGCCATCAATTTGATTTTAGCCGAGGGCTTGAATGTAAAATTGGTATTGTTCCCCGACGGACAGGATCCGGATGATTTCTGCCGTCATCACTCGTTGGAAGAGATACAGACCTTTGTGGAAGAAAACGAGCGCGATTTTATCAGTTATCGCAAGCTGTTGGCTGAAAAGGATTTACATGATCCTCTCAAACGTGCTACGCTCATCAATGAATTGGCTGATACAATGGCTTGTATCCTGGATCCGGTCAAACGGAATGTCTATATTCAGGAATGTGCCA
>CAJGBW010000032.1 GCA_904501835.1 uncultured Bacteroidales bacterium
AACACTCCTTTTCCCACTGGAAGCCCAGCCAACGGATATCATCCTTGATGGCATCTACATATTCGGTATCTTCCTTGGTAGGATTGGTATCATCATAACGCAAATTGGTCTTACCGCCATATTTCTGCGCCAAACCGAAATTGATGCAAAGGCTCTTCGCATGTCCTAAATGCAAATAACCGTTCGGTTCGGGCGGGAAACGCGTTAGAATTCCATCTTGAAACTTGCCTTCTGCAAGGTCTTTTTCGATAATTTCCTCTAAGAAATTGAGGGTTTTAGTAGGCTCCGCTACAGGAGCATTTTTCTCTTCCATCTTTATATTAAATTTCGCCTGCAAATATACATATTTGAAATGATATATCAATCCGCTCAATCTAAAAGATTGCGGCAGAAAAGGAGCTTGTGCATATTCTCATAGACATCCTCGGCGGAGGGGGAGATCGAATTGATACGCACCTTGTGAGAAGAATGGATAAAACGTCCAGCTCCCAGATACATCGCCACATGGGTCACTTTATCCCCGACTCCAAAAAACATCAAATCACCGGGTTGCATTTCCTCCGTCTTCACCTCACGTCCCAACCGTGCCATTTGGGATGCGTTTCGAGGCAGCACCACGCCCTGATGTTGATAAATAGTCCTGACCAAGCCACTGCAATCAAATCCCTTGGGAGACATTCCGCCCCAGAGGTAGGGAATCCCCAGAAACTGCTTGGAAAAACGCAGCATCGCCTCCCGTTTACCTTGTGTCGTCGCCTTAAAAGAACGCTCGTTCTCCCCCTGCGTCGCCACATCCTTCCTATCCACCCACGCCTGCGTTCCATCCGGCATCAACACCGCCGCAAACCCCCTCTTTATCAAGGGTTTACCATTGGGCTTCAGCACTACGCGCACCTGGTTGAACAAAACCATATCCGAGAGCACCTGTGCCTGTTTGGAGGGAGCATTCAGGATGGAGGTCACCCATGCGGTACAGATATATTTGGGAGCCGCCATATAGACAGCCACTGCCGCAGAATCCATCGGCACCAGCACCCTATCGGTACACCACGCCGTATAAGGCTGGGGAGACTCCACTTTGCACCAATATCTGTCTTTGTCTATCACACGAACGACGGTACCCATCAATTCCTGGGTTTCCAAAGCCGATTCATAATCTGCTGCCGACCGCAAATAAGCAGTCGAAACGCCGACTACGGCATAATCCGCAGCACTGGCCCTATATCCAACAATCTGAATGCAAAGAAAGGTCAGAAGTGACCCGATTTTCAAAAAAGTCTTCATACCAAATACAAATTTATAAAATAATTTCAACTGCTTTAAAAAGGAATGGTTATTTTTGCAGAAATTCTAAAGAATCAGAGTATGATAAAATCTATGACGGGTTACGGCAGAGGAGAAGCCCTGCTTGACGGAGGAAAATTAAATATTGAAATCAGAAGCCTCAATGGCAAAAATGCGGACATATCTGTTAAAAGTTCGCTGATTCCCAAAGAGAAAGACATCTATATCCGCAAAAAAATTGCTGACAAACTCACCCGAGGCAGCATCGATATGTTTGTCAGTTGGGAAGCAAGCAACGCCGAGAACTGCAAGCAAATCAACATCAGTTCGGCTAAAAATTATTTCAACCAGATTGTGAGCTTGTCGGAAGAACTTGGATTGGGCGAAATCAAAGGCAATGGGAGCGAACTCTTGAGCACGCTTTTGAAAATGCCTGAAGTGCTGGATGGAAAGAAGGAAGAGCTGATTACGGAAGATAATTGGCATCTGGTAGAAAAAGCCTTGGACGACGCCATAGAAAATTTGTGCAATTTCCGCAAGCAGGAGGGTGAATGTCTCAAAAAGGATGTCAGTGAGAAAGTGGAGCGCATCCTCTCCTATGTGGATGAAGTTGAAAAATACGAAAAAGAGCGCACAGAGGCCATACGAGCAGACATTTTAAAGAAGATAGAAGATGCCCAACTGACTCCCGACAAACAACGACTTGAACAGGAGATTATTTATTATTTGGAAAAATTGGACATCAATGAGGAAAAAGTACGCCTGCGTCAGCACTGCCGTTACTTTTTGGATACCCTTGACATTGAAGACTCAGCCGGTAAGAAATTAGGATTTATTGCCCAGGAAATGGGACGCGAAATCAATACCACCGGCTCCAAAGCCAATCACGTTGAAATTCAGAAGATTGTCGTACAGATGAAAGATGAGTTAGAGAAGATTAAGGAACAATGCCTTAACATTCTGTAATTTTCAACACCATCAAGGTTCGGGTGCGACCGGGAAGCACTTTCACCGCCTCGTCAATTCGCTCTCCAACCAGTGCATAAACATGATGAGAATCGGGTTCTGCTAACACCAGAGCCCGTTTTTTATCTTCTTGCGTATAATGCAAATCCACAAATAAATCACTGATTTTCTTCCTTTTGCCTCCCATTCCCAAAGGACAAATCCAATCCCCATTTTCCCATGCGCGCAAACAAGCGTCCGATGGCAAGGCATCCGCATCCAACATACTTGTCCCGCGAGGCGTTTTTAGGGACATATCGTCCTGATACGCAATATAATTCACCTCGCAAGTAACAGGCAAGACTACCTCCCCTATCGGTCTAAAAAACAACTGCTTATCCTTTACTTGCAAGCGATGCGTCTTGCTCATATAGCAACGGGTTTCGCCCATATTCTTTAGCTGTAAAATGGACTTGAAAGTCTGCTGCTGAAAGCCAAATTGACTTAAAATGCGGTAGAGCAATTCTTCTTTGGCTTCTGCGGGAAAATCAGCCAGACGATATGAAATCGCTCCTGCGGCATCTTGGTGGGCAAGCGAGGTTAGAAGCGGCGACAAATAGGCATCCAACGCAGATCCGGCACGACGAAAATTCTCGATATCACGTTGAAAATTCCCGACAAACGAGGGATTTATCTCCTTCAAAATAGGGAAAACCTTGTTTCGCAAAATGTTACGCTTGCAAAAGGGCTCTGCATTGGTGCGATCTTCATGATAGGGAATCTGCTGTTCATGAGCCACTTTTTCCAAGTCTGAACGCGTCGAAGAAAGCAATGGACGTAGCAACAAAACGTTAGTCTGTCCCTGTAAAACCCCCACCTCTTCATCTGCATAAGGCAATGCACTTTCTTCTCGCATCGCCTGAATCCCCTTCAAACCACAGCCACGAAGCAGATTGAGCAAGAGTGTTTCGGCATTATCGTCAGCATTGTGTGCCACGCAGACGAATCGATAACCATATTGGCAACAACATTCGGCAAAAAAGCAATAACGCAATTCACGGGCTGCCATTTCTAGGCTTACCCCATGCTCCTGCGCATATTTTTCAGTTTCAAAATCCGCCCGATGAAAAGCCAAACCGTGTTGTGCAGCCCAAGACTCCACCAATGCGGCATCTTCATCACACTCGCCCGGTCTCAAATGAAAATTACAATGAGCGATTCCAAGTTCTGCTTCCTGGAACCGCTCAAAATAGGGGTTATAAAAATCTCCTTTGACTGCTCGCAAAGCCAGATAGGACATAGTCATAGAGTCCAAGCCGCCGCTGACAGCCAGAAGAATTTTCATTATTTATTGGCAATTTTATAGGTAAATCCGATACTCAAACCCTCTTTCCATTGCACACGCTGCTTCTCTACACCATCTTTACCAGCAATCATTACTTTGCTGTCGTAAATCATATTGGTAATGAAGTTCAATGAGAGGAATTTGGTCAAAGAGAAATCGATGCGGTTGTCCCAGTTCAAACGGATATAACCTTTGTCCACCTTATTCATCATCAAATAGTCGGTAAAGGCAACAACCTGGCTGGTGAATTTGAAATTGTCGTTTACAGTAACATTAAAGTTCAATTTCAACTGCGCACCAAGCTCGAAACGAGAGGACTTGTAGAATTTCTTCAACTCTGCCAAATTCTCATCTGATGCGTTGGCTTTGTAATTGGCCAATGCAGTGTCGTAAGAAAGACCTTTGGCCTCCAACTCTGCCTCGTAGTCTTTGTCACGAGCCATACCGTATGCCTTACGCAACTCGGCATCTTGCACGATAACAAAACCACCAGTAAGAGGGGCGAAACTCATAGAGAACCATTTGGCTACGTCCCAATCCAAACCGATAGCGAGGTTGGTATAAGCAGGAGCCAACCAATTGGATTTCAATACACGAGCGCCTTTCCATTGTTCAGTAGAGAACTCGCCGTCTGCACCCTCAGGAGTACCGCTAGGAGTTTTATATTCAAAACCTCTGGCAAACTGGCTCTTGAAGTCGTAGTTGGCAGAAAGGAAGACATTTTTTGCCAAATTGTAACCAAATTTAGACTCCAAATAAATGCGGTCGTCGCTCTTTTGCAACAAAGGTTTAGACGATGCATACAAGAATCCAAAGTCCAATTGAAGACGGTTTTTCCAGAAAATTTCGTCCTTTTTATAATTGGCATTGGCATCAATAAAAGCTCTGAGGTTGTGTGATTGTGCATCACCACCGGCAGCCCAATTCTGCAAGAAAGTACCACCGTAGTTCAAATTTCCGGTGAAATCCAAATTCCAAAATTCAGAGGGCTTGGGTTTTACAGGCTCTGCCAACTCAGAATTCGCAATATCAAGGGCAGCCTGCTCTGCGGGATTCTGGGCATAAGCAGCCATCGCACAAAACAAAAGCGCAATACTAAATAGTTTTTTCATACAGGGTTAAGGTTTTAATTATCAATAAGATACTAACTACTAATAAGAGATAGCAAACACAACTCTTCCTTTAGAAGGTTTGCCGCTATATATACACGTACCCTCCTCTTCACATACGTAGGAATCCATGGGGATACAACGTATGGTCGCTTTCGTCTCCTCTTTGATTTTCTCCTCCGTCTCGGGAGTACCATCCCAATGACAAAGCAAGAAGCCACCTTTCTTGATTTCCGTCTTAAATTCTTCCCAAGAATCGCATTTTCTGGTATTGTTATCACGGAAAGCAAGGGCTTTCTGATAGATATTGTCCTGAATCTCGTCCAAAAGTTTAGCAATTACAGGAGCAATGCCCTCCAAAGACATAGATTCTTTGGTCAAGGTATCTCGGCGTGCTACTTCCACAGTACCGGCTTCCAAATCACGAGGACCGATAGCCATACGAACCGGCACACCTTTGAGTTCCCACTCGGCAAACTTGAATCCGGGGCGAAGTGAATCGCGGTCATCGATTTTTACAGAAATACCCAACTGCTCCAATTCCTTTTTAATGGAATCCATCTTCTCCAAAATCGCATTGAATTCCTCTTCTTTTCTATAGATAGGAACCATCACAACCTGAATAGGAGCCAACTTCGGAGGCAATACCAGACCGTTGTTATCTCCGTGTGCCATAATCAAAGCGCCCATCAAACGGGTAGATACACCCCAAGAAGTTGCCCACACATATTCCTGCTGACCTTTGTTGTTGGTAAAGAGCACATTGAATGATTTCGCAAAATTTTGGCCAAGGAAGTGGGAGGTACCTGCCTGCAAAGCCTTACCATCCTGCATCATCGCCTCAATCGTCATCGTATCCAAAGCACCTGCAAAACGCTCGTTGGGGCTCTTGTGACCTACGACAACGGGAAGCGCCAAGGTATTGCGGGCAAAATCAGCATATACATTCACCATTTCAAGTGCCTTTTCCTGCGCCTCCTGCGAAGTAGCGTGAGCCGTATGGCCCTCCTGCCACAAAAACTCTGCGGTTCTCAAGAAAAGACGGGTACGCATCTCCCAGCGAACCACATTACACCATTGATTACAAAGAATGGGAAGATCTCTCCAAGAAGTCACCCAGTTCTTGTAGGTATTCCAGATAATGGTTTCTGAAGTAGGACGTACAATCAATTCCTCCTCCAATTTGGCTGAAGGATCGACCACCACTCCTTTTCCATCCGGGTCATTCATCAGACGATGGTGCGTTACCACCGCACACTCTTTGGCGAATCCTGCCACGTGCTCGGCCTCACGACTGAAAAAAGATTTAGGAATAAAAAGAGGGAAATAGGCATTCTGCACACCTGTCTTTTTGAACATATCGTCCAACACGCGCTGCATCTTCTCCCAAATAGCATAGCCATAGGGTTTGATAACCATACATCCACGAACGGCGGACTGTTCCGCCAAATCAGCTTTCACAACAAGGTCATTATACCACTGTGAATAATTATCTTCTCTTTCGGTAACTTCTTTTGCCATCTTGACAACTTTTTTGGAAATTTTCTTAACTTAGGGCCTGAAAATCCGTCTATAAGGTAAACTTGGGGACAGATTTGACAACGGCACGACAATTGCGAGACATGGCACGACAATTGCGGCACAAAGATACAAAAATTATATGAAAAAGAGCTTTAATATTTTAACGAGCATTCTCTCTGTATTGATGCTTTCGTCCTGCGGAATTCTTTATTCCTCAGGAGATTCCCAGACTTTCTATGACGGAATTTACAACGGAGGTGTTGGTTATGTTCAAGCCCCCACTTATGTAGATGATGATTTGGAAGAAGAACTCACATTGAATACACCTTCTCCCACCTTGGATATCAAAGTCGTATATACCTACGATCCATACTGGAATTATGCGCCTTATTTGAGACGTTCGCTCGCATATCGTTATTATTATGGATTCTATCCCTCTTGGAGTTTCCATTGGCATAGCCCGTCATGGCGCTACTGGCACGACCCTTGGTACAGCTGGCACGATCCGTGGTACAGTTGGAACGACCCTTGGTATCACTATTGGCCTCATCACAGACCTGTTATTCGCCCCAGACCGCCCCACCGTCCCGGCATACACAAGCCCTCTCACAAGCCCAATAATCGCCCTTGGCATGAGAACAACCGCATCACGCACGGACCACGCAAAGATGGGCCTATCGGGTCCAGCAGGCCGGATCGACCGGGACAAGGAGGACGAGTTGAAAAAGAGGGTTCCGGCAACAGGAACAACAACGCCTCTATGAACGGAAGAAATCCCATCAATAAAAAGGTTGATTCCTCTTCCAGCAGTCGGAACAATTCCTCTTCCTACAACAGAGGTAGTTCGTCATCCGAGAGTAAAAGAGGGTCGTCTTCTTACAAGAGAGGTAGTTCTTCATCCGAAAGAAAAAGCAGTTCGTCTTCCAGCTACAGAGGCAGCTCCTCATCCAGCAACAGAGGTAGTTCATCTTCAAGCAGTCGAAGTAGTTCGTCCTCCAGTTACAGAGGCAGCTCCTCATCCAGCAACAGAGGATCATATTCGGGCGGAAGAAGCTCTTCATACAACGGATCTTCCGGAAGAGTACGACGCTAAACCATCGTTTTTCTCATCAAAGATTCACGAATTATAATGTAAGCAAAAAGCTATTCACCAGAAGCATAAATAGATATGAAACAGAATACAATACTCAAAAAATCAAGATTTATAACAACATTGTTACTTCTTGGATTTTCAAGTAGCCTTCTAGCGCAGACTCCACGCGACGCTTATAAATACAGCGAATACGACTACATAGGAAGCGCACGTACGTTCGCCATGGGAAACGCTTTTACCGCATTGGGTGGAGACCTTGGTTCCATCAATATAAATCCTGCAGGTTCAGCAACTGCGGGATTTAGTCAAGTGACAGTAAGCCCCGGATTTAACCTCAGCAAAACAAGCACAAAAGGCTTTTGGGAAAATGCAAACTCCTACACGCAAAACGATGAATCGCACTCTACATTTCGTCTTCCCAATGTGGGCTTCGTAATGGATTTCCAACTCGGCAATAATTTTCTCAACGGTATATCTGTCGGCTTTGTCTCCAATATAACCAATGATTTTTCGGAAAAGTCAAACGCATTCGGCACGAACCGCAACAGTTCATTTTTGAGTGCCCTTGCCCAGGCAGCCGGCGACCGAAAAATCTCCAACAGTGTTTTCGACAAATCCGATTGCTTTGACCAAGCACCATTCGATCTTTGCCTGGCTTACCGCACCGGCATGATCAGCAACATTACGGGTGAAGATAAGAAGTACCTGGCTGTAACAGAAGATGCCATTGACAACGGAGACGGCACCTATGACATTATGTTGAAAAACGGAGGTGGTTTGGATCAGAATTGGGGACGTCATATCGATGGAAGTAAAAACGACTATGTCTTTAATGTAGGCTTCAACTTTTCTAAAAAATTCTTCTTCGGAGTCAATGTCGGCATCACGGATATCAACTACGAATACGAAGATTTCTTTAAAGAAAGCGCCATCGACCCCAGCAAATACAATTGTGAATATACCATTGACGGAAACACGTATAATACTCGCTGGAAAAGTGCCAAATATGGTTATCAGATTACGACCAAAGGCACCGGCGTATATGGCAAGTTTGGTTTTATCTACACTCCTACACAGTATTTAAGAGTAGGAGCAGCCATTCAGACACCAACTTACGTCAATTACACAGAAAAATACAGAAGCTACGCCATCAACAACTTTGACAATTCCATGTTCGGAGGTAGCGAAGACAGTCCGACTTATCACAATAAATTTTCCATCGAGAACCCGATGAGAGCTAATTTCGGTATCGCCGGAATCATTGGAAAGTTCTGTGTTATCAGCGTGGATTATGAATGCAGTCCTTATGACAAAATGGAATTCAATAGCAATGAATTGAACAACTCCGAATGGGAAGACCTCAACAATGAAATCAGCAAAACATACACGATTGGACACAATCTCCGCATCGGAACCGAATTCAACATCGCCAACACCCTGTTTGCCCGTGCCGGCTACAATTTGCTGACCGATCCTTTTGTTTTCACTGCGGCAAACGGAGAATCTTCACAAGATATTTCCAATATCGGAAAATTCGGAAGACATACAGTTAGCGTTGGTTTGGGCTACAGCAGCAAAAACAGTTTCTTCGCTGATTTTGCCTTGGCCGCGAAGTTTTCCCCTTCCGAGTATTTCTACCCCTATGACGATATTCACGACATAAGTAGAACTGTTGTGGTACAAGCTCCCGAACTTCTGGTAGAAAAAATGTTGTGGACAGGCGTCCTCACATTGGGATGGCGATTCTAAACGCGTTGAATCAGATCTTATCGTTTTTTCATTCTCGCCAAAACAGTCAGACTGTCAGGTCCCTCATTAAAGAGCAGGTCGAGAATTGACAAATGGTCCGTAAAAGGAAATTTCTCTGAAAATACTTGATAATAAGGCTTCTCACACTCAAAAAGAGAAGCCTTTTTTGGACTCAATTCCGTTCGCAAATCCCACAGCTCGGGATATTCGGCCTGATAAGAGTCCGTGAAAGAGAGTGTGTACGGAAGATGAATAGCCGAGAGCAAAAATTCGAGCAGCTGGAGATTCAGATCAAAAAGAAAGGCAGGCCTTGAATCTAAAATGGCAAAAATCTCATCTTTATAATGCTCAAAAAAAGCAGAATGGCCATAGGCAGAAGAGATGGCCGTCTGATGAACGCGCAACCAAGGCGTAGAATAATCCACTTTGAGCTCTCGAATGGGAATATGATGTTGGGAGTGCACGATGGGCACAATCAGATTTTCTTTCCCAGACGCTGTCAATAGCGTACAACGGTTGCGCCAACTCTGTTTGCAATAATGTTCGTGCGCCTCCAAAACAATACTTGCCGGCGTAATATTACCGGCAAGTGTAGCTTGTGATGCTATGGCCGCAAAATAATCAAGCGGCGGAAAATAAGCAGTGGATAAAAGAAGGGACATTATTCGAGGTCGCCTTTGGAGACGTTGCTTCCCATACCCTTCACGATACCACGTTTAGAAGAAGCAATAAAACTCAAAATCACGTCTTTCTCTTCACTCGGAGCAAATCCATCACGGATACGTGCACAAGCGTCACTGACATTCATGCCGCTGTTATAAATCAAGTCATACATATCCTTGATTTCACGGATTTGTTCGGAAGTATAGCCACGGCGACGAAGGCCCACGATATTAACGCCCGCAAAGGAAATAGGGTCACGACCGCAGAGGGAATAAGGAGGAATATCCTTGTTGATTTTACTACCGCCGCTGACCATCGCATGCTTACCGATTTTGGAGAACTGGTGTGCTACGGCACCGCCACCGATAATGGCCCAATCATCCACATCCGTCTCTCCGGCGATTCCCACATAACTCACTAAAATACAATGATTTCCAACAGTACAATCGTGAGCGACATGGGTATAGGACATGAGCAGAACATCATCGCCGATTTGGGTAACACCCTTTCCGCTGGCTTTGGTACCACGGTTGATGGTTGCACATTCACGGATATTCACTCTGTTGCCGATACGGACATAAGTCACTTCCCCGTCAAATTTCAAATCCTGCGGAACAGCACCAATCACAGCGCCCGGGAAAACGGTGCAATCCGTTCCCATTTCCACATAATTAAAAATCGTAGCGTGGGGCAAAATTTTACAACGATCACCTATCGTTACATACTCATCTACATAAGCATAGGGACCGATTTCTACATCCTCGCCCAATTTGGCATTGGGATGTACAGTAGCTAAAGGATGAATTTTAGTCATACTATTTATTTCTCTCGATTAACATTTTAGCCACTTGCGTATTGACAAAATGGCCTGTTTTTACGGCACTAACCTTGGCTTTCAAGAAACCGCCGCAAAGTCTTAAATCACCCAGCAAATCCAACATCTTGTGGCGGGCACATTCGTTTTCATAACGAAGCGGGCTCAAATATCCCACTTCTGCTTTCTCGGGAGTCGGGAAAGAAAGCCCTTCACAAATGGTTTGCAGACGTTCCTGGGTAATAGGATGTTCTATAATGACGATGGCATTATTTACATCGCCACCTTTAATCAGATTGTTCTTGAAAAGATATTCAATTTCGTGAAAGAAGACAAAAGTGCGGCAAGATGCGATTTCAGCTGCATAATCAACACCCTCATCCCAATGTGCCTGCTGAACACCGACCACTTGAGAACCGAAATCCACGGTTATATCGTAAGAAGGCGCTTCATCAGTTGGGCTTACCACCACCTTGATGCCTTTCACGCTATCTTCAAAGACCACTTCCTCTTTCAATTCGATATATTGGCGCTCTGCCTCCTGCTCCTGAATACCACCGGCCAAAATAGCCTCACAATACAATTTGGCACTTCCGTCCAAAATGGGAACCTCTTCATTATCCAAGGTGATGAGCGCATTGTCAATCCCCATTCCTGTCAGGGCTGAAAGCACATGTTCTACGGTAATGACATTGACGCCGTTCTGGGTTAAAGTTGTACTGCGGGCGGTATTGGAAACATGGGTCGCCAGCGCTTCAACAACAGCCTCTTCGCCAACATCGGTACGTACAAAACGTATTCCTGTAGATGCGGGAGCAGGATTTATGGTCATTTTGACGGGCTTTCCCGTGTGTAATCCTTTTCCCTCAAACGAGCAGGCTTTCTTTAATGTTCTTTGAAACATAGAGATACTTATAAAAATTTCGCAAAGGTAGTGATTTATTTGTTATTTACACGTCCACTCTTGCGGAATTGAACATAGGCACGTTTAAATTCGTTATGATCGAAGCCGGGATTGCCTTGATAGATAGATCCCTCTTGGGTTATAGACTTGATAATCGAAGTCTTGGCGGCTACCATGGTCTTATCCGCAATACTGATATGTCCGACTACGCCGACCTGCCCTGCCAAGGTGCAGAATTTTCCGATTTTGGTCGAGCCGGCCACTCCGGTCTGGGCACACATGACGGTATGCTCACCCACCTCGACATTGTGGGCGATCTGCACGAGATTATCGACTTTGACTCCTTTGTGAATGATGGTAGAACCCATCTGTGACTTATCCACAGTCGAATTGGCTCCGATTTCTACATCATCCTCGATAATCACGTTGCCGTTATGCTCGATTTTCTTGTATGAGCCGTCGGTCTGGGGGGCAAAGCCAAAGCCATCGCTTCCGATGACCGCACCCGCCTGAAGAATCACACGATTACCGATGACGCTGCCAGAATAAATTTTCACCCCGGGGTATAGGATACAATAGTCGCCGATGGTCACATTATCTCCGATATAAACCTGGGGATATATTTTGGTATAAGAACCGACCTTGCTATGCTCACCGATATAGGAATTTTCTCCCACATACACCTTCTTTCCCAATTTGGACGACCAACGAATCACGCTATGACGGCCTCTGTAACGCTTGTATGAACGCTTTTGCGCCGTCACATAATCAAGCAGAGCGGCTACAGCGCTATACGCATTGGGCACACGAATCAGGGTCGCAGATACGGGCTGAGTGAGCTGAAAATCCTCATTGATGATAATCGCAGAGGCTTTGCTGGTATAGACGTATTTCTCGTATTTAGGATTGGCAAAAAAACAGATGGCGCCGGGTTTCCCGCTCTCGATGCGGGCAAAAGTCTTAATCAAAATGTGGGGGTCACCCTCCACACGGCCGTTAAGCACCTCGGCAATTTTTTGGGTTGTTAGTTCCATTTCACGCTAATTTTCTGCAAAAATATGCAAATCAATGCACATTTTAAAAATATATTGCTATCTTTGCAAGTGAATTGAGAGGGGACAGCGTTGTCCCCTTTCTTTATACCCAAAACAGACTTGCAGATGAACATTACTGACATAAAAGATGCAATTGAGCAGGAAATCGTTGCACGAGGCCTGTTCTTCGTAGAAATCAGCATCAGCACAGAAAACGATGTCTGCCTAACGGTGGAGGCCGAAAAAGGCAGCATAACGTTGGACGATTGCACTTGGATTTCAAGACTTTTTGAAGAGGCATTTGACAGAGAGAAGGAGGATTATTCCCTCACGGTATCTTCGGCTGGATTGGACCAGGCGTTCAAAGTGGCCGGACAATATCAGAAAGCCATTGGAAGCAAGGTAGAAATTTCCATCAAAGGGGGCCGAAAATTGACAGCCACCTTGGATAGTGCGGACGAAAACGGAATCAGTTTTTCCTACACAAGTCTGGAAAAGCCGGAGGGAAGCAAAAAGAAAGTGATGGTGGAGAAAAACGAGACACTCCCCTTCTCACAAATCAACGCGGTAAAACCTCACATTGAATTTGAATAGAATTGAAATTAAATAAAATCTGATAAAACTTTATGGAAGAGAAAATTGACCTCAAAGATGCGTTTGCGGAGTTCAAAAAACAAAAAAACATTGACCGCAACACTATGATGGGTGTATTGAAAGATGTATTCCTCACCCAATTGACCAAAGTATATGGAAATGCCGACAATTTTGACGTGATTGTCAATGTTGACCGAGGCGACTGCGAAATCTACCAGAAATTTGACGTAGTGGAGCAGGTGGAAGATCCTATCCGCGAAATCACGGTAGCACAGCTTGAAGAAATGGGCGAAGATGATTTCGAAGTTGGTGATGAATATGTAAAGAAGATTCCTTTGAAAGATTTCGGTCGTCGTGGTATCCTGAACCTTCGTCAAAATCTTCAGGGACGCATTATGGACATCGAAAGAGCCAATCTCTACAACAAATACTTGAGCAAAAAAGGTGATTTGTTTACCGGTGAGGTGTATCAGTCATGGAGCAAAGAGGTGCTTTTGATGGATGAAGACCACAATGAACTTCATTTGCCCAAGAGCGAGCAGATTCAGGGTGAGCATTTCAAGAAAGGTGACATCGTAAGAGCCATCATCAAGGACGTTGAAATGAAAAACAACTCCACTCCTTACATTATCCTTTCCAGAACATCCGGCGAATTCTTGGAGCGTTTGTTCGAGCAGGAGGTTCCTGAAATTTATGATGGACTTATCACCATCAAGAAAGTGGTACGTATTCCGGGTGAAAGAGCCAAAGTGGCTGTAGAAAGCTATGACGAGCGCATTGACCCCATCGGAGCATGTATCGGTGTAAAAGGTGCCCGTATCATCGGCATCGTAAAAGAGTTGCGTAACGAGAATATCGACGTAATTCAATGGACCTCCAACACCCAGCTTCTTATCCAGCGCGCCCTTAATCCCGCCAAGATTTCCTCTATCGTCATGAGTCCTGAAGAAGACAAAATCAAAGTATTCATGCACCCTGACGAGGTGAAGAAAGGTATTGGTAAAGGAGGTTGCAACATCAAACTCGCCGGCATGTTGGTTGGCAAAGAGATCGAGGTTTGGAGAGACGTGACCGCTCAGGAAGAAGAGGAAGACGATGTGCTTTTGAGCGAATTCTCAAATGACAACGCAAGCAACGAAGAATATGGCAACGGCATCGATCAATGGATTATCGAAAAACTTCAATCCATCGGTTGTGACACGGCCAAGAGCGTTCTCGCACGAGATCCGGAGGATATAGCCAGAAGAGCAGACCTTGAAGAAGAAACCGTTGCTGAGATTTTTGAAATTCTCCGCGCTGAATTTGAAGACTAATCCTGTAAAGTTAAGATAATGGGAGATATACGAATTAGTAAACTTGCCAAAGAATTTAATATCGGTCTAAGTACCGTACTTGAGTTCCTTAGCAAAAATGGGCATGAAGTCGCTGACGGAAATCCCAACGCCAAGGTTCCCGAGGATGTAAAAAAACTCTTTGAAAAAGAATTTGGTGGTGAAATGCAAGCCAAACAAGAGGCAGACAAAACCATCATCAAATACAAGGAAATCATCGAAAACGCCAACAAAAAGAAAGAGGACGGAGAAGAGGAAGATGGCGGACGCGAGGTTGTGATTAAAAGTACCACGTTCAGCGCCATCAATAAAGAGAGCGAGGGCGAGGTAAAAAAAGCTGCGGCTAAAAAGGCTGTAGAAGAGAAGCCTGCCCCCAAAACAGAAGAGAAGGTGGCGATCAAGGCGGAAGAAAAAGTCGAAGAAAAGCCGGCTCCTAAAACGGTCGAAGAGGCAAAACCCGAAGAAAAAGCGCCTGAAGCAGAAGCTCCTGTTGAAAAAATCGGCGGTTTGAAAATCACGGGCAAAATTGACTTGGATCAGTTCAACAAGAAAAAGAAGAAGGAAACTGCCAAGGTGGAAGAAAGCGCTCCTGCCCCTGAAAAAGCCCCTGAAGCAATTCAGGAGAAGGCTGAAGAGAAAGTGGCAGAAGTGAAAGCCGAGGTAAAAGAAAGCGAGACGCCTGCACCTGAGCCTCGTGAGGCGGTGATTGAGGTCCCCAAATTGAGCGGACCGAAAGTAACCGGCAAGATTGACCTCAGCCAGTTTAACACGCCCAAGAAGAACAAAAAACGCGAGCGTATCAGCAGTGGTGGCACCCAAAAGGTGGACATCAACAAGGTTGCCAGCGAAAATGTTCCTTCACACAAAGAATCTCGTAAGAACGACAACAAACACAATAATGCACCTGCTCCCGGACAAGGCAAACGCAGAAAAGGGCAAGAGAAATTCAAACCCGTCATGACGGCCGCCGAAGAGGAGGAAATGCAGAAAGAGATTCAAAAACAAATCAAGGATACGTATGCGCGTATGAACGAAGGCAAAAACAAGAACGCCTTCGGTGCCAAATACCGCAAAGAGAAAAGAGAGGCTGCTGCCAACAAGATGCAGGAGGAAATGGAGCAGCAGGAGATGGAAAAGAAAATCCTCAAGGTTACCGAGTTCGTTACCGTAAACGACTTGGCCACCTTGATGAACAATACCCCGGTAAACAATGTCATTGCGGCATGTATGACTTTGGGTATCATGGTTTCCATCAACCAACGTCTGGACGCTGAAACCTTGGTTTTGGTAGCGGAAGAGTTCGGCTATGAGGTTGAATTTGTTACCACTGATTTGAGCGAGGCCATCTCCCAGGATGAGGATGAGGGAGGAGAATTCACTCCCCGCCCCCCTGTCATCACGGTGATGGGACACGTTGACCATGGTAAAACATCACTTTTGGACCACATTCGCAAATCCAATGTGATTGCGGGTGAAGCGGGTGGTATTACCCAGCACATCGGTGCCTACAATGTCAAATTGGAAGACGGCAGAAGAATCACCTTCTTGGATACGCCGGGTCACGAAGCCTTTACTGCCATGCGTGCCCGTGGTGCCAAGATGACCGACGTAGCGATTATCATTGTCGCTGCGGACGACGCCATCATGCCCCAGACGGTGGAAGCTATCAACCACGCTCAAGCAGCGGGCGTACCTATGGTATTCGCTATCAATAAGATAGATAAAGTGGGCGCCAACCCCGAGAAGATTCGTGAGCAACTTGCCAATATGAACATTTTGGTGGAAGAATGGGGTGGTAAATACCAGTGCCAGGAAATTTCTGCCAAACAAGGTCTCAATGTAGATAAACTTCTTGAAAAAGTATTGCTTGAGGCGGATATGTTGGAACTCAAAGCTTGTGCCGACAAACGTGCGAGCGGTGCTATTATCGAATCGGCTTTGGACAAAGGTCGTGGATATGTGGCTACGATTTTGGTACAGAACGGTACTTTGCACGTGGGCGATATGATTTTGAGTGGAAGTTACTATGGCCGCGTGAAAGCGATGTTCAACGAGCGTGGACAGAAGGTCAGCGAGGCGGGTCCTTCCAGCCCTGTGTCTATTCTTGGTCTGAACGGTGCTCCTACTGCCGGTGAGAAATTCAATGTGCTTGCCGACGAAAGAGAGGCGAAGGAAATCGCCAACAAACGTGAGCAGCTCATTCGTATCCAGGGTATCAAGACCCAGAAGCACATGACTTTGGAGGAAATCGGACGTCGTATTGCCATTGGTAACTTCAAGGAACTCAATGTCATTGTCAAAGGTGACGTGGACGGCTCTATCGAAGCTTTGTCTGACTCCCTCATCAAGCTTTCTACCGAGGAGGTTCACGTAAATGTGATCCACAAAGCGGTGGGTGCCATTTCTGAAAGTGACGTGCTTTTGGCTGCGGCTTCTGACGCCATCATCATTGGCTTCCAGGTTCGTCCGGGCGCTGCGGCTAGGAAATTGGCTGAAAAAGAGGAAATCGAGATTCGTCTTTACTCTGTCATCTACGACGCTATCAACGAAATCAAAGATGGTATCGAGGGTATGTTGGCGCCGGAGCAGAAAGAGGAAATCACGGGCTCTGCCGAAATCCAGCAGACTTTCAAAATCAGCAAAGTGGGTACCATCGCCGGCTGTATTGTCAAGGAGGGTAAAATCTTCAAGAGCAGCAAGGTGCGCTTGATTCGCGACGGTATTGTCATCTACACGGGTGAACTTGGCAGTCTCAAACGTTTCAAAGATGAGGCGAAAGAGGTTGTCATGGGTATGGAGTGTGGTTTGAACATCGAAAACTTCAATGATATCAAAGTGGGCGACGTGGTCGAGGCCTACAAC
>CAJGBW010000033.1 GCA_904501835.1 uncultured Bacteroidales bacterium
ACCATTCAAGTTACCCTGGGTACCATCGGTTTTACCGACACCGTAGGAAACACGCGCGCCGGAAGCCTTATCAACAGCCATTATCGTACACATCGTACCAACAGCGATATAGAGATTCTTGCTGTCAACACCAATGAAAGACTGCCAGAAGTTGCGGCCACCCGTAAAAGGCCAATCCTTGAAATTCCACTTGATGCTACCGTCTCCGGAAAGCGAATAGATTGCACCAGCGCCATCCTGACCTCCGGCAAAATAAACCGTAGAGCCATCGGGCTCAATAGAAGGGCTAGTCTCAACTTTACCTCCGATATTGTTCAAAGCCGTACGCCAAAGAAGGGTACCTGTATTACTGATCTTATACAAGGCGTTTTCATTGGTTGTCACATAGACATTGCCGTTGTCGTCAATAGCAGGAACATTACTACGGAAGCAAGGGAGAGAGCCTGCATCCCAAATCCACTCAACCTTCATACGGTCACCCGGAATGTTGATGGCGGTCAAAGGCTTCACATGACCTACAGTAAAGGTCTTGGTACCTGTAGAATTGGTAGTATTCAAAATAGAACCATCTGTCGCCAACAATTCTGCTTTGATAGAAGAAAGGGAACCTGCACCCACAGGGATATCAACATAGGCATTTCCATTTTTTCTAACCTTGGGCAAGGTCACAGTTACGACATTTTTGGTCTTCGTACTGGGAATGGACATATTGGAAGAAGCCGCATTGCTCAAAGAGAACTGGCCATAAATATCGTTGGACGCAGTCAATCTGAGTTTGTCCGCCATAGAAGGCAAGTTGGTGTATTGCACACGCAAAATGGCGCCCACGTTGCGGAATGAATAATTGCCGGAAGCGGCCTTGCTCGCTGCCATAGGAGCGGGAGTGGATTCTGCAGCCCAGGTCTGCGGGATGTTGAAGGTAAGTTTCGTACCACTCAAACTCACGCCGGAGCTGTAAGGATAGACAGCCACACCATTTTCATTCATGCCACGAAGGTCTTTTTCACAGGCAAAGAGTCCTTCACCTGAACCTGCTCCGTCAGCAAGCACGAATTTATAAGCCTTTCCACCGAAGAAAACAGCGATGGAGTCGCCATCTGACCACGTATTCTTACCTACGTTGCTAATGGAAATTTTAGCTTCGTCCGTAACATCGGCAATATTGGCTTTGATGGTAAATCCGGCCTGGATCTCATTTTCAAAGCGCTCTTCCTTGGTACATGCCGAAAATGCCACCAAGGCCATTACTGATAACAAAAATATCTTTTTCATACCTAATTATATTTAAAGGTTGCCACCACTGCACAGTGGTCAGATGCACTAGAGTTTACAACACGATAAGAAGTACAAGTAATACCCTGATTCTTGTTCTTCGTCAGAATATAGTCGATACAAGAGGTCGGAGTTTGAACAACTTTACCGGTTTCCTGGTTGGGCCTAATAGAAGGATAAGTCGCCGGCGCGGGCTCAAGGGTATTGTAACAAGGAGTCAGATATTCATACATAATCTTCATCGGATTGGAAGTGGGGGTAGCATTCATATCACCACAGACAATCACATTTCCATCCAATTGATTGATGATGGTCTGAAAATCCTTCGCCTGTTTCACGCGGCTCATCTCATTGCCACGGTGGTCAAGGTGCGTGGTAACAATCCATACCAACTGCTCGCCCACAACGGCTTTGATGGCACATACACAACGGTCCTCTTTGTCCGTCTCACCCTGTGCGGCGTCGGGATAAAGTTTGAATTTTCGTACCTCACGAACCGGATAACGGGAAAGAATGGCATCGCCATAAGCACCCGGCTGATTCCAGTGGAGAGAATAAGGTTCACGCGCTACCGCATAATAGTGAGTAAGTCCTGTTCTGTTGGCCAACTCTCTCGCCATGTGGTATTTGTTACGAGTCGTCATGGAATCCACCTCATTGAGGGAGACAAAATCAGGCTTTTGAGAACGAATTACGGCTGCAACATCGTCAAAACGGGCTGCCGTCCATCCACCCTGCGCACCGAAAATATTGTAGTGCATAACCGTGAAATAAGAATTATCGGCATAGACTACAAATTTTGACGGGTCGCGCCAAGGGGCAAACACATCTTCTTTTTGACAAGATGTGAGTGCTGCCATAACAGCGAAAACAACTAATAAATATTTTTTCATACTTTTCATTTTTACCATTTTTCGTTAGCATCCACCACGAAATCTTTCAAAGGATCGAAAGACACATACATCGCGGAAGCGGTACAACGTATAGCCATATACAAGACTGACAAATCGCTATTGATCGAAACCGAAGGATCGCTCAATGAGGAAATTTTAATCGGGAGCAAATAGGTTGCGTCATCCGTAAAAGCGATGGTCTTGAGGCGAATCAACGCCGGGATTTCAGACGTAGAAGTACCTGCTTTGATGATAGCATTTGAAGGGTTCAACTCAAAGGTAGCGGTAGGCATCGCCTTGAAAGAGGTCTTGTTGGCGGTGTTGTAGGACGCCACCAGGGACAAATCTGCCACCACATTGACAGTCAAATCATTAGCCAAAGGAACCACACCACCATAATTGGCATAAACCTCGATAGTATCTTCCTTGGGAGCCGCTACCTCTAATTCTTTCAAGCCATTGAAAGAAGCGGCAATATAGACTTTTGAATACTGCTCGGGATTATCCAGTCCATATCCCTCATCAAAAGGTTTGCAAGACGCAGCTGCAAACAGGATAAAGGGCAGCAGTAATAAGGTATAAATCAATTTTTTCATAATGTTACCTCCTTTTTACCAACCAGGGTTTTGAACAATGTTCTTATTCTTGTCAATCTCTGATTGGGGAATAGGGAACAAATAAAATTCTTTACGCCAAACGCGGTTCTCGAACACGGTTCTCTTGTAGAAAGCATTGCCGTTCTGTGACACATCCATTCCATAGAAAGGACCTTGTTCTACCTGCTCGGCGATCAACCAACGACGGGTGTCGTAGTAACGCAAACGCTCACCGCAGAGCTCGACACGTCTTTCGTGACGAATGATTTTTCTCATCTCGCTCTGATTCTTACCGCTTGCGATATTGGGCAAACCGGCGCGGTTACGAATCATATTGAGGTATTTCAAAATATCGCTATGGCCCGGTGAGTACTCGTTGAGCGCCTCCACATAGTTGAGCAATACTTCTCCGTAACGGAACAAAAGCCAAGGAATCATCACGACCGCTTCAATCTTCTTGTTATAAGCGGGAGACACACCTTTCAGACGAACATAACCGGAACGAGGGAAGTCCCAAGAGCCGGCCATACCGTCATTTCCGGAGTTCTGGAGCTGCCATTTGTATTTCTCTCCCTGCTCGTTATACAAAGCATAGCAACCATCAAAAGCCACATTCACATAGAAACGAGGCTCACGGTTTACCCACATATTGTAGGTGCCGGAGGGAGCAAAAACCCAACCGGTCTTGCTATCCTTGAATCAGAAGAAGAGAAACCGTTTTCTGAATAAGAATAACTGCTGGAAGCATTGGTTCTGTCTCTACCATCCCACATCTGGAACTCATCCACCAATGATTGCGTAACAGCCACAGACTCGTATCCGTTGTAGTAACGGGGAGAACCGTGACGGTGTACATTTTCCTCATTGTGTGAAGTCGTGTAGAAAATCGCCTCGCTGTTCCAAGGATCAAGGAAGAGATTGCGACATGAAAGGAAAGGGTTGAGCGTCTCTGTACCGCTATAGTTCACGCGATACAAAGAGAAGATATTCAAATTGATAATATCTTTCGCTGCATCGGCGGCTCTTTTCCATTTGTTGGCATCATAGGTCTGTGCGAACAAAGGTGTGCCATCGGTGTTCATATAGCCCTTATAATTCTCATTTCCATTGAATTGGGGAGAAGCGGCATAGAGCAACAAACGTGCTTTTACAGCCATACAAGCGGCTTTGGTAGCACGACCGTAGTCCGTAGTCAATTGGTCAGTAAAGTGAGTAGGAAGTCCTTTTCCTGCCTCATCCAACTCATTGACAATCCAATCCACACACTCATCGTAGCTTGCACGCGGTTTGCGCATAAGCGGATCGGAAGAAGGAAGGTCCGGAGCGATGGGCTCATCTTCGGGGATTACGATAGGACCATACTGACGCAAGAGCTGGAAAGCCAAATAAGCTCTCATGAAACGAGCCTCATTATAGTATTGTTTGATACGCTCATGCTCGCCATTGTCCAACATTTCTTTGTTATTGACAATGTTCTGCATGAAAATGGTAGCCGCACGAATACCCTGATAATGAGGTTTCCAATAATTAAAATAGTTATCAGAAGCACTCCAGTTACCTATATTCATCTTGTTCATGTCGTAGCTGGCATTTTCAGGACGGTCGTAAGAGACATCCATATCATCCGAACATGCGTCAGAGTTGTTATAGGAAACGGTTGACTCATCAATCATATAATCATAAATGGTAGCAAGAAAATCCTCCGAATGACCTCGGTTGTTGAAAATCTGCTCCAAAGTGATACGGTCAGAGGGCACCTGATCCAAAAAGTCGCCACAAGACACCACCATAGGCGTCAATGCGCAAAGTAAAAATATTTTGATACTGTTTTTCATATCGATCAGAAGCTAAAGTTAATACCCAAGCTGTATGATTTGGTATTCGGATACACATCACCACGTCCGTCTGACTGCTCTACATCCCACAATTTGAAAGAAGAGAAAGTCAAAAGATTGACAGCCTGCAAATAGATGGATACGCCTGAGAAGTTGATGGCTTTCACCCAATCCTTAGGCAAAGAATAGGTCAGCTGCAAGTTCTTCAAACGAAGGTAGCTGGTATCCTTGATCCACCAGGTGCTGCTCTCATAGTTCATGTTATAAGATGAACTGGGAGAAAGACGAGGATAGAATACATCCTGGCTAGGATTGGTCGTGGTCCAACGGCTGGTGATATTGCTCATGATGTTACCACTGGACATACCCTGATAGAAAGGAGTTACACCCTGTCCGGCAATCATGGCATCCACACAGGCAGAGCCCTGGAACATCGCTGAGAGAGAAAGGTTTCTCCATGCGAGGTTGAATCCGAAACCGAAGATAATTTCAGGGGTAGAGCCATATCCGATAGGAACTTTATCGTAGCTGTCAATCTTACCGTCGCCATTGATATCCTTATATTTAATATCGCCCGCGCGCGTATCACCGGTCTGGTAAGCAGAGTTGTAAACCTCTTCATCGCTGTCGAAAAGTTTTTCTGCAATGAAACCATAACGCTGTCCGACACGCTGTCCACGAACGTCGAGCCAAGGATAGGTGTAGGAGATATCATTCTCAACCACCGTGTTGTGGCTGTAAGAGAAGTTACCCATGAAAGAAAGGAACCAGTCGTCGGTAATCTGCTGGTGATAGTCGGCAGATACCTCAAAACCGTGGTTATCAACTTTACCCAAGTTGCCGAGAGGCGCGTTGGTCAAACCGACATAATCAGGAATATCGCCTCGTGAGAGGAAGATACCGGAACGATTTTCACGGAAATAGTCGGCGTGAATGGAAAGATTGTTCTTCAAGGTGTTGATATCGATACCGACATTGAGTTTGTTGGCAGTTTCCCAAGAAACATCCACACCTTCTTCACCCACTTTCTTGACGGTATAGGTAGATTCATAGTTCTTACCGAAAGCATAAGAAGTTGAGTTAGAGGTCGTAATGGTGGAGAGGTAAGCAAAACGACGTCCGGTAATTTTGGCGTTACCTACCTTACCATAGGTCGCACGAAGTTTGATGAACTGGAAGGCTTCCTGGGCATCCTCGAAGAATTTCTCATTGGAAAGCACCCAACCCAAACCGACTGAAGGGAAGAAACCATAACGGTTTTTGGGAGCAAAGTTCTCGGATCCATTATAACCGAAGTTGGCTTCGATGAAATAACGATCATCGTAAGAATAAGCCACACGACCGGCCAGACCACGGAAACGATAAGGAAGTGCCGTCTCTACAGAACTTGCTTTGGTATCCTTCTCATCACTTTGGTTATAGAGCAACATCGCACTGACATCGTGTTTGTCGAAAGTGCGTTTGTAGTTGATGGATGCCTCCATGTATATGTTGATGTTACCGGATGAAGAGTTGGAGTAGCTGAGTGACTCAGAACCGGTGTAGGTCTGCTGGAGTTGCAACAAACCGTTTTCATCACGTCCGATAGGCATGTAGCAGTTCGGAGAGCGGGTGAAACGGTTGGACGTGTAGTTGTAAGTATCGAAAGAGAACATTCCGGAAATCGAAAGTCCTTCGGTAATCCAAGGCAATTCCTGGGTGATTTTCAAGTTGGAATACAACTGGCTTCTCCACTGGTTGGCGTAACCCATTTCGTTGAGCAAAGCATAAGGGTTCTGTACGGAACCGGCAGGCTTGTCACCGATTTTTCCATCCGGGAAGAACGGAGCAATGTAGTTAGGCATCGTGTTGAACGCAGACGAGAAAATCGCATTGTTGGAAGTTGCGGGATAGTTCGCATTGGCCAGATAACCCTGAATACCCAACTTGATATCGGTGGTCTTGAAGGGCTTGAGGTTCACATTGGAGGTGACAGAATAACGACGATAGTATGAATTCACATCATAATCGTGCATGGTGGGGTCATTTCTGTACATACCATCCTCACTGTACACAGACAGACCCACATAGTAAGTCGCCATATCCGTACCACCGGAGATATTGGCATTGGCGCTGCGGTTGGTACCGAACTTATTGAAGAGAAGCTTCATCCAGTCCACATTGGGATAGAGGAAAGGATCCTCACCGGTGGCGGTCTTCTCTATCTCGATATCGCTGTAACGACGAGTCTCGCCACGCGTTTCGAGTGCCTCGTTGGCCAACCTCATGTAGGTAGGAGCGTCCACGAAGGAAGGAATCTGGGTAAATTGGGTGATACCCTCGGTGTAGCGTACATCGAATTTGGGCTTACCGGTCTTACCAGACTTGGTGTTGACGATAATAACACCGTTCGCACCACGCACACCATAGATGGCGGTAGCAGATGCGTCTTTCAACACGGTGAAACTCTCGATATCCTCGGGGTCAATCTGGGAAATGCTTCTGGGAACGCCATCGACGATGGTCAAAGGAGCACTCATGCTGGCGGTCAGGGTGCTGATACCACGAATGTAAATCGTCGCATCATCAAAACCAGGCTCACCGCTACGCTGCATGGATACAACACCTGCCACACGACCGGCAATAGACTGGGTCAAGTTGGCCACAGGGGCTTTCAATTCCTCAGAAGTAATGTTCTGCTGAGCACCGATGACGGAAATCTTCTTCTGGGTACCATAACCCACAACGGTGGTCTGCTCCAACACCTCGGTATCCAACTCCATGGAAACATTGATGCTGGCTCTTCCGTCCACAGGTACTTCCACGTTTTTATAACCCACGTAGTTGAAGACAAGAATATCCTCGGTATGTGCGTCAATCACGAAGTTACCGTTGATGTCCGTGACCGTTCCTCTTCCACCATCACCTTTGATCTGGATGCCGGCAGCAATCAATTCAAAGCCATCCATCGCATCCATTACGCGACCGGTGACTTTAATCGGTTTGCCCTGCCCTGCCTTCTTCCACTTGCCAGTAGAAGCGGATTGAGCGGCCTTTACAATGCTGACTGACATTCCATCAATCTGAGCGGTGTAACCGGGAAGCATTTTGGAGACAATCTGCTCGATTGTCTCATCCTTCGCTGAAACTGAGACGACCTTGTTAGCATCAATACCAGCCGCGCCATAGTGGAACGAGTAACCCGTCTGTCCTTCAAGAACAGCAAAGGCCTCGCTCACTGTCATGTAGTTGATAGTGATGGAAACTTTGTCAAGCCCTCCTCCAATAGCTTGTGCAGACAGGTTTGTCGCACAAAACAGAGAGATGGCAACGCTCAAAATCAGACTTGTTAGAGAGAATCTGTTAAGCATTTTTTTATTGGTTAGTTTAATAGTTTTTTCGTTTTGCCTCGCACGCGCGGGAATTGACACACGCACGACTAGCGCCGCAATTTACAACTTTTTCTATAAATTACAAATTCGTTCTACAAAAAGGCGCAAATAATTTTTGTACTCCACCGGGTAATCTATGTGAGATTTTGCATGTTCTGTCCCTTCTGTCACCCATTTTTCCTTATATCCCTGCGTCTTGGCATCATAGAGTTTTTCCAAGAATTCAAAGGGGACAAAATCGTCTTGATTTCCGTGGATAAAGAGCATCGGGCGGGTACTTTTGGCAAGTTGTTTCAGGCAGGATGTCTCCTTGAAATCCCAGCCGTATTTCATCTTGCACACCCACGATGCCGCATACAGAACGGGGAAGGGTGGAAGGCCGAATTCTTCTTTGAGATTGTGGGCAAACTGATCCCACACGGAGGTGTAGCCGCAGTCCTCGATAAATCCCTTGATATAGTCCGGCAGATCAGGTTCGCCGCTGAGCATCATCGTCGTCGCGGCTCCCATAGAAACGCCGTGAACGACCACCGGACTCTCAGGCCAAAGTGCGTGAGAGAGTGCAGCGAAATGCTTGATATCCAGGCGGTCCAGCCATCCCATCTGTACCGCCCGTCCCTCGGATAAACCGTGATAATGCAGGTCGGGAATCAGGACATTGCAATAGAGCGAATCGCGGTACATTCGGGCGATATTCAAAAAGCACAAATGGTTGTCGGTATAGCCGTGCACAAGCAATGCCGTCGGGGCTGCGAAAGTTGATGCAGCGCGAGCATCAGCGAGAGTCGCAGCGCGGGCGGAAGACTCGGCGCCGGGACGGGCAGAAGCATAGACGGCATGAAGGCGATAACCGCCCTCTCCGACAATGACCGTATCACGAAAAACACCCACCTGATGCAGGCTGTCATACCATTCCAATACCCCCGGATAACGCCTGGCAATCTTTACCCTGTCCAACGCCAACTGCTGCCCGTGTTCCTCCGGTCGCAAGGCATAATCACACATATAAAAACCCGCTCCCAGCGTCACCAAAGCCAATAATACGACCAGCGCCGAAGATGCAATCAACCAAACTCCTTTTTTCATTTTTCTATTGTTTTGAGCAAATATAAGATTTTCCAAGAACATTTATTATCTTTGCGGTCGAAAGTTCCGCCACAAAGCGGCACAAGTGTAACAGACAACCACTTAAAAAACTGCCAGATGAAGAAGAGTTTTTCCTTGACCTTCCTTTTGATGACCACTGTCCTGGTGGTCAGCCTTATCGCCTCCAACCTTTTTGCCGCCAAAGTCCTCCATTTCTGGGGTCTTACTTTGCCGGGCGCCGTCATTATTTTCCCGATTACCTACATTCTCAACGACTGCATCTGCGAGGTGTGGGGTTACAAAAAAGCACGTCTGGTGATTTGGTTGGCATTCAGCCTCAACACGGCAATCGTATTGCTGGGAAAATTGCTCTGCATGCTCCCCGCTGCCGATTTTTGGACAGGCGGCCCCCATTTCGACTATCTGTTCGACTTCGTGCCGAAAATCATTTTCGCCTCCATTTTGGCTTTCCTGCTAGGCTCTACTTTGAATGCCTGGGTGATGAGCAAAATGAAAAAAGCTGACCGAGGCCGTCGCTTCGGATTGCGCGCCATTGTCTCCTCGTTGGTGGGCGAATGTGCCGACTCGCTCATTTTCATCCCCATTGCTTTTTGGGGAATTCCCGCGGAGAAACTACTGGCTATGATGGGGGTGCAAGTTGCCGTCAAAGTGGCCTACGAAATTCTGATTTTGCCCGTCACGGCAGCGGTCGTACGCAAGGTGAAAAAGATGGAAAACACCGATGTCATCGACGGGGATATTTCCTACAACCCATTCCGAATCAACGATATTTAGAAAACAATTTACCTCAATATGGATACCCGAAAAAATGAAGGCCTGCAAGCGCTGGGCAACAAAACAAACTATCTGACCGACTACACGCCTTCCGTATTGGAAGCCTTTGAAAATCAACACCCTGACAACGATTATTGGGTACGTTTCAACTGCCCCGAATTCACCAGTCTCTGCCCGATTACCGGTCAGCCTGACTTTGCCGAAATCCGCATCGACTACATTCCCGACAGGCGCATGGTAGAGAGCAAAAGTCTGAAACTTTACCTGTTCAGTTTCCGCAACCACGGAGCCTTCCACGAGGATTGTGTCAATATCATACTCAAAGATTTGGTGGCGTTGATGGACCCGAAATACATTGAGGTAACCGGACTGTTCGTGCCGCGCGGAGGCATCAGCATCCACCCCTACGCCAACTATGGTCGTCCGGGAACGAAATATGAAAAATTAGCAGAAAACCGTCTGTTTGAGCACAAATAAAACAAAGACCATGATGAGAAAAAACCACATCTGGGCACTCTTATTTGCCATTTTCTTTGCTGTTATAAGTCTGGACGCCATTGCCAAACCCAAGCCGAAACCCGAGGAGACGGATTGGGCTAAATTCTACCGTTATGAGGAGCAGAATACGAAGGTCAGCAAAAGACCGACGGCGGTGTTGATGGGTGATTCCATTACGGATGGATGGGGACGCAAATTCCCCGAATTTTTTGAGCGCAACAATTTTATTTGCCGCGGTATTTCAGGGCAGACCACCAGCCACATGTTGGTGCGTTTCCGTGCCGACGTCTTGGTGCACAAGCCCAAATATGTGGTGATTTTGGCGGGCATCAACGACATTGCCCTCAATAACGGCATCATCAGCATTGAAAACATCTTCGGCAACATTGTATCCATGGTCGAGTTGGCCCGTCAGCACAAAATCAAACCCGTTCTGTGCACACTCCTGCCGGCACACGAGGCGGGTTGGCGCAAACAAATCGGCAATCCCACAGAAAAGATTTTGGCCTTGAACAAACTCATCACGGACTATGCCAAAGCCCATCGCATTCCGCTGGTGGATTATTACTCAGCCATGCTTTCTGACAAAGGCGACGGCTCTATGGTCAGCGACTATGCACGTGATGCTGTACACCCCAATGAAAAGGGTTACGAAATCATGGAGAAGACCTTGCTTTCTTCCGTCCGATTCAGATAAAAATCCTGCCTGAAAACGGCCCTAGCGCTACGCCAGGGCGAAGACCATCAGCAATTGCGCCGCCAGCACCCTGAGAAACATAGACAGAGGGTAAACGGTGGCGTAATTGATAGAGGTGTAGTTCGTACCGTAGGCATCCTGGGCAAAAGCCAAGCCGGCCGGAGAGGTCGTGGCACCGCAAATCAAACCGCAAATCTGGTAGAAATTGAGTTTGAAGGCATAACGCGCGAGCAAGGCAACCAAGAAAATGGGCACAATGGTAATCAAAGTACCAAACAATATCCACCAATATCCGCCTTCCGTCAAAGCCGCCACAAAAGACTCACCGGCACCCAAACCGACCGCAGCCAAGAAGAAACTGATACCGACTTCGCGTATCATCATATTGGCACTCAGCGTGGTGTAGGTGGTGATTTTCCATTGGGGACCAAAATAACCCAAGAGAATGGCGATAATCAAAGGGCCACCCGCCAAACCCAATTTAATGGGCTGGGGAATGCCCGGGAAAGCCATGGGAATAGAACCGAAAATCACACCCAAAGCAATGCCGAAGAAGATGGGTACCAGATTGGGGTGACTGAGTTGTTCGGGATTGTTTCCCACAACCGGAGAAAATTCTTGAATGGCCTCCTTGGTGCCGACCACATGGACCGTATCACCCATTTGCAGACGAAGATCGGGCTGCGCCGGAAGTTCCAGACCGGCTCGTTGTACGCGGGTAATCTGTACCCCGTAAATAGCACGGACATTCAAGCTCTGAATGGTCTTACCATTGATTTTGGACTTGGTAACCACCAATTTGCGACTCAGCAAATGATCGTCCATATTGACCCAATCCTCCAAATGCAAAGGAATCTCGGCGCCAAAAACAATGCGGATGGAATCCACATGCTGCTGGGAAGTGACAATCAACAATTTATCGCCATCTTCCAGCACGGTATCAGACACAGGAATGAATATATCATCCCCACGCATAACCCTGGAAATCACCATTTTATGCGACAATTCCTCATCGACAACCTCACGAATCGCTTTTCCTACGATAGCCGGATTTCTCACTTCGCAATGCATACGGCGAGCCTTCGTTCCTCCATTGGAACCCTCCTCGGCAGACTGCTTCTGCTCCTGTTTGAGATTGACTTTGAACAGGGATTTCAGGACAATCAACACCAAAATCACGCCCAAAACACCCATGGGATAAGCCACCGCATAGGCCGAGGCCAAAAGAGAGGAGGAGGAAGCAATCACGTCTTCGCTTTCCCCCGCGACCTTCATCATTTCTGTCATGGTACTTTGCGCTGCACCCAAGCCCGGCGTATTGGTCACCGCACCCGACATCACACCGACCATAGTTTTGAGGTCTTCCTTAAATATAAAATGGACGCCCACTGCCACAACAACCGCCAGAGCGATAATCAAAACAGCCAACAAATTCAATTTTACGCCACCGGAACGAAAGGACTGGAAGAAACCCGGACCCACTTGCAGACCGATAGAAAAGACAAAGAGAATGAGTCCGAAGTCTTTCATAAAGGCCAAGACGGTCGGATCGGAACGGAAGCCGAAATGACTCAACAATATGCCGAGAAACAAAATCCAAGTAGAACCGATGGACACTCCTTTGATGCGTACGCGGCCCAGCAACAAGCCGGAAGCAATGACAAAAGCAAACAGTAGAATCGAATGGGCGGTCCCTGTGCCCCAAAATAAATCGCTAAACATTAGTCTATAAATTTATATTTCTCTTTCTTTCTCTCTCGCGCTGCCGGGCTCTCATTGGCATAACCCAAACCCACACAAAGACAGAATTGGAAATTTTCGCTGAAGCCTAATTTCTCCAAGACGGCCTGGCAAGGGGCGCTGTCGTTCATATAACGTACAGGATAGCCCAGGCAAATTGAGCCCAAGCCCATTGCAGTGGCAGAAAGCATGATATTCTGCGCCAACATACCACAATCAAATTGCGAAAAACGATAGGTTGTATCATTGGCGATAAAACACATGACCGGTGCGCCACGGAAACAACCACGAATGAATTCGGGATCCTCCGAGGGATTGCCGGCCACCAGCAAATCTTTGATTTCATTCATCAGAACAGGATTATCTACAATACGGATTTCCCATGACTGCTTGTTCTGTCCGCTGGGCGCATTGATACCGCAATCCATAATTCGGGTAATCAGATCTCGCTCTACGGCCTTGTCCTGATATTGGCGTATGCTTCGGCGCGCCATGATATTATCTACAACTGCGTTTTCTGTAGAATTTTGACAAGAGAGCAACAATAATCCGGAGAGGAGGAATAGGAATAATTTACGCATAATGAATCCTGTTTTTCAATTTAACACTGATTTCAGGGTGCAAAAGTAGTAATAAATATTGTATCTTTGACTGCATAAAATAGTTTTATGGAATTTCTGGAACAGTTAGGATTATTCGGGCTGTTTTTAGGCAGCGCCCTTGCCGCATCGGTTTTTCCCTTTGCAGCCGACCCGCTGTACCTGGCCATTTTAGCCGCCACCAAAATGCCGCTGGGTTGCTTTCTATCAGCGACCATCGGCAGTTGGGTGGGAAGCCTTTTCACCTATTGGGTAGGCACAAAAGGCAAATGGGAATGGATAGAAAAATGGTTCAAAGTCAAGCCGGAAACGCTGCAAAAACAACAGACTTTGGTGCAGCGTTATGGGGTATGGCTCGGTCTTTTAAGCTGGGTACCCGTCGCGGGGGATATTTTTGTCCTCGCCTTGGGCTTTTATCGCACGAGCGCGTTCTGGACGTCCGTTACCCTACTCATAGGAAAAGCCCTTCGCTTCCTGCTTTGGAACTACCTATACGGCATTTTTGTATAAAAAACGCCGACAAACTCGGAGGCTCATCGGCGTTAAAATCTGACTAATACGTAGACTGCGTCACCACAAAAGGGTTGTCGATGGCATTTTTCACACCCTCTTTGATGGCCGAAATATCTTTGCTGGAATAGGTGTAATCTGCCGGCTTGTAGGTAATTTTCGACAAATCACAGTTCAAAATCTTCGCCGCCCACGTCAACGCCGTGATGAAACGACCTTCCCGGTAAGACAAGTGGTAGCCGTCACGGGTCAGCACATCGCCGATATAGCTGGTTCGTACATTTTGAATGGAAGTCGCACAAGGAATGACCATCACAAAATTCTTATTGGTCAGAATCTTTGATTTCGTCGCCGAAATAATGGCATTGTACATGGTCATCTGATTCGAATTGTAGTCGGGGAAGGCAGAATGAGTCGAATTCGCCTGATACGCCCAAGTCATATGCCACATCAACTTGGAGGAAGAACAATGCTTCTTCACAATGGTGATGATATCAGACATATAAGGATCATAGGTGTCAGCTTTTCCGGAAAGCGGACTGCTCTGCTGCATACAGATATAATCCCACGAGCGTTCTTTCAGGGCCGTCAAAGGCGCCACGTTCTTTTTGTTGGTCCATGCGCCCGTCGTATTTTTATAATAGGTATAAATCGTACTATCCTTTTGGAAATGGCTGTAATGGGTAGCCAGGTTGCAACCCGGGCGATAGAGATTGCCCAAAGTCACATTCGTCACGCCGGCATTGACCAAAATGTCATACAAATACTCCATCGCATCGACGGAGAAGCTGTTTCCGATGGCCAGAATGCTGATGCTGCTGGGCACAGTCACTTTTCCGTCGTAGGTAATGTTCGCGGTGGTAACACCCGTTGCCGAAGCGTTGTGCGTACCTACGTAATCGAAATAATTGTTCTTGGTGATGCCCACGAGCGAATAAGAGCCACCATTGTAGGTACCGTAATTTCCGGCAGCAATGCAATTGACAAAAGTTGCACCGTTGTTACATTGTCCGAACAAAGTACCGGTATATCCACTGGTTCTGTCTGAAACCACACGACCGTAATTGGCCATTCGGGTAAAACAGTTGTCTGCATGATTGATAAGGCAGATACAACCACCCACCGGCTGACTTTCAGAAGAAATCAAATCACCATAATTGGCGGAATCCATCACCACAGAACCCGTACCGGTAATACAAGTAAGGTTACCCAAACGAGCGCTGGGAGAAGAAGAAATGTGATTGCCTCTGTTTTCGCAATTCAAAATATGAGTGGAACGCTGACAGGAAGCGACCAAACCGGAGGTACGTCCGTTGTCGGTGTTCATATTACCATAATTGATACACCTGCGCACATAGTTGATATGGGTCGAATTGGTGGCGGTCGTAGAGAAGCCACAGATACCGCCCACCTGTACGGAATTGGCATTGTTCTGCGTATTGTTGCCCCTCTTAACCGTAATGGCACCGCGGTTGATAAGGCTGTCAAGCTGCGTATCCACATTCTCCGAGAACATGGAACCGATGATACCCATGGTCATGCGTACGCCGTCTTCTACGGTCGCATTGGTATAATTCATGGGAGCATTGTTGAGAATGCGGGAAACTTTTGCACCACGCACCATACCGGCCAAAATACCGCAATCGGTCTGTACAGAAGGCGAAACGGTCAAGGAGCAAGAAGAGGCAAAAGTAAGGTTGGTGACAGTAGCACCTTCGTCCAAACCACCAAAAAAGCCCCAAGGGGAAGCCGCCTCGGCATTGTTGCAGACCATCTTGAAGTTGCGGATTTCAAATCCCCTTCCGTCGAACGTACCCTGGAAAGGCTTGCCGCTCATCGTCAAGGAATTACCTGTCAGCTCGGCCTTGCAGACACCAATCGGCGTCCAGGAAGTGACAGAAGACATATCGATGTGGTTTGCCAAAAAGACAACGCCCTCATTATCCTGGTAAGGACTCAAATCGCCTCCTTCGTTGACGGCCTTGGCAAAAGCCATCAATTCTGTGGCATTGGTAATACCCTTTCCGACCTCAGCGAACGCATAAAGCGGCTTGGCAAAATGTTTGGCAACATAGTTTCCACTAACCACGGTGTAACTCTGCAGACCGCCGCGGTAAATGGTTTTCTTATACACTTTACCCGAACTTGTTTCCATCTCGAGCACCAGACCGTCGCTGGCTTTGAAACGGCCCACAGGCAACTTCAGGGTCATCGCTTTGGTCAATGCGGTGCCGGAGGGGAAATTCAAGACAAGGGTGTTTCCGGTCGCCGTCGTGGTAATCTCACGGGTCTTTTCATTGACAGTTCCGGTAAAAGACAAGTAACCCTCAAAACCGGCAGCCGAAGCAGGTTTGATGGTGAGCTTTTTGGCTGCATCTGTAATCAGACCGCCATCAATGCACAATTCCAACACAGAACAGATGTTGCGAAATCCGAGGGCCAAATTGCCATTGGTCGCCACCGCATTGGGCGTTCCGACAAGGGGCGCCTTGGAAGTCATCGTCTGGGTGGAGCCTGAAAAACCAATGTTGCGCTCAGCCGCGACAGAAACCGTTCCGGGCGTAGTCGTGGCAGGATAATAAGCCACTATGGAATAGGCCGCATTGTACTCCTGAATACCCGCCGTACTCGTGAAGACTGCAGTCGCGCCGCCGGTGGTCGTTTTATAGGCATAAGACTTGCCGTTGTAAACGACAGTGATTTCATCGCCGGCTTCCCAGGTACTTTTTCCTTGCGTCATATCGGTCTTGACCATCTCATCACAAGTCGCTGTGATAATCAGGCCGTTGGCATCTGCGGGGGCACCCGCCATTTCATCCAATTCTTCACGCACACAAGAAAAAAGCGTGAAACAAGACAATAGAGTGAAAATAATATACTTTTTCATACGCAACATTTCTATTCTTTGGAACCTTGTTCGTATTCAACATCACCGATTCCGCCATCGGGAACACTTTCGGAGGCAATGGACATATCCGTAATCTCAAACGGCTTGGCGATGGCCGCACGGGCTGCCTTCAACGCGATGGGGGCATTGCTGTCCGTCACAGGCGTAGAATATGCCGAAGTCGAAGTATCCGATTTGGAGTAGCGGTAGGTATTATTGTCCAACTTCACATTAAACTTGGGTGTAATGATGCTCTCAAAGACCGTACAAGCG
>CAJGBW010000034.1 GCA_904501835.1 uncultured Bacteroidales bacterium
GGACACGGGTAGCGGGAGGGGCCCGTTGGTAGCAAGTTATCGCGCAGCGATGACGAAGATAACAATGGGAGGGTCCGGAGTGAGCGAAGCGAACGGAGTCCTCCGCAATCACTGCTACCCTCCCGGTGTAATATAAAAAAAAGAGTGACCAATCAGTCATTAAGACTTTTTAGTCACCCTTATTTTTTTGTTATATGGTTTCTAGCGGAAAAACGGCTGGAGTTCTAAAACTCGAAATCGACAAGAATAGGATAGTGGTCGGAATTACGGCATAAAGGCTTGGCAATAGGGTCGCGATGAGACTCTGCAAAGCCCTCACGTAAAACCTTGATTGACTTAATCTTATCATAGAGTTTAGGGGTGCAGAAAACATAATCGATTCTACGCTTGGAGAGTGTCGTGTGTTGATAGACACCCGGCGTCCAAAGACCGAGCGCATCCTTGAAACAAGTCTCATTGGTCATATAATCGCAGGCCAAGAAAGCCGTATCATCTTCAGAACGTTTCAAGTGCCAATTATCCATACGGGAAACAGCATTGAAATCTCCTACCATCATCCAATAACCTTTGGCATCTTTCGCCTGCTCTCCCAAAGTCTGGGAAACGATATAGCGCAATTCCTGCTCACGATAACGGTCTCCACCGCCTTCTGCAGCACTTTTCTTTTGATCTATCGCACCATAGCTATATTTGAAAGGATAGGTATGAACGGTAATAATATAAAGGCTGTCACGTCCCCTGCCGAGAGGCATGGAAGCCAAAGCTGAACCATGCACAACCTGAATACCATCCTTCTCTCCATTGATACGTTTGACTATGCGCACAGGAGTCTTCGAGGTGATGATTTGAGGAAAATCATCACGTTTTCCGGCAATATAGGCATATTCGTGTCCATAACGACGAGCCAACATATCCCAGTTATAGGGAAGATAAGCCTCATGGCGTTCTTGCATCTTTTCATGCACATTATCTCTATAACGTGATTCAGCTTCACACCAGACGCACACATCAGGATTGAGTTCCTGAACATATCGTACAAAATTGTCATAATTCTTATCCTGGTCTGCCCACATACCGTTTTGCACATTCCAATACAAAACGCGGATTTTCCTTTTCGCCTCTACGGGAGAAGAAAAAAGAAGAAGAGTCAATAAAACAAAAATAAATCTTTTCATCACTTATCTCTTAAAATTTTACAAATAATTCTTCACCTGATTCCAAATCTGATTGGCCATGTCTGTCATTCCCGCCACATTAGGGTGAACATTGTCATAGGTAGAGGAGGCGCGATCGCTGAATACCACCTCGGCATAATGCAAACCGTATTGGTTACATACATCACGAATCACCTTGGCGTATGCCGTCTTGCTAGCATCCATCACATTGTCGCCAATGATACAGAACACCTTGGCTTTCGGATATTTGGCACGAATCAAACGAATCAACTTGTCGTAAGCCTGGGCAAACTGATAGGTATCCAAATCCTCGGTTGCCTTGGTAAAATCAAGCGTTCCGACCGGAAGAGAGTAACTCCAGGCATCATTGGTACCGCCATTGATGAAAATAACATCAGGATTTCCCAAATCCACATAACGATTCAAGAAGCCATAACCCGGATGTCCCTTGCTCGTCGTATTCTGCACACAAGTACCGGTGTAAGCCGAGTTCGCTTCCAGCACCGCATTGCTCATCTTATTGTATATCAACTGATACCAATATGTCTGCGTCACGGAAGTAAAATCCGAATAATTGCCATTGGGATACTGGCCGTTGGCAGGATAAAGCGTATATCCCTTGTAAGTCGTAATGGAATCGCCCAACAAAGAAACGCGCGTCTTGGAAGAAACGGCGGCGCTGCTTGCCAACACGGTTCCGTAAATCACAGGATAACCATTGGTACCCATTACCCATTCCTCCGCACGAACATCAAAGACCTTGGTACCCGCATTGTAGGCATCTGCACCCGCATTGAGGGCCGTTAGAAAATCTGCATAAGAGGTTTGGGTAGAAGGACGAGAAACCGCTCCCGTATTGCGCATCTGCGCATCGGTCAAGGCCTGCTCCGATTTGACATATTTATAATTGCCGCTGAAATTACCCACCTTGAAACCGCTTAGCCAATACACATCCTTGATAAAACCACTACAACTATCCGTAGTATTGATACCACGTAGCCAGCCATAAATCGAGCCACGCGAAGAGCCGGAAGCCGACCCATTGAAAATGAATGCCGAAGAGGGCGCAGGAGAATAACAATTCTGAATGCTCACGGTATTTACATAACCGGCGATACCCGCTATGTTCGCATTCGAAGTTCCTGTCGAAACACGTGTCGGGAAGGCACAGCAGTTCAAGATGGTCGTGTTGCCCGGAGAGGTCGCTTTGTTCGAGGAACTAAAGCCACCGCAAATACCTCCCACATTACCGGCAGAACCTGCGTTAGAGAGTGTACCACCACAATAGATACAATTGGCTATCAAGATATTATCTGTTTGCGTCCAACCCACGATTCCACCGACATTGCCCGCCGTTGTACCCGTTGCTTCCACATCGGTTTGCGAGCTGCAGAGATTGACTATACCATAAGTATTGCAACCACCCAAAACGCCACCAACCAAGCCGTCGCGCGTCGATATCTTTCCACCGGATACATGACAACGCTCTACTTTACTGCGTTGAGAATTTGAACAACCGTCCATGTTGCCCAAAATACCGCCCGCCAACTTCACCGTCGCGATGATATTTACATTGCTGACGGTACATTGCGAAATCAAGCCACCGGTTGAAAACACACCAGCCACACCGCCAGCACACATATTGCTCGCAGAGACGTTACCGCCACTGACTGAACAGGCAGACAAAGAGGCGCCATCCAGCAAGCAACCTGCAACGGCACCCGCATGACTGGTCGCACTGACGGAAGGCGTCGTCACCGTACAGGACTTCACAATACCTGATTTGAAACGACCAACCACGCCACCGACATAATAACGGCCTTTGACCGTCACACCCGTCACTTCGCATGAAACGACAGAGCCCAGTTCCAACCAGCCAACGACACCGCCGACATAAGAAGTATTTTGTCCGATCGTTCCGGAAACTTTACAATTCTCCACAAAGGCGCTTCCATGAATATGGCCACAGATACCGCCCAGACGGCTAAACAAATCACCTTCGGCTGCCGAATCATCGTAATCCGTAGAAACCACGCCCGTAAAGGTACAATTGGCAATTTTCACACCCTGGTCACGGCCCACGATACCACCCACATCATAATAGTGAGATTTCACCGTACCTGCACAAGAGCAATTCTCCACCTTGCCGCCGGTCGTTCCATTGATATAGCCGACCACGCCACCAATATTGATACCATTATCCGCGATTGAACCGCCCTCGATGATTGAATTTTTGCTCACCGTACAACCCACGACGCTCGACCCACCATTGAGTGAACCGACAATACCGCCGACATTTCCACAAGCACCTTTGACCGTACCATCAAACGAACAATCTTCTACCAGACAATTTGCTGCCGTTACATTGCCGACAATGCCCGCCGCCTGATGTTTGGTCGAAGTCGTCGCCGTCACAGAACCGGAGAATGAGCAAGAACGAACGGTTCCGGCCATCAATTTACCCACAATACCACCATTGGTATCCGAAGAACCCTTTACTGTTGAATTGGTCACAATACAATTCTCAACCAACAAATTCGATGAGGGCTGCATACAACCGACAATGATACCCGTATTCCAAGTCGTAGAAGTCACCGATGCTTTATCAAAACGCATCCCTTTAACGACAGCATTTCCAGAAAGATAGCCAAAGAATCCTTGTGCTTTGGAAGTATTGGGATTCTCAATGACAACATTGGAAATTTTGTAGCCATTTCCATCGTAAGTTCCTTCAAAATAGCTATAGGGCTCTGCATTGGAATTACCGATGCTCGCATGCTTACCGCCCTTAAAATCAATATCCGCAACCTGCTGATAATGAGCCGTTTTGAAAGCAGCCTTATCCGCATCAGCGCTTGCTACATAAGCCGAAAGATTCTGCAAATCTGCCACCGTGGCGATTTTATAGGGGTTGTTTGCCGTGCCATCACCTCCGCTAAAATAAGTCAGCGTCAAGACATCCATGGCATTGATATATCCTGCTTGAAGAGTAATATCGCGATTCAAGGGTTGATACCATTCGCGACCGGACTCAAAAGTCGCCCTCATCATAAAGCCGCCCTCATACAATTGGGCCGGTACGACCAGACAGACAGGACGAGTCTGCGAGGGGGTAAAATTGGAGGGAAGAGAAATGGATAGGGATTTCGCTCCTGTTCCGTCTGTCGTCAGATTATTTCCGACAACGGTTGCCGTTCCACACACAGATGCCTTGGCAGACGAAAATTCCACCGAGGTCATCTTCTCCGAAGCATTGAGTTGGAATTTAATGATAGAACAGAGATTCTTGAACACGAACAGACTGCCATTCCACACGCCTTTCATAGGAGCTTCTCGCACGATATTCTCGTTATACTCCTGTTGCTGAGGAAAAGTAACCTGCATTCCCTCGGAAGTCATTCCGACAAAATCTGAAGCCGGATAATAGGCCTCATAAGAATCTGACTCGACCAAAGGCGTCTGACTGGAAAAACGCTGGGTCTGTGCGCTATAAACATATTCTGCCGTCTGCGCACCATTGGAAACCACAATGCAATCCCCATCATCGAATGTCACCTTACGAGTTTCAATATCGACACTGGCCTTTGAAAGAGAAACATTTTCAATTTCTGCTGAAAAATCGCGCAAAAAGCGAGTTTCGTCCTCGTTAAATTCTTTTTTACAAGCGAACAAGGAAAGAACGAAAATAAATAAAGCTAACTTTTTCATTATGTCATTATTAAGTTTTCTTGTTTCAACAAGTTATTTCGATGAAATATCACCCATATAACTCAATTTTACAAAGATAAAAATAATCTCACTACCTTATATGTTTTTATAACCTTGATATTCTGCAAAATTCTAGTTATATTTGTGGTTGATTATTTTGTAATTCAAATTCTATATTATATGAAAACAGAGTATAAAGCACCCTCTTGCAATGCATTTTCAGAGGAACTCAAACTCCCTCTTTGCCTCAGCAATTATGGAGTAACGACGGAAGACTACATTATCAGTGGACCCGAAGACGAAATCAAATGGTAAAAGACAAGCGTATGAAAAGGAACATTTTTGCATTATTGAGCCTTGCTGCACTTGTTTGTTCATGTGCCAAGGAAATGGAAGAAACCACCCTCGGTGGAAGCAACGAAACCATTACTTATTTCACGGCTGAATCTGAAAACTCTTACGAAAGCAAAGCAACCGTAAATACCTCCACGGGTGCTGTACAATGGGAAAATGGCGACAAGATTCTTGTCAGCAACGGAAGCGTGCAGGTCGTGTTTACCTACAACGCAGACACCCAGCGTTTTGAGTGCAAAGAAGGTATTCCTGCCGCCACTAGTTATTCTGCTTGGTATCCGGCAGAAAGTGTCACCACTGTCAGTGGTTCTACCGCTACGATGACACTTCCCAATACCCAGATTTATGACGCGCAGATGATTCGCAAGGCTCCTATGTCTGCGGTATCAAACACGAACAATTTGAACTTCAAGAACCTCTGTGCCATCCTCAAAGTACAGGTAAATGGAGAGCACACCCTTTCTTCCGTAGTTTTTAATGCTGCTGAAAAAGGTGTCAGCGGAAATGCCAGCGTGAGCAACAACGTCTTGACCATGGCATCCAATGAGGCTAAAACGCTCACATTGACCACCGAAGGCGTAAGCATGACGGAAAACTCTGCTTTCTATTTCCTCGTTCCTGCCCAACTCTACACCGGCGGATTCTCTTTGAGCATTCAATGCGCCGATGGCTGGAAATTTGAGAAAAGCACCAAAAGTACCGTAGGACTTTCTGCAGGCGTCATGGATGCGATGCAGGCGTTCGATGCCAAATTGTTCAGCGGCGGTAACGGAACCCCCGAGAACCCTTACAAAATCTCTACTGCTGCCGATTTGACCGCACTTTCTAATTATAGTAATGGCAGCGATTACGCATACTTTATCGACAAGAGCTATATCCAGACCCAGGCCATCACCATGACCGGTAATTTCGAGCCGATTTGTTCTGCTACAGCCCGTTCTTTCAAAGGACATTTTGATGGAAACGCCAAAATCATCTACGATTTGAACGTCAGCAAGGCTGGCTCTGACAACGTCGGACTCTTCGGTTGTATGACAACGGGAGCACTGATTGAAGACATCCACTTGTCCGGTTCAGCCGGTACATGTACCTTCAGCGGTGACGCCAATGTCGGCGCCATCGTCGGCTACGCGTCAGGCGGAACGGTCAAAGACTGCGGATTTGGCAAAACCCACGTTATCGGAACAGGCAACTGCTGCGGTGGCGTAATCGGTTACAGTAAAAACAGTACGGTCAGCAATTGTTCCATCGGAGCAAGCTGCTCCGTAGAAAGTGCCGGCAACTCAGTCGGTGGTATCATTGGAAAGGTTGAAACAGGCAACACCATTGAAAAATGCGAGGTAAAATCCTGTACCATTACCGGTAAACAATACGTAGGTGGTGTAGCTGGTTATATGCGTGGAAACTCCGTTGTGAACGCTTGTGTCAGTGGCGCCAAAATCGTAGGTACCAATGCTGACAACTCCGTTCAGTGCGGTGGTGTCGTGGGTTACATTCGTCAGACAACGACAGCCAGCGACAACAGCATCGTCATCAACTGTATCTACAGCCGCGACATCAGCAATGCAGGTGGTACCATCAATGTCAACAGTTCCTACACCAACCTCTACGTAGGTGGTCTGGTCGGCGCAACCGTTGCCGAAACCAATGGTGTCAGCAACATAAAAATTGTCAACTGCTACTCTTATCCCTACACGATTAAGAACAGCAACACAAATGGCTACGACGCAGTGGGCGGACTTTTGGGCGGTAGCAACTGCGCCAGTGTTTCCATTATCAACTGCTACTCCCCCGTTCTGTTTACCAACTTCAATTTGAAAGGTGGAGCGGTAAACAACACAAACTACAGCAACTTTGCCAAATTGGGTTCCATTGTCGGCCTTCCCAAAGCGGGCATGACCATGAATTATGTTTATGGACGACAGACTTTGCGCGTATATCTGACCAGCACAGAATGTAACGTAAGTAACTTGTCATCTTCCATTTCTGACCCGACCATCAAAAACTACCATTCAGTAGTTTACCATAGCAACTTTGACAAAACGGTTGCTTCATACGACAGCTTCAAAGAAGCTTTGGATGCGGGTGCGGACTATTACAATAGTACCAACCCGGCCGTAAAAGCCTTGAAATGGACATGCGACACACGCTTTGACGGACATCTCAAACCGGATGGCGTATACAAAAAATCCACCAACCAGTATAAAAAGGTATCTATCATCGGTGACTCCATCAGTACATTCCGTGGCTATATCTTTGAAAATCAGAGCGAACGTTACAATCCTTACTATCCTAACTCTTGGACTGAGAACAGTGAGACCGTATGGGGCAATGTCCTCTCCGAGCGCAACACCTGGTGGTGGAAACTCATCTACAACAAGATGACCAACGCCCGTTTGGAAGTTGACAATGCTTACAGTGGATCTTCTTGCTGCTATATTGATGCTAACACGCCTAACTACAGCAAACACAATGTGACAGACAAGGCCAGCACAGATTACTCTTTCCGCAATCGTTACAGAAGAGAGGGTATCGGAAATCCTGACGTAGTCATCATTTATGGTGGTCGCAACGACTTTGGTAAATACGGTGGTTCCACTGACGATTATTTGGGTACAACCACCACAGATGCAATTACCGCTCAATATGAAGAGGCGCTTGACAAGAGTTATGTTTACCGCAACTTCACCAATGCGCTCACCGGTTTGATTACTGAAATCAACCTTGATTTCCCGGGTGTAAAAGTATTGGTATTGTGCCACGATATGATTTCCGATGGTTATGAGACCGCCTGCAAGAACGTGGCAACAGTGCTCGCCAGCAAAGGTATCGACGTGAAATGCGTATCCTTCCATAAAACAGGTACAAAGAACCAGACCAACACCGAAATCGGTATTACGAAAGACCATGGTTCAAGTTGTCACCCCGACGCGGCAGGTACCACCAAAATGGCGGATTACATCTATGCACAAGTAGGTTCTTGGTTGGACGAATAATTATAGATGGCAAATTCTAATTTCATAGACTATGTGAAAATTTTCTGCGCATCAGGTGCAGGTGGCCCCGGCTCCATGCACCTGCGCAGAGAAAAATACATCCCCAAAGGTGGACCGGACGGGGGTGACGGCGGACGTGGAGGACATATTATCCTGCGCGGCAATCCGCAATTCTGGACCTTGATTCACTTGCGATACAGAAAGCACATCAAGGCCGAGCCCGGCGAAGGCGGCAGCGGACAGCTTCGACACGGACGCAACGGTGAGGATATTTATTTGGATGTCCCCCTTGGCACCGTAGCCAAAAATGCCGAGACAGGAGAGGTTCTGTTTGAGATTGTAGAGCCCGGAGAAGAGAAAATCTTGGTCGCCGGCGGTCGTGGCGGCCTGGGCAACAACAACTTCAAATCTGCCACCAATCAGACGCCTCGTTATGCCCAACCCGGTGAAGAGGGCGTGGAAGGATGGTTTATTTTGGAGTTGAAATTGTTGGCTGACGTGGGATTGGTTGGTTTCCCCAATGCCGGAAAATCTACCCTGCTATCCGTCATCACCGCTGCCAAACCCAAAATCGCCAACTACGCCTTTACGACCTTGGAGCCCAACCTGGGCATAGTCAACTATTATGACGGACAATCCTTTGTAATGGCAGATATTCCGGGTATCATCGAAGGAGCGCACGAAGGAAGGGGTATAGGACTTCGTTTCTTACGACACATTGAGCGAAACTCCATCTTGCTTTTTATGATTCCGGCAGACTCTGATGACTTCAAGAAAGACTATGAGATTTTGTTGGGAGAACTCCGACAATTCAACCCGCAACTGCTTGTCAAAGAACGCGTTTTGGCCATTACCAAATGCGATATGATTGACGAGACCATGAAGCAAGAAATGCTCCCCAGCCTCCCAGAAGGAGTTCCCACTGTATTTATTTCTTCGATTGAAGGCAGCGGCTTGAAAGAGCTGAAAGACCTGCTTTGGACAGCTTTACACAAATAATATTATGCTTGAAATACTTGAAAATTGGGATGCCTGTGCAACCCTGGCGATGAATGCGCTCCACTCCCCCATCAGTGACCCCATTTGGCAATTTATCACCGGACGTTGGGTCTGGGCACCGGCTTATCTGGTTTTGGCCGGCATACTCATCTGGAAATTAGGATGGAAAAGAGGCGGCATCATGATTCTGGCGACCATTTTGACCATTTTGTGCGTGGACCAGACTGCCAATTTGTTTAAGGATTTCTTTGCGCGCCTGCGCCCCTGCAATAATCCGGACATCATCGCACGTGGCCTGCATATCTTGGAGGAACCGCATCCTGGCTACGCCTACGGTTTTTTCTCCGGACACGCATCCAACGCCATGGCTTTTGCGCTCTGCATGATTCGGGCATTCCGCATCTATAAAAACGAACACCCCGAAAAAACAAAAGCCGTCCAAATCGGATCGGCTTTGCTTATCGTGTGGGCTTTGCTTGTGGGCTTCAGCCGCGTATTTGTCGGTAAACATTTCTTGGGCGACGTGCTCGTAGGATTTGTTATGGGAGCATTGATTGCTTACTTAATCTGCCTCCTTGGCGAATTTATCTGCAAGAAAATCAAAGCTTAAAACAGGGCTTGAAATAAAGCCCTGTTCATTTATTTCAACCCCCTGGCTTTCAACAACGCATCCGGGTCGGGATCTCCGCCACGAAAACGACGGTAAAGTACCATGGGATCCTCTGTATCGCCTTTCTCCAAGATATTGCGACGGAAGGACATAGCCGTTTCTTTATCGTAGAGTCCTTTCTCCATAAAGAGCGAGAACGCATCTTTATCCAATACTTCAGCCCAGAGATAGTTGTAATATCCCGCATTGTAACCGGAACCGCCAAAGACGTGGTTGAAATAGGTAGAACGGTAACGAGGGATAATCTCGTCAATCAAGCCCATTTCTTTGCATACCTTCGACTCAAATGCTTTTACCAAGCATGACGCCTGATCGTCGCTCAAAGTCTCTACGGTATAATCCCATTGGGACAAACCTGCCTTATCAAGGGTAGAAGCACCGAGAAAATCAGCAAATTCCTTCATAGAAGAGAACTGATGCCAAGCCATATCCAAAATGGCAGCGGCGGTCAATTCTGTGGTACGGAAGCCCTCGTTAAACAAGGCTGCCGCATTGATTTTCTGAACAAGCGCATCAGGAATCACCTCTCCGCTATCAATATGATGAGCATAAGAAGTCAGCAATTCTTTTTGGAAAGCCCAATTCTCGTGAACCTGAGAAGGAAGTTCCACAAAATCACGTTTTACATTGGTACCTGCCAAAGAAGGATAGGTAGCTTGGGACAACAAACTATGTAGGGCATGTCCGAACTCGTGGAAGAGTGTCTCCACATCATCGATAGAAAGACAAGGACGGGAGAAATTGCAGACATTCACGACCACAGGGCGCTGATTAACCCCGGAAGGCAAGATGCGTTGGGGAACAAAATCATTCATCCAAGCACCGCCACGTTTGGTTTCGCGAGGGAAATAATCGGTCAAGATTACGCCCAAATGACTACCATCGGCATCCAAAACCTCAAAGGCCTCCACTTCGGGATGATAAAGTGCGACGCCCTCAATGGGTTTGAAAGAAATACCATACAGACGGCTGGAATTCTCAAACACACCGGCACGCACATTCTCGGCCTTGAAATAAGGTTTTACCGCCTCTTCATCCAGACTATATCGGCTTTTGCGAACCTGATCGGCATAATAGAACCAATCCCAGGCCTGAATTTTAGACGCTTTGGGAAGTTTTCCGTTTTTGATATCAAGATTCATTGCCTCCTGCAACAAGGCACGCTCTTTTTTAGCTCCTTGGATGGCTGCCGGCATGATACCATCCAAAAAGGCATCCACCGTCTTGCTGTTTTTTGCCATCTTCACATCCAATACAAATTCGGCAGGAGTCGCAAAACCCAACAAAGCGGCCTGACGCTGACGAAGTTGCATGGTCTCCAACAAGATTTTGTTGTTGTCGTTTTCTCCTCCGTTGGCAGCACGGGATGAATAAGCCTCAAACATAGCCTGACGCTGTGCTCTATCCTCACAGACAGACATTTGCTGGCTATATTGGGAAATACTGATGCCAAATTTAGATTTGAACGCATTGTTTTCGCTCAAAAGGTTCTGGCCGAAACGAAGGGTCAATTCCGAAAGACGGGCATTGATTTTCTTCATTTCCTCCTGTTGTTCAAGGGGCAACGCAATACCGTTGCGAACAAAAGACTGGTAGAGCTTATCCAAGACGCGCAGTTGCTCTTCATTCAAAGACAAGCTGTCTTTTTTTGCATAAAGGGCCTCTACACGCTTGTATAATCCAGCATTCAAAAGAATTTCATCGTAATGAGTGGTTACCATGGGAAGAATTTTTCCCTCCAACTCCTGTATGGCGGGCGTGCCGTCAGACTCGCTGATATTGAAAAATACGCCCAGGACTTTGTTGAGCAAATCGCCGGAATACTCATAAGCCACTACGGTGTTTTCAAAGGTCGGCGCCTGAGGATTATCCACAATCGCCGCTATCTCTGCATTGTGCTGACGAATACCTTCCTCAACGGCAGGAAGATAATGCTTATCTTGAATTTTCTCAAAAGGAGGAATGCCAAAAGGCGTATTCCACTCTGACATAAATGGATTGTCATTACAAGAAACAAAACACATAACCATCAGGGTTAAAATCAAAGTTTTCTTCATATATATCAATTAAATAAGTATTTCAAACCTATCTGAATCTGCCAGCACTGATTATGATTCATTTCGTATTCATAACTGGCTGTCGGGAACTTACCGGCATTGTCATACATCGTATATGTCGGCCTTCCTTCTGCGTCCTGTCCCATATAGGTCAGGATTTTGCTGGAATTACAAGCGGTATTGGTATAATTGACGCCCCACTTTGAACACAAGAGATTGGTCAGGTTCATAATGGTTGCCGATAGACGGAGGGTATGCTCATTTTTGCCGACACGGAAAGAAAAGTCTTCCGAAATCTGCAAATCCAATTTGTGCACAAAAGGCGCACGGGCTTCATACGCCGACGCATATTGTCCTTTGTGGCTGCGTAAATAAGCATCCTGCTCCACAAAGGCCCAAAATGCCTGACGATGCTGATCTGCCGTTCCCGCTGCATTATCTACAAATACGATTTCGCTGTCATCCGCAGGGATATACATCAAATCGTTGGCAATGGAGTCTCCATTCATATCGTTGGAATAGATATAACTGTATCCATAAGGAGAAAATGCAGTATAGAACAGATTGATATTCAAACCCTTACCATTAAATACGCTCCAAGGAACGAAATAATTGACAGAGGCGGTAACACGATGGGGAGAAGCAAACTGCGTGCGTTGTAAACGGGGACGATTCGGACCGTCTACCGAAGGCAGATTGGTCAGGGAAGAATAGAGGTCCGTCGCCGGAAATCCTGTCATTTCACGAGCCTCGATATAGGCATAAGCGGCCGTGATATCAAGATTCTTCACCGGAGTCATATTCAAAGAGAAATGAGCATTCACTCCATAACCTTCATTGGTATTGGTCAAATATCCCACTTTCTTGCCGGGATTGATTTCGCCAGCTCCTGCCGGATAAATCAAACGATTGTCTGCTCCGGCAAAACGAGGCCAGTTGTCATCGACGGCCACATTGATATTCTGGATATAACAACCCACGACCGTCTTGTTAAAAATACCTTCTGCCGTAATCTTCATCGGGAAAGAGGTCGGCAATTTATAATCTACCGCAAGCGTTGTTTTCCACATCTGGGGTAATCTGGTTTCCGGGTCAAGTCCCACAATAGAAGAAGGTGAGATATGGTGATCCGGAGAAAGCTGGGTGGGCAGATTAAAATGTTTGATGGCATCTTCCACTTTGGTAATCATTCCCCTGCCGGCAAAATCATCGAGCTGAGGAGCATAGGACGACGCTACACCGGCTGTATAAGTCGTCTTGTACTGCACGGCGTTCTTGTTGATATTGGTCGTAGAAGGCATGTTTAGGAAATAGACCAGAGGCAAATGGCCCAAGAACAGACCGGTACCGCCACGCAAAGTCAGACTGCCATCCCCTAACACATTGTAGGAAAATCCGATGCGGGGTGAAACGGAAGGATAAGGTTTGGGAGCGAGTCCCGTATCGATTTTCTTACCATCGAGGAAATTCAAGGCATAGGTCGCATTGTTGCGTTGGAAACCGCTTTGATCGAAAATCAATTCATCCAGACGTATGCCATAGGTCAATTTAAAGTCGGGACTGACATTCCACTCATCCTGCACATAGAAAGACAATTGGTGGAAAGAAGTCCTGTCCGCAGGGCGTTCGACATTGTCATAACCATAGGTCAAGGCAAAGGATTCAGGACGGGCTTTGTTGATAAAATCATCCACAGATTTATAGCGGTAATACATCAGGGCATTGCGCATATAGAGATTGGACACCCATTGGTATTCATACGAAAGTCCTGCCATGATACGATGCTCGCCCAAAAACAAAGAAAAGTCATCTTTGATATTGGCCACGCGGGTAGTCAAATCCGTATAACCGGAGAAGAGTTCATAACCCAATGACATATAAGGCTCCATTTTTCCTTCATACATAATGTCCACATGAGGGAAAGGGGCCGAATTACTTCCTCTGTACTCGCGATTGTTGGTATAGGTCGCCAGCAAATGGTTGGAAATCAGGTCCGAGAAACGGCTGTTGAGCTCGACCGCCGCAGAATGTACCTCACTGTTATAAGAATACATATTGTTGGAGAAAACCATGGACTGCGGACCGACACGTTTGGTATTATACAGACGGTAACCGGTATCACTGGAATTTTCATTGGGAGCATTCCAGGTCTTGTCAAAGGCATAATTGTAACGCACCATCAGACGATGGGTCGAATTGATATTCCAATCGAGTCGGGCCAGGATTTTGCGGTTGTGATTGTCACCCGGAAAATCGGTCGCCGAGCCGGGGTCATAGCCATATTCCTTTTTCACAAAATCGCTGACTTTCTGCATGTCGCTCAGTCGTGTACGAGAAATCATACCGCCGGGCGTCTCCCCATCCAGACAGGCACGATAAGGAATCACCTGAAGCGGCTTGTTCTCCTGCTCATAATTCAAGAAATAAAATAACTTATCCTTGACAATGGCACCCGAAGTCGTTGCACCAAACACCCAATCATATTCGTTGTCACGGCTACCCAAATCAATACCGCCGATGACATTACCACGCAAATTCTGATTGGTAAAATAGGTATAGGCGCTTGCCTGATAGAGATTGCTACCCGATTTGGTAACAGTATTGATACCTCCACCGGTAAAATTCGTCTGGCGGACATCGTAGGGAGAAACGACTATCTGCAACTCGTCCAACGCTTCAATCGATATGGGATTTCCGCCTCCGGGCAAGATGCTGTTCAAGCCAAATATATTGTTAAAGTTGGCTCCGTCCACCATAAAATTGGTCGTTCTTCCATCACCGCCGCCCAAAGAAAGTCCGTTGGCATAAGGAGAAATACGCATCAAATCCACCACAGATTTCGTTACCGAGGGCATTTGCATCAGATTTTTGCTGCGTAGATTTTGCGAAGCGCCGGTTGCAGCAAGAAACAATTTACTGGCAGATTGTTCAACCACGGCCGCCTCCAATTCTTCGGTCTTCATCGCGCCGTCCAGGTGGAGATTTTCTCCCAAAGGGAGATAGAGATCTTCATAATTCAGCTCCGAAAAACCCAAAAACATGATGCGGACCTGATAAGGGCCACCGCTACGCAAACCGCTAAGGTTGTAGTAACCGGACTCATCGGTCATCGCATAGGATTGTGAAGCAGTCGGAACGTGTGTGACCAAAATGGTAGCACCAGCCAAAGGGGCATTCGTAGCCTGATCGACAATTTGTCCATTCAGTCCGGAAGTTGTTACTTGGGCTGCCAGATTCCAACATAGCACAAGCAGTAAAACTCCCAACGAGATGATTTTTTTCATAGTCTTTATTTAAGTTAGGAGTCATTATTTCACCCACGCATCGATATAGCAAGGGCTGTGAGGAGAGAGAGGAAGGGCAAAATAGGGAGTGATTCGCATAAATGAACGAACTACCACATTGCTATCTCCTTCTTTAACATTTCCTACAAAAATATGAGACTGGGCATTGATACCTTTTTGTGCTTCAGGACGAATTTGTTCGCGTGAATACCCTTCTATACCACACTGATGATAGCCATTGCGGAAATCGCGTTTGGAGGCCTTCCAAACACAGGGAAGGAAAGATTTGGACATCAATTCCTTCATCGGCAACATTGACAAAGTGCTGGACATGTCACCGGCAATGAAAATGGGAATGTCAAACGACTCCTTCAATCTATTGACAACGCCTGCAAGCTGCTGTACCTGAGCAACTTTGGCCGCATTGCTACCTTTTGCCTGGCGATCGAACTTGCTCCACAAATGGGTGCTGAACACAGCGAATTGCTTGCCCCCTTTGTTGTATTTAAGCACCGTCATGGTATAGGAGTTCATTCCTTTGTCATTGTATTGTTTGGGTTCCAATGCCTTCTGCTCGACACGTACCAAGGAGAATTTCTCTTTGAGATAGAAAATCGGAGTATAATTCTGCTGGAGGCTATCTGCATAGGCTTTCACATAACCTTGTGCCGCCAGCAAGGACTCTAACTGGCCGTTCATTTTTTTAGAATACTCCTGCAAGGTAATCACATCGGGTTTATAGGCCGCCACGATATCTGCATAACGCTGTGCACGCACCGCATTGCGGCAATCCATACGGCGCAAACGCAACCAACGGGGAATGGTATCGGCGTCATAGCACCAGACATTCTGATTCAAGATACGCAGATTGCAACTGTCCGCTCTCGGAAAGAGATACTCTCCCTGTATATTGCCGGTCTCCGAATGTCCTTTATCGATGGATTGAGAGGATTCAATGGACTTGACCATGATGCGAAAAGCCTTTTCAATCGCCCAGTTTCCACCACCACAAAGAGCAATATTCTTACTGTCGCTATGAATCGCATAGTCAAAAAGGTCGTATTTCTGATCGTAGAAACGGTGAGACAGCCCTCTGTCGGTGGCACCAATCAAAATCTGAGGCTGGCGATGGCTCAAACTATCGGAAAGAACCTCCATCTTCACCTTGAATTTCTTCTCAACGATTTTAGCGAAGGATTTTGCCAATGTTACTCCCTCCTCATTTTCCGCCGCACAAGAATATACTAAGATATAATCAGAAAGCGGACGTCCCATCAATCTTTTTTGCGCATAGGTGGTCGTACTGAACAAAGCAAAAAGACACACGGCTAAAAGCCTCCAGAACATTTTTCCAGTCATTGTTTCCTTATTTTTAATTATCTATATCGATTTATCAAAATATCCTGCGAATATACGAAAAATATTGCAGAATGTTTTTTTTGAATTACCTTTGCACCGACAATACGAAGTGGAAAGATTTGCATGCTTGCAACCACTCGAAAAAATGCTAAAAATGAAGAACACTTACCTTTTCACGTCGGAGAGTGTGTCCGAGGGACACCCCGACAAAGTGGCGGATCAAATTTCTGACGCCATTCTGGATGAATTCCTTTCTCAAGACAGCGAAGCCAAAGTGGCTTGCGAAACCTTCTGTTCGACCGGTCAAGTCATTGTGGGCGGTGAAGTCCGCAGTGAAGACGCCTATGTCGATATCCAGAAAACCGTACGAAAAGTCATCAACCGTATCGGCTATAAC
>CAJGBW010000035.1 GCA_904501835.1 uncultured Bacteroidales bacterium
TAATTCCAAAGAAATCATGGAAAACAGAACTCCTATCCCGGGAAATTATTTCTTCAAAATGTTGATGGTCTCCTTGATTTGAGCAGCATCTTTCGCATTGGGAGAGATGGTCAAATACATATTGAAGCACTCGATAGCAACCGCTTTGTTGTTCATTTTCACACAAGCGTTACCTGCAATTTTGCAGGCGTTTGCATTGTTGTCAAAATCGTTGGAGGTCATGGCAGCATCGTAAGCCTGGTTGAAGTTACCGGCCTTGTAAGCGGCGTTGGCTTTCTTCAAATACATTTTTGAAAGCTGTTTGCGAGCGGCTTTCTCCTCACCCAAATTCATGGCGATTTTGAAATTCTCCTCAGCAGCGGCAGCATTACCTGACATATTGTAAGCCTGACCCAAGTTCAAAGCGGCTTTACCGTTGTTAGGATCCAAATCAAACGCTTTCTGATAAGCGTCGATAGCACCAAGAGCGTCTTTTTCGCGGAGCAACTGGTTACCTTTGGCAAGATATACGGTAGGAATCAATGCGTTTACTTCAGCGGTCACTTCTTCGTTGTTGTAGAGGGCAGCCTCTTCCAAAGTAAGTTTCAACTGATCGTAAGCCTTGTCGTATTCTTTATCTTTCAAGAAATCCTTTGCGATAGAAAGAGTAAAGTTCACAATGTTGGTCTTACAGTTGTCAATCAGCGCATCACGCTGTCCATCTGCGTCAGCTTCGCATGCCTCAGCAGCTTTGAGAGCCTCTTTGAAAGCGCTTACAGCAGCAGCCTTGTCAGCCTGAATCAGACCTGCGGCATTGTTATACATTTCGGTTGCCTGTCCCAAATCCTGAGCGGACATAGAAAGTGCCATAAAGGCAGCAGCAATAAATAAAATTGACTTCTTCATAGTATTTATAATTTATTTGTTTAATCAAGATTCCAACCGCGAATATAGTAATTTTTTTCAGTAACTTTGCAAAATAAAACCAGAGATGAATTGATGGGCAGGATTCAAACATATTTTTTAGCAGGGTTGGGATTTATCTTTAGCCTTTTTTCTGCACAAGCCGCACCAAGCAGCTGGGGCAAAAAGACCGCAAATACCGCACCGGCCGTAAAAAGCATTCCGACATTAGAGAGAGAGAAGTCCATCGAGGAGGGTAAATTCGAAAACGGGCTCTGCTACACGCTGTGGCCTGTCAAAGAAGAAAGTGGCAGCTATTATATCGGACTCCTTCAGGCAGACACGCTCCGATATTCACAGAAAATCCAGCACGTCCAGAAAGCTTTTGCCGCGGACTCCGTTCTCTATGATGTTTTCTGCCAGGTGCGCGACTCCATCAACGCAAAACCCGGGCAATATGGCACAGACAACAGCCGCCTGTTGGTGGTCGGAGACTTTGACAAAAAAGATTTTTTAAGCCGCGCCAAACCCCTTTCCGTGATTTGTCCGCAAGGAAAGTCAACACAAGAAAGACAGCCTTTCCCTCATCGGGACAGCATACGCCTGAGCTATCGCACCCAGGAAATCGGAGACAGCACCACCCTTATCGTTTTGAATGTATTGGGTGCGTCCTTTCCCGAAAAGTTGCTGAATACCATTATCCCGACTGTGTCAGAGCGCTCCTGGTTCATCATGAAAGAGGTATTGAACCGCAGATTAAAACGGGCGCTTGCCCAAGCTGACATTCCTGTTGGGAAAATTCTATTTCTTCACCAATTACGTACAGGAGAAGACAATAGCGAGCGTTTCAATATCAAATTAGCCATTCCTACACAAGACAGCAGCGCGGCCCTTCAGCATATTTTCAGGGTTATCCATGAGGTGCGCAAAGGCGAAACCACTCCGAACGAAATCAAATGTGCGGCGCAAAAATTTCTCATCAGACAATACGACCGACAACAGCAGACCGAATTCAACGATGAGAAACTCAATCGCCTGACCTCCTATTATGTTCATCATACAGACCTGGCTCCGAAAACCGCCAAGACACAGTTTTTTACCCGACACAAATTCAATAGCGAGCAGGAAAAGAAACGATTTGACCGATTTGCAGCCCATTATTTTAAGGATATTCCCTACACTGACGCAGAAATGACGGCTAAAACGGGCGACGCAGCGGATTGGACAGCTGCACCGAAACTCAATTTTGAAGACACCTGTTACTTTGCCGAAGAATCAGAAAAGAAAATCAAACTGATTCGCAGTATTAAAGAAGGGACGAGCGGCGGCACGATGAGTTTCTACGAGAACGACACCAAGACCATCTACAAAAAGATGGATTGCGGCAAGCGTGTATATTTTTCTTTCATTTTTGATGGGGGCTTTTCCTTGCTTGAACACCCCCAGGCGGCCGCCTATGTCGAGGATGTCTTTGCCGCTGGTAGCGTAAACGGCTATTCCATGGAAGATTTTCTATCCTTGCTGGCTGCCGACGAGACCGACATCCGTTTTTCTGCCGATTTTTCAGCCATCCGACTTTATGGAAGCTGCCGGGAAGAACGCGTAAGTTCACTCATGAAAGCCTTGGTAGCATTGACCGGGCATTTTACAGTCAATCCCGAGATTTACCCTTATCTATCGCGCTGTGAAAAGGTTTCTTCCTACTTCTATCAAAACTCGGAAGACAAGGTGTATGCCGAACTTTTCCCACAACTCCACCCGGATTTCCCTTGGACAGAAAAGCGTTCAAATAGTGCACCGTCAGAAGAGATTCTTGAGGATGCTGCCCGCATGATTCGCGAATCATTCCGCGCCAACAAAAACAGCACCCTGTTCTTGTGCGGCAATCTGCGCGAGAAAAGAATGCAGGCCAAACTCCAGAAATTTATGGGACAATTCCATTGTGAGACACGTCCCAGACATCGTATTAACGACTCAATGCTCACCATGTCCGGCGTGATTCGTAAAGGAAGCAGTGATGCCAAAAAAAGTGGCATGATCGTAAGTTCCTTTGATTACAGCAGCGGACAAGACGCGTTAATCTGTGCAAAAGTGGCTCTTTCTATCTTTAATGAACGCTTGCGCGACGCTCTGGCCCCGCTGGGAGTTCGGTGCCGCCTTTCCGACCAGCAACGGATTCATCCCAAAGAAAATCTTGAAATTAGCCTAGGATTTTCCTCTGCTCCGGAAGAAGTTTTCGCACTCTTTGAGCAATGCCTGGACGATTTAGTAAAAAATGCTGTTTCCGAAGAAAGCTTAAAGCGAGAAAGACATAAATATGAATGTCGCGCCACCGCGCAGGAAAAGTCTCCTTTTTATTGGAACGGCCTTGTCTATCAGCGAATTGTCTATGGAAAAGATTACCGCAATAACCAAGCAAAATGCCTGAAGGAACTCTCTGCCGCCGCACTGCAACAGTTTTACCAACAATGGAAAAATGCCGGCCGTGTCGAAGTGATTTATAAGAAATGGGATACTGACCAAAAACAGATATGGAATACAGACCAAGCATCATACAGATAGACAACGTCCTTGTCTCCGACGAAATTTTGACCGAATACTTTGCCTGCGACTACGAAAAATGCAAGGGCTGCTGCTGTATCATCGGCGACAGCGGGGCGCCGTTGGAGGAGGGAGAAGACGAGGCGATTGAGAAGAATTACGCCCATTTTGAGGCGCTCATGAGCGAAAAGGGAAGAAAGGCGGTCGCCGAGAAAGGTTTCTTTGAAATCGACCGTGACGGGGATTGTGTGACGCCGCTGGTTGCCGATTCGGAAGAGTGTGCCTACTGTTATTTTGACGGAAATAAGAACTGTCTGTGCGCCATCGAACACCAATGGCTCAAAGGCATAGGCAACTTCAGAAAGCCTATTTCCTGCCAACTTTATCCCATCCGATTGACTCACTTGGACAGCGGTATAATTGGGGTGAATCTGCATCGCTGGCGCATTTGCAAAGACGCTTTCGCCAAGGGAAAGGCTGAGGGTATCAAGGTGTATCAATTCCTGCGCGAGCCGATTATCCGCTATTTTGGGGAGGAATTTTACCAAGCCCTTTGTGAAGCAGAAAAGTTTTCTTACCTTTGCTCCGATAAATAGGTACGCCTTGGTGGTGGAATGGTAGACACGAGGGACTTAAAATCCCTTGGACCGAAAGGTCTGTGCGGGTTCAAGTCCCGCCCGAGGTACTATGAAACGCGCATTTTCTATTGCCGCTCTACTTCTCTTTTCTTTCGCGGCTTTGGCCCAATCTTCGGGATTTCCCCTATTGGATGAATATGTAGAAAAATGGAAGGAGGGTCAACAGACTTTCTTTGGCTATCCTGTTAATGAGCAATCCGCTTTACACAGCTTCTACGAGTGGTATTTGAAGACGGGAATGGACGTTGTAAATATGAACAACGCCGGAGACCCGATGACCGATACTCCTGAAAAAATGTCCAGCCATCTTTTTGAGCGCGAGGTCATTGAGTTCTTTGCTCCCCTTTATGGTTTTGAAAAAGACAAGGTATGGGGACTTGTTTCACACAGCGGCACTGACGGCAACAACCACGGCATTTATTTCGGAGCCAAATACTTGTACAACACAACGCAAAAGATGCCCATCGTTTATGTTTCAGATGAAGCTCACTACTCCAATCTGCGACTTTGCGATTTGCAGAATTTAGAGGTTAAGTTGATTAAAAGCGACTTGATGGGCCGTATGATTCCGGAAGAATTGGAAAAGGCATTGGATCCGTCTCGCCCTGCCCTCGTCGTTTATGCTATGGGCTCAACTTTCAAAGGTGCCATTGATGACCAACAAGCGCTCAACGCTGTTTTGGACAAATATCCCGAGATGGCGGTATTCAGGCATTTGGACGCGGCTTTGTTTGGTGGCTATCTTCCTTTTACCGAGCATAGTTATATGGTGGACCGCAAAATACAACGCTTTGACTCCATCGCCATCAGCGGCCACAAATTCTTTGGCATTGACTCTCCCTGCGGTTTGTTCCTCTGCACTCGTGAGGTATATGATAACCAAAATAGTTTCAATGTCACCTACCTCAACGGAAATATGCGTATGATTAACTGTTCGCGTGACGCTGTTCAACCGTTGAAATTTTGGTGGCTCATTCAAACCATGGGCGCAGAAAAATGGTCGGAGCAAGCCCAGCAAATTATGGAGTGCACCGCCTACCTCAAACAAGAGTTGGATAAAATCGCTTGGCCTTGCTGGGTGAACGAGCACAGCAACACCGTATTCTTCAAACGTCCCTCAGAGGAGATTATCAAAAAATTCACCTTGGCACTCGGTCAAGACAAACACTTCTCTGGCCCTTTGGCACACATTGTTGTAATGCAACACGTTACCAAAGAGAAAATTGACACCTTTATCAAAGCGCTGAACGAGAGCAAGAATTAAGAGACCTCACCATACACTACGGCAGACAAGAGCAAGCTCTTCCTAATAGAGTTTCCATGTGGAAGGAGCTTTGTCGCTTTCGCGAACTTTACTGCGAGGCCTATCTGACCCGCAATCTCCACGAACTCGCCTACACCAACTGCCACCTCGACAACTTCGCAAAAATTAAGTAAGGAGTTGGCCGGTTCTATTCCCGTTTGAAGAATCCCCCCTATACCATAGCAGGTAAAGATTGCGTCAATAGAAGAATTAATATTTATATTTGTAAAAACTATAGACCGATGGAGAAGACATTGTTTGACAACATAGAATTCGCAGAAAGGTTGGAAAGCCTTATGGAGGGGTATGAATCTACGGACATAGAGTTCAAATCTGCCAAAGGCGGTTTTCCTGGTTCGTTGTGGGAAACATACTCCGCTTTTGCAAATACTCAAGGTGGAGTAATTGTGCTTGGTGTCAATGAGAAGAACGGAAGATTTCACATTGACAGCCTTACAGAAGATCAGGTGCAGCAATATAAGAAGGATCTTTGGAACGGACTAAATAACCGTTCCACTTGCAGTGCTAATATTTTGAAAGACTGCGACGTGCAGGAAGGAGAGTACAACGGCTCGTATGTTCTTGTCATAAATGTACCTAGAGCTCCGAGAATACAAATTCCGATCTATACAAGGAATAACCCTGACAATGTTTTCAAGAGGAATCACGAAGGGGACTATAAGTGCACACCTGATAATATCCGAAGAATGTATGCCGATGCTGACATTGAGCACACCCGTGACGGACGCATCCTTCCTGAGTTCTCTATTGAAGAAGATATTGATAACGAGACATTACAGCAGTACAAGCGAAGGATGGCTATTCATTATCCGTCACACCCTTGGCTCTCGCTTAGTGACAAGGAACTGCTTACAAAGCTAGGTGCGTACAGGGCTGACAAGAGGGAAAAAACCGAGGGCCTTACGATTGCGGGACTCCTGATGTTCGGAAAGGTGGATAGCATCAAGGATGAGTACTGCTGCCCGAACTATTTCCCTGATTATAGAGAGTATTTCAGCAGCGATCCACACGCAAGATGGACCAACAGAGTGTGCCCGGACGGAACTTGGGAGGCGAACCTGTTTCAGTTCTATATGCGAGTTTACAATAAGTTGGCAACTGCACTACCGAAGCCATTTGCATTAAATAATGACATTCGTATTGAAGAGACCTCTGCACATGTGGCGCTCAGAGAAGCCTTTATAAATGCTTTGGTCCACTGCGATTACTCGATCAATGCCAGTCTCGTTGTAGAGCAACATAAGGATTATATCAAGTTCTCGAATCCAGGTTCATTATTGATTCCCATGGATCAGTTTTATCATGGCGGGGAAAGCGTGTGCCGAAACAAATATCTGCAGCAGATGTTCACTCTTATGGGCGCAGCAGAAAAAGCAGGAAGCGGAGCAGATAAAATCCTACAGGGATGGAAAGAGGCAGATTACAGAAGTCCGGAACTCAAAGAAAGGACTCAGCCGGATAAGGTAGAGCTGAAACTCCCTTTGGTGAATCTGTTGTCTGCGGACATCCTTTCTTACCTTAAAAGTCATTATGGGGAGGCGTTCAACAGCCTTACTCATGATGAACTGATGACTTTGGCTACTTGCTATAGTGAGGGAGAGGTTACAAATTACAGACTTCAGATCATCATTGATAAGCATAGTGCAGACATCACTAAATTACTGAAGGTTCTCTGCGACAAGGGTTTCCTGATTTCATGCGGATTCGGCAGAGGCACAAAGTATCAACTCAATGAGGAGTATGAACCATCATTACTCCAAAATGATGTAAGTAAGGGTGTAAGTAAGGGTGTAAGTAAGGGTGTAAGTAAGGGTGTAAGATCGTCGTCTGAAAAGGTTAAGAAAGACATCTTAGAAATATGTTCTGATTATGCATCAATTGAAGAGATCGCTGCAAAAGTCGGGAAGAGCATAGTATACTTGAAGAACAAAATAATACCTCAGATGCTTGCAAACGGCTTATTAGAGTGGCAGTATCCTAATGCTCCAAGACATCCATACCAGAAATATAGAACTAAGAAATAACATCATTACTATCATCATTTTCATGTAGCACTTAATGGTGATAGTAAGGGTGCTAGTAAAGTTGCCAGCTAAACACTCCTAACATACATGCTGCGTTCAGTATTCTGACCAAGCTTAATGAAAATCCTTTCGTAGAAAAACAGCTCTATCCACAAAGGGGTTTTTTGTGGATAGAGCGTTCGAGAATTTTGTTATATCCGCAAGTAAGAGCAGATTTAAGGCACGCAAAATTATTTTGAGTTGCGGCCAGCATCTTCATTATCTCAACTATTCGGCCACACACTACTACAGGTGCGAAAACCATTTAGTTTTAGATTTCTGTTCTCACTTTTTGGCTGGGGGATTGTTCCCTCTTCCGTTTCCGGAGGGATTGCCCGTCTTTGAGGGCCAGTTTGGATTATTTGCCATAATCAATCAATTTTAATAATTAAACTTCTTTATCGCGATCCACATGGATACACACTTCTGTTCGCCTCCGCAAGCCAGCTTAGTCCCAATGTCATCTCCGAAAAACGACTGTTCTCCAGATGCTTAAACAAGAGGTCAAGGTTCGCACCAGGCGCTATATCCAGCATCACACATTCCAACCTCTTTGCCTCATCTATAGTCTCCATAACTGCTTCATACACATCGGTGATATGGAAATAAGAGGAAAGGTCTGCTAGATTCTCTTGAAAGATACACACAATATTTATATTGTACAATATTCGTATTGTATTTCGCTGCAAAAACCACAGCCGGCCAACCACTATCTCGAGCGGGTGGCGATGTCGGGCATGAGGCGCTGGACGACTTTGCTTTTGGCAAAGAAGCGGCCGGCGATGACACGGATGACGGTATAGGAAGGAATGGCAATCAGCATGCCCCAGACGCCGCCGACATGGCCCACCATCAAGAGTACGATGAAAATTTCAAGGGGCGTGGAACGGATGCTCTTGGAATAGATAAGTGGCTGATAGACAAAGTTATCCACCAATTGCGCTGACATCATTATCGCAAATACAATGAGGGCAAACATCGGCAGGCTGACAGAGAGGCCGACGCCCACACCCACTTTCAACACCACACAAAGCACGACGCCCAACAACTCCCCAATCAGCGGGCCAACATAGGGAATCACATTGAGCAGACCGGCAATAAAGGCAATACCCAAGGCATAGCCAACCCCTACCTGTGCAATCAACCAAAGTCCCAAGAAGTCGATGAGGGCCACACCGAACATCTCGATAATGACACCGACGAAATAACGGGAAAGAAGATACTCGATATCGTGAATGGCCCGGCCGACAGGGGCCTCATAGCGTGCAGGTACCAACGCTTCCACAATACGGGAAAACAAGGTCGCATCCTTGATGAAGAAAAAGGAAATAAAAACCACCGAGAACACGCCTATCACCACATCGGTAACGACAGAAGCGACGGAGCCAATCACGCCCGAAATCGAAGAAACATCCGTCATTTGCTTGAGCTGTTGAAACAACAACGTCACAATATCAAAATCGGCGCCCAAAGTCGGGAAAAGCGACACCACCCATTGATTGATACTATGTCGGAAATCACCCTTGGGAAGTCCCTCGGCACCCAAAAGAGAGGCATCCTTGACAATGCCCGTCACCACAGGAATCACCTGGGTAATCACCAAGATGGCCACCGCCGCAATGATGAGCAGGGTGAAGGTCGCCAACAACCAATCCGGCAAACGACGGCCCTTGATATGGGGTATTTTCAGCAGATACATCAAAGGCTGACCGACAAGCGACACAACAAAGGCCGCAGCAATATAGACCAACACATTGCTAAAGTACCAGCAAAAGGCAAGCACCGCCGCAACGGCACCCAAACGGAGGATATATCCTGCAAGGCGCTCTAACTGCGATTTTTGTCCGCGACTCTTCTCTTCCATCTGTAAAAATTACTTATTCTTTACAAAGCAACCGGGATAATTGGTCGTACGAGGCTTTCCATCCAAATCATTATCCCAAGAACCTTTTGATACTACCCACTCATAAAAATCCTGCGCCAAACCATTCTGTGCGGGGTCTGTAGATTTTCCATCATGTCCTTTGTAATACATATATGCCGGACTTTCAGTATAAGAAGGGATATTTTCCGCGAAAGTCAAAACCGCGTAAATTTTATCTTTCAAGGCAGCCGGAGTCAATTCAGAAGTGTAGTTACCAGTCCAAAGATAGCCACTGTCATTGTCTTTGTATTCTAAGCCGCCCAAATCGGTAGTTGTCAAGCCTTTCTTATCGGTATCACTCGGCTGATACGGACGATTCCCATTAAGTGCTGCATCGTTGTTGGCGTGAGTTCCCAGCAAACAATGGTAAGAATCCAGATGATGCCCCTGAAGCGTACTATTGAAACCGACTACATAAATAGAATTCTTATTGGTCGTATTGGTGGATAGCAGTATGGAATTGTAAAGGTAGCCATAACTGTTTTCATAACGAAGACAACCGATACCCGTCGCATTCTTCAAATTGGCAATAATGGTGCTATTGGTCAGAATGATACGTGAAGATATCGAAACCGGAGCATTGTTACTGTCAGAATCATCTGCGATCTTATCGTTACCTTTAACATACAGATTATTGGCAAATATCCACCCGAAGCCGGAGCAAAATATTTGCGTTCCAAAAGCCTCTCCTCGTATCTTATTGTGAATATAACGCGTATTGTTTTGGAAAGAAAATCCCCAACCCTCTCCATAGAATGCACCACCTCGCAAGTATGCCTGATTGTTCTTAAAAGTACAGTTGTGTATGTAACTTACACCCCTATATTGGTTAATGGCACCACCACGCTCGGTTCCCTCATTTCCGTCAAAGGTACAATTGTCCAGCGTCGCCCAGGCGCTACTTGCATAATGATAGTATGCCTCATCACTATACAGACTATTGAAACGATGGGAACCGATGGTAATCGCGCCACCAGAATGTCCGTCATAACCCTCCGCCTTATTTGTCTTAAACGTCGCGCCGTCCGCTTTGAATTTACCGGATTTGATAAAGACAGCGCCACCCTCGTCACTGGCAAGATTGGAAGTAAATGTCGCATTATTGGCAACAACCTCATTGTTTTTCCACGCCACATGGGTGGCTGGATCGCCATCCGTATCCACATCCAGACTCATACATATCGCGCCTCCGGAAGTAGCCTCGTTTTCATTGAATGTACAACCAGGAAGACTCAAACCTTTATAAGTAGAAATCGCACCACCCATTCCGGTGGACTCATTGTTGTTAAAGATACAATTTTGAATATTAAGGGTGTAGTTGCTGCCGTATAGATACTTGAATACGCCCCCCTCGTCGGACTTATTGCCCTCGAAAGTGCAGGCATTCAAGTTCATTGTAACCGGCAGATTCTCACCTTCTACATTGTTCCAAGAAAGTGTCGGCTTGTTTACTTTATCAAAATTCTTGATAACACTGCCCGTCATATTGAGCGCATCGGACTCCACATAGATCAGCGAGCCGGTCACTTCGCTATTTTGAGTTGCATCAAACTCGCAATAGTCGATATTTGAACTCGTACCGGACTTCAGCCAAATAGACTGTCCTTTTCCATTGGTGGTCTTATTTCCTCTCATCGCACTCATCGTACCGCCAGCCTTACCCGTTGAAGAAGTGATTTTCAACGTACCCGACTCCACAGAAATCGCACCGGCGCTATTCGTACTTGTATTCCCCTCAAACACACAACCCTTCAAGGTCAAAGTCGGATTTCCCTGCTCCATACGGATTACAGCGCCCACATTACCCGTCGCTTTATTATTCTTGAACGTACAGTTTGTCATCTCCAGGGTGCCTGCCTCCATATTACAGAAAGCACCACCGCCCCCTACCGCTTTATTTACGCTATTATTCTCTATTGTACAATTGGTAAAAAAGCCCTTGGTATTTGCTTTATTAATATGATAAACACCCGAGCACCAACCATTATTATCACCAGCCTTGTTTCCTTTAAACTCACAGTCATCAAAATAAACCACACCGGCTCTGTGCGTAACAACACCCCCTACATTCCAACTGATATTGTTCGTGAAATCACAATCTACAAAGCGGACTTCTCCTGTATTATCTCCGGAATATTCCAACATAATGGCTCCACCATTGCGGCAGGGTTCTATCTGTTTGGTATTGGTAAACAGACAATTATTCGCTGTAAAATTGAAATTTGCTCTATCTACGGGATCGACGATAGACAAAGACGCACCTTCTGAGCCCAAATTATATTGCGTCATTTTGTTGGAGTCAAACTCGCAGCCATTGAGTGACACATTTAATTCAGCAAAAGGATTTATAAACATACCGGCTCCGCTAAATTCGACGTTCTTATCATTGGTAAGGTAATTATCCTTCACCTTCATTCCATTGCCACTCGCGTCCGTTTGTGCTGTGAATGTACCCCCGCTCACATAGATAGCACCGCCACCTAAAAATGTGTAATTTTCCGAAAAGGTCGTATTTCCCGTGATATTCACGGAAGCATTTGCGCCTGTCAGCGCCAACGCACCACCATAACCATAAGTATTGACATTGCCATCGCCGTCGCTATCAACATCGATACAATAATTTTCCGTAAAGGTATTGGTTCCCGTCAGCGTTACATTTCCGTTTTCTGCCCAAATGGCGCCACCGTCTTTCGTTGCATAATTGCCCGTAAAGGAAGATTCGGAGATCGTAATATCTCCCTTAGTTCCACTATTCTCACCCACCCAGATGGCTCCGCCACCCACATTGGTTGTATTCATCCGGGGTGCATAATTCTCTATAAAAGTACAACCCGTAACAGAAACACTACCGCTTTGGCAGGAAATCGCCCCGCCTCCGGCAATCTCATTGGAGTTTGTATCATCGAGGTAATTACCCGTAAAGGTACAACCACTGATCGCAATCTCCGCATCGATTTCTTTGACATCCCAATGGACGGCACCGCCAAAGAATTCCGCCTTATTGCCCTCAAAATGGCATTTACTGATAGCAATCTGACCTCCATTCGCAGAAATAGCACCACCGGTACGCGGGATGGCTTGATTTCCTTTGAAGGTTGAATTTGTCACAGTGAGTTGGGCGCGGCTTTTAGGCGACGAATAGACGCAGATACCACCGCCGTTTCGTGCTACGCCATTTTCAAACCAGCAGTCATCCACTGACACCTTTCCGGAGTAAAGCATAACTCCTGCTCCACTTCCTGAGGAAGTTGACTCCTGGTTTTCAGCAACATTGTCAAGGAATTTACAATGGGTCAGTGTTAGACCTCCCTGTTCGGCAGTTGCCTGATTTGTACCGACGTAAAATACGCTCCCGCTACCTAGGTCTGCCTTGGCCTCCTTGAAGGTAAAATTATCAAAGGAAATCGCGAGACCCACGCCCAAAATAAAGATACGATGAGTTTTGTTGCCGCTGATTACGCTTGACGAAGTGTAGTTCTGATCTTTTTGAGGAGTCGGGGTGGCTTTGCCGGTCAGGCCGCTCGGATAACCACCATAGCAGTTAATCGTCACAGGTTTACCATAGGTATTCTCTGTGGGACTCATATCCAAGGTTGAGCCGGGCGCATAGGTGCCTTGCGCAAAATGCAGTTTTACGCCATCCAGTGCACGCGCACGCGCTTTTTTCATCGCATCATCCCCTGTAAAATTCAACAAAGCGGGAAGAACGGTCGGGTCAAGTGCTTTCTCCCAAGTCGCACCGGCTCCGGAGGTGGCAAGACTGGTCAGACCGCTGCTCGCCTTGAAGAAATAATCGCCGATGATTCTGTCGTCCATATTGCCGAGATTGAGAATACTTTTTCTGGCAACCACGCGACCGCCTGAAGGTGCTTCGTAAAGAAAGGCCGGACGGGTCTGTCCATCGGCATAGTTGTAATAAGCCAAAAACCCTTGGCTGAAAGTCGCCCCGGGAAGGACGGCAATGTAGTAGGTCGTGTTGGCGGCACGATTTTTTGCAAGATTGAGGGTTACGCTGGAGTTGCTTGAACCCACGGTAATATCGCCCAAAGTACCGGCATCGTCCTTGAAATTCGCCGTAAAAGTACCCGTGATTTTATCGTTCGGATTGATGGCCTCAATGGTTAAGGAAATGGCATCGGTATTGGCGACCTTTACTTTCAAATACGAGCCCACATTGGAGAATTTGAAACTGCGGTCGGTCTTGTTGGCCTTTCCAATAGCCAGATGACAATCGGCAAAGTTGCCGTTCTGCGACTCTGGAATCGTTACCGTAAAGGAGCCCTTGCCCTCATAGGAGACGGAAGAGTTCACGCCCACCGGATAAAAGGCATAGTAATAGGTATCTGCTGCGTTTACCCATCCATCAATGGTCGAAGTGGAAGAACCGCCGTGCTTTACCGTCGCCTCGGTGAAGTTGCGCGTACCGGAATAGTAGTAAAATTTCACCTTGTCACCCTGATTCCAGATTATTTTGTTTCTGCCGTTCTCAGCCACCAAAGCGGTCTTGGTCGAGTCGGATTTATCTTCCGCATCAGATTTATCTTCCGCATCGGCATGGGCATCAAAGAGTGCAGATACCAAATCAAAATTGTCGGGAGAGATATAGTCATCCACTTCTTCCTCTTGGAGATCATCGGACGCGCCCTCTTCGGGCTTGCTGATGACCTCTGAGGTCTGACGACATGACATCAAAAACAGGGCTGAGACAAGCAGCACTGAAAACGTATTCAATACAATTTGACGGGTCTTTTTCTTCATCTTACTCGATCTTTTTTCCTCCCCTCTCTCGCTTTCCTATTTGTTTGCTGTTTTTTCTAACTCTTTTTTATGTTTTTTACTTTCCTTGAGATTCTTTTTAATCTCATCTACTTTTTTCTTGGCCTCACGCACTTTCTTCTTACTTTCACTAATCTCCTTACGTGCGATCTTGATACGGTCGTTGTTGGACTTGATATTCTTATCGTATGACTTGACATCCAATTTCAAGTCCTTGACTTTGGCCTCGGCATCCTTGATTTCCGCTTTACTTTCTTTCAAGGTTTCCTTTTCATCCTCATCCAAGCCGCCCTCTTTCAAAAGTTTCTCGTTGGATTTATAAGCATTTTTCAACGCCTTGACTTTCTCCTGATAGGATTTCATCTCAGCCTGCAATTCTTTTTTAGACTCTTTCAAGCCTTTGATTTTATTCTGCGCACGACTGATTTGATCCTCATAGTCCTCGATATTACGTTTGGCTTTTCTCTCCACGTCCACCTTTTCATCCTGCGCCTCTTCCAACTGCTCTTCAAGCTGCTCTATGGTCTGATCCAACAAATCGGCCGTCTCTTGTGCATATCCCGGGATAAAAAACAGGGCTGACACAAGCATTGACATCCATAACTTTTTCATAATTCTCTTCATTTTTACGTTTCCTATTCTTCCACAAACCTTCCTATGAGTCTATATCCCCATAAGGCCGTGTTCTTCAGGGTATAAACAAAGTTTATACATTCGGACAAAGATAAACATTTTTTCATATAAAGCGAATTTCCTATCGCGAGGGCAACAAAAAAGCAACGCCCTCTGACTGATGAGAGCGTTGCCTTTACTTTTCTTACGTTGCCGCCAACTCCTAGAGGGAAACGGCGAAGTTGAGATGGACTGCGTACTCTGCGCCCGCATTGTTTATTACGCGAATTTCATAGTCTTCATTACCTTGACAATCGAAATCTTCGGGGCTCTTGCAGGTATAGAGAATGTACTCCTCGTATTCATCATCAAAGGACCAACCATTCTCCGATTTATCCGGAACACCGCGAGAATAATCATAAGAAGAACCAGGCCATAAAGCATACTCGCCCGTTTTTGCCTCCTTCACTTTTATGGCAATCTGGTCGCCGGCACCTACAGAATACCTACCATCAGCACCCTTGGTCAGTTGGGTAAGTTTCTCTGCCGGAGTTCCTTGGCCTGTAATCAAATACACCTCAGGAATATAGGCATTAACATCAAGGTAAACATAGCGGTAGCGATTGGCGTTTTGACTTACCACTTTTACCTTCACTTCTCCACTTGCGGGATTGCCATTTGCATCCAACAAGACACCGATACCCACGCGCGCCTCATTCGGGCCAACAGAACTACTGGGAATAATGGCTGTCTTATACAATTTCTCTTCTAAACCAGAGGGTACGACTGCTGAAACACTCGTTATCGGAGCATTTCCCTTGAACAAAAGCATGGTGCCCGCTTTCACCTCACTTACCATCGGCGTGCTTCCACCAATCTGATGCGCCGTCACCGTAAAGAAATAAGAAGCGATGTCGTATGAAACCTTAACATTCGTATTTTCAGCCACAAGGGTAAACTTGTAATAATCGTTCGACTTTCGGGTATCCCTATCGTAAAGAGATACGGCGTAACCCTGTCCTAATTTTTGGAGTTTCAAACCCGGGTTCTCGTGAGCATATTGGATAGAAAATTGATGTTCGCTGGTCTGAATTTGGTTGTTGTTCAAATCGTAAACCTCAATTCCGGGACGACTACCCAACCCCAGCGTGCCGGGTTCGATTTCCACGGCACCACCATAGGTAAGAACTGTTTTCCAGCCCTTTACAAACAAGGTATCCTTCGCAACGGCATCATTGACAGAAACGGCAGAAACAAGCACTCTGGAGTCAGCCGGCTGACCGGATTGTGCGAAAGTACCCAAGTACAATTTGCCGTTCTCAATCTTGGAAGCAACATCCGCCTCCTCGGAAGCATAGGGCAAATATTCAAAACTCCAGGTTTTCACCTTATGGTTCGCAGCCAATGCCACAGCGCGTCCCGCCATATAGGTATCCGCCGCAAGATTCAGCTTGAAGACCGGGTCAACAACCTTTATGACCACCTCATCAAATACGGTAGAAGCGCCGCTGCTCCAAGTCTCTGCAGAAATGGTAACGAAACCTTCTTTCACAGCTTTGAAGGTATTGGTCTCCAAATTCATCTGAAGTGCCTCCTGATTCAAGTCGTAGGCCCAATCCCACTCGTCCTGCGGACAAACCACCGGATACACCTTAACGCCCAAAGTCAGGCTCTCACCGATGAACAATTCAACGGTATCGGCAACAGCCGTTTGGGTCTTGGTGTCAAAAATCTCTGTCTTTTCAATATCGGGATAATAGACTTCCACCTCGCAGGTATCCCTAAGAGTGCCATCTACAGTCTCTACAACAATCTCGGTCTGACCAAAACCAACAGGAGACACCTTACCATCCGCCGTCACCGTCGCAACTTCTTTATCCAAAGAATACCAGACAACGGCCTTATTATCGGCCTCTGCCGGGGAAATGGTAGCCGTCAAAGCCTGCGCCGGTTCACCCAGCGTCAAATA
>CAJGBW010000036.1 GCA_904501835.1 uncultured Bacteroidales bacterium
AAAAGGTTAGAAGCCTAAATATCAACAATTTACAATGACCGATTGGACAGGCCAGTCGGTCATTTTTTTGTGTAAAAACTGCCTGTTATATGTAACTACGTTAATGATGACTTGAACAAGGAAGGAATGTTCAGCCTAAAGAAATCCTCCAGAGGAAGTCCCTCCGGACCGACGATGAACGAGTTGGCTATATTCTTCTCAAATTTCTTCCTAAAAGCATGGTATCCGTCAATATTGTCGGCGTGCCCACTCTTCACTTCGATTGCGATGAGGCGCTCTCCTTTCTTGAGGACGTAGTCGCATTCGTTCTTCATCTCGTCCCTCCAAAAGAGAAGTTCGAAGCCATCAAGAACCGCGCGTCCAGCCAGGTATGCACCCACGGCGGACTCCACCTGTCTTCCCCATTCGGTCTTATTCATCAGAGCCTCCTCAAAGGTATGCTGACAGTAGCTATTCCTGAATGCATTATTGTATACTTGGAGCTTGGGAATCGAGTTCTTGGTCTTGATAGTAGAGTTATCATACTTCTGAAGAGGCTTGATAAGCATCGTCTCGTCAAGGGTCCTGAGGTATGAACTGATTGTCGGTACGGTGCCACTGTTGACAACCCCCTGCATCTTGGTGAGAGATATCTCCTGTGCGGAATAGATGCTGCCAATCTCGAACACCTGACGCAGAAGAGGTGGGTTGCGGATCTCCTCAATGTCAAGGATGTCATGGTTGAGTATTGGAGAAATGATGGAAGATTCCATCATCTTGCGCCAGCGTTCCTCGTCATTGATATACGGGGCCAGACCGGGGAAGCCTCCAAAGTAGATGAACTGCTCCATCGTGTAGCCGAAGGCATCCCTCATCTCCTCCCATTCCCAGTAGCCCATCTTGAGAGCTTCATATCTGCCCTCTAGTGACTCTTCAAGTCCTTTCTGTATAAGGAGACGGGATGAGCCCAGAAGAATAACCTTCAGATTTCTCTTCTCCCTTGTGTCCTGATCCCATTCCTTCTTAACTATCTCGCTCCATCCGACAATTTTCTGAATTTCATCTATAATCAGGATATGCTCGCTTTCGTTGTACAGCATCATCCGGATTCTCGCCTCATGCCATTTCTCAGAAATCCATGTTGTATTCGTCTTGCCGACTCCGTCAGCACTGAAAAGACTGTAAGGAACAGTTGCCTCTTCCACAAACTGATCTATCATCGTTGATTTGCCGACCTGACGGGGACCCATCACTACGTGTATGGTACGCCTTGGCTCTGCCATTCGTGACTTGAGTACCGATAGTTGCGCGCGATTATACATAGACAAAAATTTTTCCAAATATACGCCTATTTTACAAAATCACAAAACGTATTTTACAAAACCAAAAAATATATTTTACAATCTACTTCTTATGCACCATGGCATCGATGGCGGCGATGGCGGTCACATTGACAATGTCTTCCACGGAGCTTTCAAAGTCGATGAAGTGGACCGGCTTGTTGAGTCCCATCTGAATCGGGCCGATAATCTCCACATCAGAGGTCAAAGCCTGAAGCATCTTATAGGTGCTGTTTGCCGAATTGAGACAAGGAAGAATCAAGGTGTTTACCTCCTTGCCCAGAAGGCGCGTGAAAGGATATTTCTTGTCTCTGAGTTCCTTGTTGATGGCAATGTTGATCTGCATCTCACCGTCAATACTCCATTCAGGATATTGCTTTTGAAGCAACTCCACCGCCTCATGCACCCGACCCGCACTACCGTCCTTGTCGCTACCGAAGTTTGAATAAGAAATCATAGCCATGACAGGCTCATGATTAAAGAATCTCACCGTCTTTTCGCTCAAACGCGCAATATCCAGCAGCGACTCCACATCATGACTTCGGTTAATCAAGGTATCCGCTATGAAATAGGTACCTTTCTTTGAGTTGAGGATGTGCATGGTACCAAAATGAGAAAATCCCTCTTGCAGACCAATCACTTCCCTCGCTACTTTAATCGTATTGGAGTATTTGGTGTAAAGACCTGTAATACAAGCATCTGCCTCACCCGTTTCGACCATCATCATGCCGAAATAGTTGCGCTCAAACATTTTATCGTTGGCCTCATCGACCGTATAGCCCTCTCGCTGACGTTTTTCGGCAAGAATACGGGCATAACGATGCCTTCTGGCCGTCTCTCTATCGTGTCGGAGGTTCACGACTTCCACCCCTTCAAGACTCAAACCGAGTTCTCTCGCAAGTTTTTCAATACGCTCGTCGTTACCCAGAAGAATAGGATGACAGATACCCTCATTTTTAGCCTTGATAGCCGCTTTCATCATAGAGGGATGAGTACCTTCGGCAAATACAACCCGTTGGGGAGACATTCGGGCGGCATCATAAATCTGCTGAGTCAGTTTCGACTCTCGTCCCATGAATTCCAAAAGATGCTCTTTGTACGCATCCCAATCGGAAATTGTCTTACGCGCAACCCCGCTTTCGATAGCCGCTTTGGCCACCGCTGTTGAGACTTCGGTGAGCAAACGCGGATCCACGGGCTTGGGAATGAAATAATCCCGACCGAAAGAAAGCTGATTGACGTGATACACCCTGTTTACAATCTCCGGCACCGGTTTCTTCGCCAAATCCGCAATCGCATGAACGGCGGCAAGTTTCATCTCTTCATTGATGGCCGTTGCCGCAGTATCCAAAGCACCACGGAAAATATAAGGGAAACCGATTACATTGTTGATCTGATTGGGATAATCCGAACGGCCCGTACTCATCAGCACATCGGGACGGCTATCCATCGCATCCTCATAGGTGATTTCCGGGACGGGGTTAGCCAGCGCAAATACGATAGGATCTTTGGCCATCGAACGCACCATATCCTTGGTCAAGACATTACCTTTGGACAAGCCGAGGAACACATCTGCATCCTTTATGGCCTCTTCAAGTGTGTGAATATCCGTTCTTTCGGTAGCAAATTCGCTCTTCTCGGGAGTCAATTCCCCACGAGATTTTGAGATAACGCCCTTTCTGTCAAGCATCACGATATTCTGGGGCGCAACGCCGAGAGCCACATACAGACGCGCACACGAAATAGCGGCGGCACCCGCACCATTGACAACCACTTTGACATCAGCGATATTCTTGCCATTCACCTCCAAGGCATTCAAGAGTCCCGCACCGGAAATAATGGCCGTTCCATGCTGGTCATCGTGCATGACCGGAATATCCAACTCCTCTTTGAGTCTTCGCTCAATTTCAAAACACTCCGGCGCCTTGATATCTTCAAGATTGATACCACCAAAAGTAGGGGAAATCGCCTTGACCGCCTCAACAAATTTATCCGGATCTTTTTCATCTACCTCAATATCAAACACATCGATACCGCCATAAATTTTGAACAGCAAGCCCTTTCCTTCCATCACAGGCTTACCGCTGAGCGCGCCGATATCGCCCAAGCCCAACACGGCCGTACCATTTGAGATAACGGCGACAAGATTTCCCTTGTCCGTATATTTATAGGCATCCTGGGGATTATTCTGAATTTCAATACAGGGCTCGGCTACACCCGGAGAATAGGCCAGCGAAAGGTCTGTCTGTGTAAAATATGGTTTGGTGGGAACTACCTCAATCTTGCCGGGGCGTTTTCCGGCATGGTAATTCAATGCATCTTCTTTACTAATCTTTGCCATTGTATATTTTTTGCGAAAAATTGCGTGAAGATACAAAAAAAATCCCAACGGCAAAACGCTAAAAAGCGCAATATTTACAACAAAAATGAGAGAAGACGGGGAGTCTGGGTATAATCATCCACTTGAATATAATCCATCCCATAAATGCGGACATGGCTATCGCCGCCCCCATCACCGAAATCATCCCCCACAAAAAGAATTTCCTCTTTTGCGTAGCCGTTTTCCTCGGCATATCTCATGATAGAATCATATTTATTGTATTGTTTAGGGGCAAAATCGAAAGAGGAAGAGCCGCCGATATAGACCACATGCTCGGGGAAGAGGGAAAGAATCTCATCGTACAGCACCCTTCTTTTGCTGCGGTCCGGATCAAAGACCACCTTATCCTCAACCTTGGCGCCACTGCCCAAAAGACAGAAAGTCACCATTCCGGAAGCATGGAATTCCAAATGACCGCCGGCATAGTCCGTATAGCCATATTTTTCACGGAGATATTGGCAGGTGCGATTGAAATACTCCTTATCCGGCGTCACCGTATCCTGACGGACAATCTGAAACTCACCATCCACCATACGAGCTTCCTGCATGCCATAATTGGCAATGATATCCACCGGAAACTGCTCCATCTGGTTGTATATACGCGGGGCATTTCCCGCACCGACCATCAGCAGTTTATATTTCTCACGGAGGCGATGCAGCAACTCTTTGGTTTCCTCCGGAAGGTGACTTTTGTGCTGCGACAAGGTCCCATCCAAATCAAAGCACAACAAACGTTTCGACCCGCTCAAGTCCGATTCACAAGTAATTTTCATGCAGAGATGCGTTTATTTCGTTTTCTCTATGATTTTATTCAATTTCTCGTAGCCGTTTGCCGGAGCATTCCACATCAGACCAATGGCGATGGCACCGGCCGCACCAAAGGCAAGGGCAACGGGGAATACGGAATCCCAACCGCCCGTCTCTGCCATGGCACCGAACATCACGCCAGACACCACAGAGGAAGCATAACCGAAGATGCCGATGATGCCATTGCTCGTGCCGGCCGCATATTTGGTTGCCTGTTGGGACGCGCAAACACCATAGAGCGCCTGCGGGCCATAAATAAAGAAAGCAGACATAACCAAGCACAAGAAAGACAACCATACCGAGTCGCACTTCCAGAAGAGGAAAAAGGACAAAGTCGCGAAAATGATACAGAAGAAACAAGTCCTGTGCGCCTTGCTCTTGAAAAGCTTATCTGACAACCAACCGGCAAGGAGCATACCCAGCGTACCGCCGACAATTTCCGTCGTCGCCAAAAGGCCGCCCGCCTGGGCAATATCCATACCCTTGCTTTCGGTAAGGAAAGACGCGCCCCAATCCAAAATCGTCAGACGAATCACATAGACGCAGAAATTGGAAATAGCGATAATCCATATATAAGGATTGGCGAAGACCATCTTGTTGATGATTTTCTTGTATTTCGCGCCGTCGATATTAGCCAAAGGATTGTTCTCTTTGCTCTTGTCTTCGCTTTTAACTTGCTGCTCGCCACTTTCCGCCGCGCTCAATTCCTCAATAGAGGGAAGTCCCACCTCTGAAGGGTCATCTTTCAGACCAAACCAAAGCACGAACACACCCAACAAGGCGATACATGCAGGAATCGCAAAGCACAAATACCAGGCACTATAACCAAAATGGTTCAAGATATAGCCGCAAAGCGCCACCACGACACCGGCACCCACGGTATGAGACACATTCCAGATAGACTGCTTGGTCGCAAGTTCGGTCGGACGGATCCAATGTGCGAGCAGACTTACACAGGGAGGCACACCCATGCCCTGCAAATAGCCGTTGAGTACCCACATGGAACCAATCAGATACACCAGACCCAAGGTCGCTTTCCCCTCACCGTCGAGGAGATTCAACATACCATTCAGTTTGGGACTGAAACAAATAAACAGATTGACCAGACAGGTCAGCAACAACCCTAGACTCATGATTTTTCTCTTGCTGAATCTATCCACCAGCAATCCGTTGATAAAACGGGAAAAACCATAGATAATGCTATGCAGGGTCAAAAACAAACCCAGTTGTGTCTTGGAAATACCCAATTCGGCTTCCATCGCCGGGATGGCAATACCTAAATTCTTTCTGACGAAATAAAACAAGGCGTATCCCACAAACAGCACGACAATCGTGCGCCACTCCCAATAACGATACTTTTTAATCGTCTGCTCCATAATGATATTTAATTAGCGGGAATTAATCGTGACGACCGATTGAACGAAGGTATTTAATCAACATTTCGGGACGGTCGGTCTGAATCATAGACGCACCCATCTCTACATATTGTCCATATACATCCGCAGGATCAGCAGCATCCAAAGCGGCATCATCGTCGTTGCCATAACCACCGCACACAGAGGGCCAGAAGGTATTCACCCACAATTTGGAACCCATTTCGTGAATTTTGGCAACACAGTCATCCATTTCCTTGCCATTCTCTTTCCAGCAAACCTCGAAAGCCATAGGCACGACACCACGATCAAGATACTCCTGGAACAACTTCTGTCCTTTCTCTTTATTGATGTCGATGATGGGCATATAGAGAAGATTTCTCTCATAAGGAGCCATATCGGCATTTACCTTGTCAATACCACTCTTGCCTTTCATCAAGACCTGACCTTCCATATTCAGTTCGTTGGCCAGTTCCACAATCTCCTTGTAATAGGGATAAGCGTGGTCCACATTGATCAAAATGCGGTCTTTACAGCAAAGGAAAGCCTCACGCAAGGTAGGCACCTTGATGGTGTCGGTCTTCACATTGTGCGCACGTCTCATCACGCAGTTCATCAAAGAATCGTAGGTAATATCACTCACTTTTCCTTTTCCGCTGGTCATACGGTCAATGGTCTTGTCGTGCATCAGAATCAACACGCTATCCTTGGTCATTTTCACGTCCAACTCCATCATATCCACACCCATTCTGATAATGGACTCGATGGCAGGAATGGAGTTTTCGGGATAATTACGCCAGTCGCCACGGTGAGAAATAACGGCTATATATTTGGAATTAGGGTCGTTAATCTCAGCGAGAATTTTTTCGGCACGGGTTGCATACTTGGGTTGCTGGGCACAAGAGGCCAAAAGAAGTGCCGTCATGGCAGCAAAAACGAAACGAGTGATTTTCATAATTATGTGATTTAAATTTTTATCGGTTTATCCAGACCTACAAATATAGAGATTTTTTCGTATCTTTGCGCGCTTTTACTAAATTATAAGGTAGGCACACGCACTTTCGTGCTTTTTGAATCGCGAAAAACCAAAACAATTTTTATAATGAAAACTGGAAAACTAAACCTCAAGTACTGTCTGTTTTTACCGATTGTACTGATCGCCACCATTCTTTTGTGGGCGCTTCCCGTTGAGAGCTTCGGCATCGCCGAACTTACTGTTGTTCAACAGCGCGTTATCGCTCTGTTCGTCTTTGCTGCTTTGATGTGGATTTTTGAGATTATCCCCAACTGGACCACCTCATTGCTTGTAATCGTTATTTCTTTGCTGACCGTTTCAGACAAAGGTATCGGATTTTTCTGCGACCCTTCCTGCGGACAGTTGGTAGGCTACAAGAGCATTATGTCCGCCTTTGCAGACCCCGTGGTTATGTTGTTCCTCGGTGGTTTCGTATTGGCAGCCATGGCTGAAAAATTCGGCTTGGACGTAACCCTCGCAAGATTCCTCCTCAAACCTTTCGGCACGAACCCCAGAATGGTGTTGCTCGGCTTCCTCATCGTGATTGCCGTATTCTCCATGTTCATGTCCAACACCGCAACCGCTGCAATGATGCTCGCCTTCCTTGCTCCTGTGTTGTCTGTTCTTCCTTCTGACGATAAAGGTAAAATCGGTTTGGCTTTGTCCATTCCTATCGCTGCAAATATCGGTGGTATCGGTACGCCTATCGGTACGCCTCCCAACGCAACCGCCGTTCGCTTCCTCGCAGAGGCCGGTTGGGATGTAACTTTTGGCGAGTGGGCCATGAGAATGATTCCTTTCGTACTCATCATGATTCTCCTTGCCTGGGTACTCCTTCAGGTGTTCTTCCCTTTCAAATCCAAGAAAATCGTTCTTGATATTCCTGCCAACCAGCGCAAGACCGATTGGAAGACCATCGTAGTATGGGTTACCTTCCTCGGCACCATCTTGTTGTGGGCCACCGAGCAATGGACCAAAATCAACTCCAACGTGGTTGCTTTGATTCCCCTTGGTGTATTCACTGCTTGCGGCATCTTCACCAAAGATGATATCAAGGAAATCAACTGGAGCGTACTTTGGTTGGTTGCCGGAGGTTTCGCCCTCGGTACTTGCTTGCAGGGAACCGGTTTGGCAAAAGTCTTGATTCAGGCCATTCCTTTCGGTTCTATGTCCGTTGTACTCGTGCTTGTTATCGCCGGTTTGGTTTGCTACATGCTCTCCAACTTCATCTCCAACTCTGCGACTGCCGCCCTCTTGATTCCTATTTTGGTTGTGGTGGCTGAAGGTATGGCAGACCCTGCCGCTACCAACAACGCCGAGTTCGTTGCATTGGGTGGTGGTCACGCCATGATTAGTTACATCGCTGTATGTGCATCATTGGCTATGATCCTCCCCATCTCTACTCCTCCTAATGCCATTGCATCCTCTACCGGTCTTATCAAGACCAAGGATATGGCTAAAGTCGGTATCATCATTGGTGCCGTAGGCTTGATTCTCGGTTTCTTCTGGCTCACCAAGATTTTCCCTTTTGAGACTCTCTAAACCGACCATCCTATTAGGAGCACTAAAATGAAAAACAAACATTTATTTTTGATAGCTGTGGCGTTTCTACTTTGTGGGAACGCCATCGCTGCTGATAAATGGACCGACCATATCAAGTTTTATGGTTTTGTCCGCACTTACTTCGCTTTTGACACGCGTGAGAGCCACGCCGGTTCTGACGACTTCTTCTACTACCTGCCCAAAGACATTAAAACCGGTACTGACGGCGTAGATTTGATGGAATATCCTTCTTTCCGCTTTGCCGCCCTTACCTCTCGTCTGGGTTTGGATGTGAAAGGATTCACGTTTAACGGCTACCAATTGGGTGGTAAAATCGAAGCGGATTTCAACGCAGGTCTCACCGGCAACACCGGTACAGCCCAATTCCGTTTGCGTCAGGCCTATGCCAGCATTGCCAAAGAGGGTCGCATCTGGAAAATCGGACAGGCTTGGCACCCGATGGCAGCAGATATGCCCGATATCTTCTCTTTGGAGGCGGGTTCTCCTTTCGGTCCCTTCAACCGCAGCCCGCAGGTAAATTTTGAATGGATGACAAGAACATCCGACGAGTGGAAAATGGGTCTTACCGCAGCCGCCATCTGGCAGATGCAATATGTATCTGTCGGTCCCGAGGGAAACTCTGCCAACTATATCAAATATGGCTGCACGCCCGAGTTTTATTTGGGTTACAACCTCGTTGGTGAAAATAGCCTCGTTCGCGTCGGTGCCGATGTGTTGAGCATCAAACCCCGAAAAGATGACGGCTTGAAAAAGGTCAGCGACCGTCTGACTACTTTCAATGCCTTTGTTTTTGCCAAGGAGCAGATTGGCGACCTTACCCTCAAGACCAAACTCACCTATGCCCAAGATGGTTCACACCTCAACATGGTTGGTGGCTACGGTATCTATGGCTATGAGAGCGGCAATCAATACTATACGCCCACCCAAACCCTTTCCATTTGGGTGTCTGCCGCCTACAAAATTGGCAACTGGCAGCCCCAATTGTTCATCGGTCACATCGAAAACATGGGTACCATCGAACCGGTTGTCAGCACTCCGTTAGCGACTACTTTCTGGGGTAAGAATCAGGTGGATGCTTTGAACTACGCCACCCGTATTCAGCCCGAAGTGATTTACAACTTGGGCAAACTCCAACTCGGTATCGAGTATATGATGACTTTGGCGGAATATGGCAAGAGCAACGAATACAAAGTGGCCGATACGAATCTCCACGTCGTTGCCAACCACCGCATCCAAGCCATGGTGAAATTCAATTTCTAATCTTCGGTATTTCCACAGGAATACGTCTAATAACAAAAATAAACTGGTCTGTGATGGACCAGTTTATTTTTATTTATGACACGTATGCACACGCTTGGCGCGGCACTCGTGCGGAAAGACTTACGACTTCTGATAAAGGTATCGGCGAATGCTCTTCTTGGGCGTACGCTCGAAATCCTCATCGCGGCACTCAATCTTCTTGATTTTGGAGTAAGAAGGAAGCTGCTTGTTCAAAGTCGGGAGGAATGAAGCGATTTTCTCTTTGACTGCCGCTGCATCCATGCCGTCTTTCTCGGCCGCCGCATAGTCAGGGAAAATCAAGGCACAAAGGGTACCGTTGTCATCAATAACAAGTGAATCAACCACATAAGGGAGATTGTTGATGCTGTACTCGATTTCCTCAGGGTAGATATTCTGTCCGGAAGGACCCAAAATCATACATTTTGAACGACCTCTCAAGAACAAGTATCCATCCTCATCGAGAATACCGATGTCTCCCGTACGGAACCAACCATCCTCGGTAAAGGCCTCAGCGGTCGCCTCAGGATTCTTATAATAACCCAAAAAGACATTGGCGCCACGCACCTGAACCTCGCCGGGGATATTATGAGGATCGGAAGACACGATACGAAGTTCCATATTGCGGACAAGCTTACCACATGAATACAATTTTGCATCCTTGTGATGGGCATAGGTAATAATCGGAGCACACTCTGTCATACCATAACCCACGGTGTAAGGGAATTTGATATCGTGGAAGAATTTCTCCGCCTCAGGGTTAAATGCGGCTCCTCCCATAATGATTTGCTCGAATTTGCCACCGAAGGTATTGACCAATTTCTGACGAATCTTATCCTTGATGATATTATCCACCACCGGCACTTTCAACAAGACTTTTACCTTCTTGACCAAATCCTTAATCTTGCTCTTATAGACTTTCTCAATGACAAGAGGCACGGTCACAATCAAATCCGGCTGCACCTGCGCAAAAGCGCCCAAGATGATTTTGGGACTGGGGGCTTTGGTCAAGTAAATGACGTGCGCACCGATGCTGATTTCAAATAAAAATTCGAACATCATACCATACATGTGTGCCATCGGAAGCATGGATACCACTGATTTTGTGCTATCCAGCCCGGTTTTTGCGTCTAAACGGCCAAATTCAAGATTGGAATACAAAGCACGATAGGGAATCATCACACCTTTTGAAAAGCCCGAGGTGCCGGAGGTATAGTTCAGCACAGCCATATCATCTGCGCTGTCCTCGAAATAATTGAGGTCGTCACGACGTATACCCACCGGATATCGCTTCTTATAGACATGCTCAGCCTTGTCCAACGCCTGCTCAATCTCCTGGCTCGCCGCATAGAAAAGACGGTGGGTCTTAAGATTAATCACGGTCGTAACTGAAGAGGGAATCTCACCATTAAGCACTTTCCAGATGTTGTGATCTGCGAAGAAAACACGGGCTTCGGAGTGGTCTAAAAGATTGCGAATATTATCCGCTGTAAAATCATGCAAAATGGGAACAGGGACGGCGCCATAGGTCATGGTCGCTAAAAAAGAAACCGCCCAGCCGGCCTGATTTTGACCGCAGATGGCGATTCGTTCGTGTTTTTCAATACCTAATTCCTCAAAAAACAAGTGCAAGCGTGCTACTTGATTAGCAACATCTTCATAACTGAAGGTCTCACCATGAAAGTCTGAAACGGCAGGTCTATCCCAATGTTTGACAAAACTTTCCTGGAGTAATTTGTTTACTGATTGAAATTTCATAGTTTAATGTTTTAATACAAATCTGGTTGCAAAGATAGTATGTTTTTTGATTATCTTTGCAAACTTGAGAGATTTTGCCCATGGAAGAAATGAATCTGGTCCAAGACCTTGCGCTGATATTGGTTACTGCAGGTATCTTTACCATTATATCAAAAGCCTTAAAACAACCCCTTATTCTCGGCTATATCATAGCCGGTTTTTTGGTGGGTCCCCACATGGGATTATTCCCGAATGTAACAGACACACATTCAGTGGAGCAATGGTCTGAAATCGGCATCATCTTCTTGTTATTCGGCTTGGGACTGGAGTTCAGTTTCAAGAAATTGCTGAAAGTCGGCAGCGCCGCCTTGATTACCGCCGGCCTCAACTGCTTAGGCATGTTCCTCATCGGTATCCTGCTGGGCAACACGCTCGGATGGTCCACCATGGAGTCCATTTTCCTCGGCGGTATGCTCTCCATGAGTTCCACCACCATCATTATCAAGGCTTTTTCCGAAATGGGACTGACCGGCAAACCCTTCGCCCCCTTGGTATTCGGTATCCTGGTCGTGGAGGATTTGATTGCCGTCTTGCTGATGGTGCTCCTTTCCACCCTCGCCGTCTCCAGCCAATTTTCAGGTGGAGAAATGCTCCTCGCGATAGGAAAATTGGTGTTTTTCTTGATTCTGTGGTTCCTGATTGGCATTTACCTGCTACCCACCCTACTTAAAAAATCCCGCTCCTACTTGAGTGATGAAATTCTTCTGCTGGTGAGCATAGGCCTGTGTTTCGGCATGGTGTCCTTGGCGAGTTATTTGGGATTCTCATCCGCTTTGGGGGCTTTTGTCATGGGATCTATTTTGGCAGAAACCGTTGAAGATGAACGCATTACTCATTTGACTGAAAATATCAAAAATCTTTTCGGTGCCATTTTCTTCGTCTCCGTGGGAATGATGCTGGATCCCCAGAACATCAAAGATTATTGGGGCAGCATTTTGGCCATTACCATCGTGGTGCTCATCGGAAAATTCATCTTTTCGATTCTGGGCACCTATCTATCAGGCAAAGGCTTATCCACCGGAGTCAGCGCGTCCATGAGCCTGCTTCAATTGGGTGAATTCTCTTTCATCATTGCCGGATTGGGACGCGACCTGGGCGTGTTACGCGATTTCATTTATCCCGTCATCATTTCCGTCTCTGTCGTCACCACCTTTACCACACCTTATATTATAAAGGCGTCCGGTCCGATGGAGCGCTTCCTGCGAAAAAGGCTTCCCTCTAAAATTCTTCAAAGGATGGACCACAACGATGTGGATGGAAAGCCCTCTTCAACCGCAGCCAAAAGCGCCTGGAAAAAGATGCTCAAAGAGTATTTCCTTCGTATTCTGATGTATTCCGTGGTGCTGATTGCCATTATATTAGCATCCGACCTATTTTTGGCCGATTTTCTCAACAGCCTCTTTTCTTCCTGGAATGAAATGGTGCTGAAAGCCTTGCTTACCACCATCACGCTGGCCGTCATGATGCCTTTCCTTTATGGCTTGGCTATTGCGGGAAAATCCATCAAGAAATCAGCCGCCAAACTCGTCTCTGACAACCCCGCCAACAGTTGGCCCGTGCTGGCGCTCGTTACCCTGCGTATCCTGATTGCCATGGCCTTTGTGGTCGTTGTCCTGACAAACAACTTCAAGATGTCGGGTTGGGGCGTATTGATTACCCTGCTGATTTTATTTGGCGTTTTTGCTTTCTTCCGCATCAATTTTCACCGTTTCACCAGCATAGAAGACCGTTTCTTTGAAAACCTCAACGCAAAGGAAAATCAAGCACGGAAACAAAAGCCCGTGTCTTCCTCCGTGAGAGAAAATCTGGCCATCTATGACATACATCCCGAAAGTTTCACCCTGCAAGCCGAGAGTGTGTATGCCGGAATGCATTTGGCTGATATCCCCATCCGCATGGAGAGCGGGGCAAACATTGTCAAAATCCAACGCGGAAAGAAATCCATCCTCATCCCGGACGGCAAGGAAAGAATCTTCCCCGGAGACGAACTGGTGGCTGTAGGAACACGAGAGCAATTGGACAAATTTGTTCAACTCATGAATACCGTTGCGCTGAACGAGGAAGAGACCAAAGCGAACTTCTCTCTCAGCAGTTTTGTCTTGGATGAGAATTCATATTTGACTGGAAAAAGTTTACGAGAGGCCAATTTAAGAGCAGCCAACTGCATGGTTATCTGCGTATTACGAGATAAAGAAATGATTACCAACCCTTCGCCGGATTGGACCTTTACCAGCGGAGACGCCGTCTGGCTGGCCGGAGAGGCGGAAAGCGTAAATTGGTTTACCGGAACGAAATAGAGAACGGAGCGTAAGATAAATAAATACGAAACGAACACAGGTTATGACACAGTCTTTGGCACAACAAATAGGTAACACTCCCCTTGTGAGAGTCAAACGTCAGAGCGGACAAAAGGCTGACATTTGGGTAAAGATTGAATCTTTCAACCCGGGCGGCAGCGTCAAAGACCGTGTGGCGTTGGAAATGATTGAAGATGCCGAGCGAAAAGGAATCATTGCGCCCGGCGCGACTCTGATTGAACCGACCAGTGGGAATACAGGTGTTGGATTGGCCTGGGTGGGCCGTCTGAAAGGCTATGAGGTGATTCTCACCATGCCCGAAACCATGAGTCTGGAGCGCAGAAATCTTTTGAAGGCCTACGGGGCGCGCCTGGAACTTACTGCCGGATCGCGCGGTATGAGTGGGGCGATTGAGCGTGCCGAGGAATTGAAAAACAGCATCGAGGGAGCGGTTATTTTGGGACAATTCACCAATCCTGCCAACCCTTTGGCGCACGAAAAAGGCACCGGCGAGGAAATATGGCGTGACACAGAGGGACTGGTGGATATTTTTGTAGCGGGAATAGGCACAGGCGGAACAATCAGTGGCTGCGCCAAAACCTTGAAAAAACACCGCAGCGACATTCAGGTTGTGGGATTTGAGCCTGCATCCTCCCCTTTCCTCACACAAGGAAAGAGCGGTCGTCACGGAATACAAGGTATCGGAGCCGGATTTCTGCCCGAAACCTTTGACGCTTCACTGGTTGATGAAATCGTGACGGTGGAAGATGAAGTGGCGATGGAAGGGAGCCGAATGTTGGCTCGTGAAGAGGGACTGCTTGTGGGTATTTCTTCAGGCGCGGCCTATCAAGTCGCACTTATGCTGGCCCGCCGCGAAGAAAATGCCGGGAAAAATATCGTGGCGCTACTTCCGGACGGAGGCGAACGCTATCTTTCCACCGGACTTTTCTCCACTTTATAGACAAGGAACGCGAGAAAGACGAGACGCGGAAAGAACGGAACAGGACGCAAGAAAGACGAAACGGGGCGCAAGACGGGACGCGAGACGAAACGAGACGGGACGAGACGGGACGAAAGAAAGACGGGACGAAAGAAAGACGGGACGAAAGAAAGACGGGACGAAAGACGGAATTAGAAACAAATAGAAATACGGAAACAATATGAATATGAAATCCTTGAAATATACGACGGCGGCGCTCAACGACATGATGGACGCTTTGAAAGACTTGGTTTTCCCCGAATACGCCGAGTTGAGCAAAGAAGCCGCCACAGAAATTATACGCCGCTCGCTGAGCATCCTGGCGGGAAATGAAATTGCAGAACAATTCATTGAGGGCATTCCTGAAATCAGCCGCCTGATGGGAACCGACGTGGCCGCCATCAAGGCCAATGACCCTGCCGCCACCGACTTGCAGGAAGTTATTTTCTGCTACCCTGCCGTCAAAGCCATCCTTTATTATAGAACGGCTCACCTCCTGTGGAATATGAAGGTGCGTATTCTCCCCCGTATGCTTACGGAATTTGCTCACTCCGCCACAGGAATCGACATTCACCCCGGCGCACAAATCGGTGCTTATTTCGCAATTGACCACGGCACGGGTACGGTAATTGGTGAGACCACCATCATCGGTGAACATGTGACGCTTTATCAGGGTGTAACCCTCGGCGCAAAGAATTTCTGCTACGACAAGGACGGCTGCCCCATCAACATCCCTCGCCACCCTATTCTTGAGGACTGGGTAACGGTCTATTCCAATGCTTCATTGTTAGGCCGCATCACCATTGGAGAGAGTTCCGTCATTGGCGGTAACGTCTGGCTGACACACTCCGTTCCCGCCGGCTCCCGCATTCTGCAAGGACATCATTTGGACCAGATCTCCAAAGAGGATTGCTAATATGGGACTTGGTAAATGGATAGCAGGAGCACTCGGTTGGGCTATTTTCGGCCCGATTGGAGGCATTTTGGCATTCTGGTTGGCATCCAAATCTGAAGAAAAAGCAGAGATAGAGGAAGAACAGACATGGAATCAGGGGCAGCGAAACAGCTTCCTTATGAGCCTTTTGGTTCTGTCTGCATCGGTCATCAAAGCCGACGGAAAGACCAGTTCGCAGGAATTGTCTACCCTGCGCAAATTCTTCACACAGAACTTCGGGGCACAGGCCGGCCACGAGGCAGAAAACGTTGTTCGAAGCCTTCTGAATCAAGACTACAATCTTTATGAGGTATGCAGTCAGGTACGTTCCTGCATGGATTATTCGCAGCGATTGCAACTATTTCACTATCTCGTTGCGCTCGGTGCCTGTGACGGGCTTCACAAGAAAGAGCTTGATATCCTTGAGGTCATCGCGAGTTACATCGGTTTATCAAAGACGGAGATTGAATCCATCTTTGCACAATTCAGACCCAGCAACGACAGCAATTATCGAATTCTGGAGATCGATGCAAGTGCCACTAACGAGGAAGTGAAGAAAGCATATCGCAAGATGGCCATGAAATACCACCCGGATAAGGTTGCCACCCTTGGTAAAGATGTCCAAAAAGCCGCCGAAGAGAAGTTCAAGGCCGTGAATCAAGCTTACGAAGCCATCTGCAAGGAGCGCGGGATATAACCCAATAGGCCCTAACGGTGGAACAGGATGCCGAAATAGACGCGCGGGCCTGTCGGCATTGTCGCAGCCGCCGGACCGATGGCGCAGAGGTAATCCATTTTTAGATTGAGATGCAAAACGGAAGTGAGGGCAAATTCACATCCGACAAAC
>CAJGBW010000037.1 GCA_904501835.1 uncultured Bacteroidales bacterium
CTCCTTGCAGACCACGGAAAATGTTTCCTCCACCGATAACAATGGCGATTTGCAGACCTTGTTTGGCCGCTTGTGCGATTTCTGCCGCGTAGGCAGTCAAAACTTCTTCAGAGATGCCTTTCCCTTGGGGGCCTCCCAAACTTTCTCCACTGAGTTTAAGTAGAACTCTTTTATACATAGGAATTTTAATTAGATGTCTTGCAAAAGTAACTATTTATTGCAACTTATTCAAAAAAAGAGTGTATCTTTGCGAGGATAAATAAAAACAATATGGCAAGTATTTTTACATCTTCAATTGGTAAGAAGCTGATTCAGAGTATTTCAGGTATGTTCTTGATTGCTTTCCTCTTGCTTCATGGTACCATCAATTTCTTTTCAGTTATCGATACATTCACCGGAAAATACGGTGCAGCCGACGGCTTGTATCAGTTGGGTTGTGATTTCATGGCGACTCCTATCGTGACCTTGATGGTCCCGGTATTGGCGTTGGGCTTTGTAATCCATATCCTTTGGGGAATGTGGCTCTCTTATGGCAACTTGAAAGCCCGTGGCGGATTCAAGAGATATGAGGTAGCCAGCAAGGCAAAGGCGGACAGCTGGGCATCCAAAAACATGTTGGTGCTGGGTATGGTTGTATTGCTTGGTGTCGCTTTGCACCTTACCGATTTCTGGGCCAAGATGCAGTTGCAGGAGTTCTTGGGTAAGCATGCTGAGAATCCCTACGACTTGATGGACGCTACTTTCGGAAGATGGTGGTTGTCAGCTCTTTATATTGCTTGGTTCGTGCTTCTTTGGTTGCACCTCAATCATGGTTTCTGGAGCATGTTCCAGACCATCGGTTGGAATAACATGATTTGGATCAAGCGTCTCAAATGTATCGGCCTGTTTGCGTCTACAGTGATTATCTTCTTGTTTGTTGCTACCGCTGTGAACGCCTTCCTTCAGGCAAACATGTGGATTTAATTTGCAGTTTTATATCAGTTTGAAATAATGGCTGTCTGAAGTTTGCTTCGGGCAGCCTTGTCGTATCAATATGGACATAGAAAATAAAGAAATCATCATAGCCATCGACGGCTATTCTTCTACAGGAAAAAGTTCTTTTGCTAAGTTGATAGCCTCTCGTTGGGGCTTTCTCTATCTGGATTCCGGTGCTTTGTATCGTGCCGTGACCTTGTTCGCTTTGGATAATGGCTTGATAGAGGGAGAGAATATCGACGAGGCGCGTTTGAGTCAGGCATTGGCTTCTTTGGATGTTCATTTTGAAAACCATGACGGGCAGACTCTGACCTATATGGGTTCGATTTGTGTGGAAAAAGAGATTCGTACCATGCGGGTTTCTTCCATGGTCAGCCCGATTGCCACACTTGGCTTTGTCCGGAATTTTGTCAATGACAGGTTGCATCAGTTGGCTGTGGGAAGTCGTGTAGTCATGGATGGACGCGATATAGGGACGACCGTTTTCCCCCAAGCGGACGTGAAAATCTTTATGGAGGCCGATCCAAAGGTGCGTGCCGAGCGCCGTATGAAAGAACTGGTGGAGAAAGGGGAGAAGGTCTGTCTGAGTGAGATTCTGAACAATCTCTCCGAGCGCGACCGCATTGATTCCAGCCGGGCGATTTCACCTTTGCGTAAGGCCGAGGATGCGCTGGTGCTGAATAATACTTATATGACCTTCGAACAGCAGATGGACTGGCTCCAAGCTGTTCTTCAAGAACGATTCGGCCGATGAATTGTCAAGTAGATATCGACGAGGCTTCCGGTTTCTGCGCTGGGGTGATAAAGGCCATTTCTACCGCCGAAAAATATCTTTCCGAGAACGGTCCCCTTTATTCATTGGGGGCTATCGTTCACAATGATGAGGAATTGTCCCGTCTGGCTGATTTGGGACTTCGTAGCGTGGATGCGCTGTCGTCCCTGCCCGCAGAGGTGAAGACGGTCTTGATCCGTGCTCACGGTGAACCCCCGGCAACCTATCAGGAGGCGCAGCACAGGCAGCTTCAAGTGATAGATTGCACCTGCCCGGTGGTGATACGTCTTCAAAAACTCATACGTGAACGCTTTTTGTATTTACAGGCGCACGAAGGATGCTTGATTATATTCGGTAAAAAGGGCCATGCCGAGGTCTTGGGCTTGCAAGGACAGACGGATGGCAGCGCGCTGATTGTTGAAAATCTCGAGCAATTACAGGCCGAACTTGAAGCAGGGCGTATCAATGTCGATAAGGCGGTAGAGATTTTCTCACAAACCACCAAAAATCCGGTGGAATACCGAAGCGTGTGTGACTACCTGTCCGCGCAAATGAAAAAAGGGGTCTTGAAGGTGCACGATACGATTTGCCGACAGGTGTCTTCCCGCCATAAATCCCTTTCCGACTTTGCTATTTCACACGATATTATTATCTTTGCCAGCGGAAAATCCTCCTCCAATGGCAAGGTGTTGTATGACCTTTGTAAAAAGCACAATGTGAGGAGTTTTGCGATAGAGGCCGCTTCTCAATTGGAGAAAGAATGGTTCCGCGAGGGAGACAAAGTGGGCGTGTGTGGTGCGACTTCCACCCCGAAATGGCTTCTCGAGCAAATCAAAGATGCGATATTAACAATGTAATTATAAAATAGTATTATGGCAACAACTGCAGATTTTAAGAACGGATTGTACCTGAACTACAACGGCAAACCTTGCACTATTGTTTGGTTCCAGCACGTTAAACCCGGTAAAGGTCCCGCTTTTGTAAAGACCAAATTGAGAAATCTTGAGAATGGTCGTATCCTTGAGAACACTTTCACCGCTGGTGCAAAGATTGATGTTATCAATGTAGAAAGACGTCCCTACCAGTTCCTTTACAAGGATGAGGATGGATTCAACTTTATGCACGAAGAGACTTACGAGCAGATTCATTTGGAAGCTGACGTCGTGGACAATGCCGACTTGATGAAAGAAGGTCAGCATGTTGAGATGATGTTCTGGGTGGATGGTGCCGATGAGAAATGTCTCACTTGCGAACTTCCTACCTATGTTGAGATGGAGGTTACCTACACTGAGCCCGCTGTAAAAGGTGACACCGCTTCTACTTCCGCATTGAAAGAGGCTACTTTGGAAACCGGTGCGATTATCATGGTTCCTCTTTTCATCCAGCAGGGTGAGAAAATCACTGTGAATACCGAAGATCGCTCTTACGGTTCCCGCGTGAAATAATTTGCGAGCACTTTTTATCGAAGTGCTTGAAAGTTAAAGAAATAGGGAGATAATCCTAAATACGACAAAAGCGGCAAGATAGGCCAGTACCAGTGAGTTAATCACGGAAAATGCGGCCCACTTGCCGCTTATTTCGCGTCTTAAGGTCTGTATGGTGGCCAGGCAAGGGAAATAGAGCAGTACGAACACCATAAAGGATAGCGCAGAGGCCGGAGTGAAGACGGCTTGTCCGATGCGGGAGCCGCTTTGATGTCGTTCTTCCCGCATATTTTTAATCAGATTGCTTTCGTTCTTCTCGTCCCCATAAAGAATGCCCATCGAACTGACGATGGCTTCTTTGGCAGGGAGTCCTGTAATCAGGCAGACACTCATTTTCCAGTCAAATCCCAAGGGGGAAAGAAGGGGGTGTAGGGCTTTTCCCGTAATCGCCAAAGCAGAATTTTCAGCGTAAGGCTCATTGTCGGGACGTTCTTTCGGGAAATACTCCAGCGCCCAAATCGCAATGGAAGCCACCAATATGACATTGGTGATTTTTTTAAGGTAGTCGGAAGTCCTTTCCCAGATATGCGAGAATATGCTTCTTGCGCTGGGCAAGCTGAATTCTGGCAATTCGCTCACATAATCTTCCTTTTCTTTGCGGAAAAATCGCGTTCTTTTCATCAACAAGGCAAAGCCAATCGCTACCAAAATACCTATCAGATAGAGCGAAATCATCACCAACGCCTTGTGGCGGGGGAAAATGGCGGATACTAACAGCATATAGACAGGAAGTCGCGCCGAGCAGGACATGAAAGGAATCATGAGCATGGTCAATATCCTGTCTTTGCGGTCTTCGATTTCTTTGGCCGCAAGAATGGCCGGCACATTGCATCCGAAGCCGATTAACATAGGGACAAAGGATTTTCCGTGCAGACCGATGCGGTGCATCAGTTTGTCCAAAAGGAAAGCGGCACGCGACAGATAGCCGGAGTCTTCCATCAGTGTCAAGAAGAAAAACAGGATGACAATGTTGGGCAGGAAAGAAATGACGGCGCCTACTCCTTTGATAATGCCGTCCATCAGCATGCTGCTCAGCCACCCTTCAGCCAGTGTGTTTTGAAGCCATACGTTCAGACTGTTGATACCTAGCTCTATCCATGCTTGCGGATAAGCTCCTAGGGCGAAACTACATTCAAAGACAGCCAGCAAAATCACCAATAGTAGGGGAAGTCCCGTCCAACGGTTGGTCAGGATGCTGTCGATTTTTTGAGACAGACTGTGGTTGGAATTGTCCTGGCTATGAACGAGGGTCTCGTGTAAGGCACCTTTGATGAATGCTCTTCGCGCATGGCGTACCATTTCCTGCGTAGGCTTTCCATGGATTTTTTCAAGGTGGGCAATCTGCTTCTTTGTTTCAGTTAATATATCTTCTTGATTGTTAGGAAGATAGGGGAGTATGTAATCTTCTTTTTCAAGCAGCCTCAAAGCGATATAACGGCTGGTGTCAATTCCGGCGAGCGCCCTTTCCATATCTCTTCCGAAATCGATGCGGGCGTGGGTGCTATCTTCTTTTTGAATCAGTTTGAGTACTTCTGCCAGCATTCTTGCCTGTGCCTGTTCATCTTGGCTGTTTTCAGCAATGACGGGGATGCCCAACAAGGCTGAAAGCGTATCGCGGCGTACGGAATGTTGCGTTTCAAGCAGGGCTTCATAGTTTTCCAGATTAATCAGGCACTTGATGGGCATGTCCATGATTTTGGTTGCCGGAAAAAGGCTGTCTTCCAAATTCATGGCATCGGCTTGATAGAGTACCATATCCACTTTTCCATCTAAAATGTCAGAAATGTTCTCTAACTTTTCAAAATGAAAACGATGATTCTTGAAGATGATTTTAGGGGAAAACGCATGGCTTATGTTTTTTTCTGCCTGGTTTCCCGCTGACGCGTTATAGATTCCGACTCTGATTTCTTGCACAATGTCACTGCAACACGCATGGGGGCATGTCGAGCAACCGCCACTACAACGGATACCCTCTCGGGCAAATGTCTCTTTTTGGTGCAAGGTCTCGTTCATACTTTGTTTTGTTTGCGCCCCTTTGCTCGCACACTTGTGTGTTTCGGCATTGCTACCCATCAGTTTCGGGCATAAAAAAAGCCAGATAATTCGGATCTTTGTCCAAACTTTCTGGCTTTGTGCGGAAGGCGAGACTCGAACTCGCACAGGAAAACTCCCACTACCCCCTCAAAGTAGCGCGTCTACCATTTCGCCACTTCCGCAATTGGGACTGCAAATATACTCCACTTTTTTCAATGCACAAAATTTTTTTGGGCTTCCAACTAAAAAATGCGTAACTTTGATAATTGTATATGTGTAAGATGAAAAAGATATTGAAATATGTGCTTCCCGCGGCGGCCTTGTTGCTTTCGTTGCCCGTCGCACAGGCGCAAAGCCGTAGTTACAATTTGGGAAAATGGGTTGAAATCGAGAATTCGATCTTGAAAAATCTCTATTCTGCCTATGTGGATACGCTTCCGACCGAGCGTATGATGAAAGCGGGCATTCAGGCCATGTTGGAGCAGTTGGATCCCTATACCATTTATATTCCCGAAGAGGAAAATGAGGATTTTGAGATGATGATTTCCAAATCCTATGGGGGAATTGGCGCCGTTATCCAGAAATATCCCGGTAAAAATGTTGTGATTAACGAGCCTTATGAGGGATCTCCGGCGGCGAAAAGCGGTCTGCAATGCGGTGACGAAATCATCGAGGTGGACGGCTATCCTGTCTTGGAACTGACGGCCAAGGAGTCCACCGAGCGTATGAAAGGAAAGCCCGGCAGCAAGGTGCTGTTCAAGGTAAAGAAAGTACGCAGTGGTAAAATCGTGAATATCACGGTTGTACGAGAGAAAATCCATTTGCCCGACATTGTCTATGCGGGTATGTATAACGATACGACAGGGTATATTCTTCAAACGGGCTTTACCGATGGCGTGGCACAGACTCTTCGCAAAGAGGTGGTCCGCCTCAAAAATCAAGGTATGAAGCGTCTGATTTATGACTTGCGTGGAAATGGCGGCGGCCTGATGAACGAGGCAGTCGATATCGTGTCCCTTTTTGTTCCCAAAGGCTCGTTGGTCGTTACGGCGAAAGCTTTTGGCGAGGGGAATAGTGCCGAGTACCGGACGACTACCGCGCCGCTGGATTTGCAGTTGCCCATTACGATTATGATAGATTCCGGTAGCGCGTCCGCCTCCGAAATCGTTGCCGGAGCCTTGCAGGATATGGATCGTGCGACCATAGTCGGTACCCGTTCTCACGGAAAAGGTTTGGTGCAGCATGTGATGCCTGTCGCTCACAACGGCCAGCTTAAGATCACCGTAGCCAAATACTATACGCCCAGCGGACGTTGTGTGCAGGCGATTGATTATTCCCATCGCAATGAAGATGGTAGCGTAGGACATATTCCCGATTCGCTGACCCATGAGTTCCATACCGCATCTGGTCGTGTGGTGCGTGATGGTGGCGGCATTGCCCCCGACATTGTGATTGAAGCTCCGTCTTATAGCCGTTTGGTATATTCCTTAGTGCTCAATGGCATTATAGACGACTATGCCATGTATTATGTGCAGTCTCATAGCACGATTGCCAGACCGGAGGAATTCCATTTGAGCGATGAAGAATTTGAGGATTTTGTGGCATTTGCCAAGGAAAAGGAATTTGATTACCGTTCGTCTGCCCTTGCTTTGCTGGATCAGATGCGCACCACTCTCCAGAAAGACGGTATGGAGCAGACGGCGCTCGAGCAGTTGAATGCCTTGGAAAAAGCCTTAAAAATTGAAAAAGAAGAATTTATCCGCATCAAGAAGGATGAAATTATTCCTTTTATCGAAGAAGAATTAGTGATCCGTTACTATTATCAGGCGGCCGGTGTACAACTCCGTCTTCGTTATGATACACAACTCCATAAAGCGATAGAATTATGAAAAGAATTTTAACCCATTTTGTGATGCTGTCCGTTGTGCTTTTGGGCGCAGTAGGATGCACTTGCAGCAATAAAAAAGTCGAAAAACAAACTACAGAAAAAGTTATGATAGAGCCTGTTTATGACATTAACACCTCGTTGGGAACCATACGAGTGAAATTGTATTCTAAAACCCCCAAACATTGCGCTAATTTTGAGAAATTGGCCGCTGAAGGGTATTATGACGGACTTTTGTTCCATCGTGTTATCAATGGATTCATGATTCAAGGCGGTGACCCCCTTACCCGTGATACCACCCGCGTGGCTGAATATGGCAGCGGCGGTCCGGATTACACCGTTCCCGCAGAATTTGTATCCGAATATCGTCATTTGAAGGGTGCTTTGGCAGCTGCCCGCCGCGGTGATTTTGTCAATCCTACCCGTGCATCCTCCGGTTCTCAATTCTATATCGTGCAGGATGAAAACACTTGCGCACAATTGGATGGACAATATACCGTGTTCGGTCAGACCATAGAGGGATTTGAGGTAATTGATGCCATAGCCAATGTGGAGACCAATTATCGCGATCTTCCTCTCGTTCCGGTGTATATCCTTTCTGTAAAAAAGGTCGAGTCACAGCCGCAGGAGTCCGCTGATACGACGGCTGTCGCCGATACGCTTTAGGCTTGTAGGCCTTTTCGCCGTTTCGTACTATCCCAATACGACATCCAACACCATCATCAAGGCAAAGCCCAGGGCAAAACCTATGGTGGCGATGTTGGAGTGTGCTCCTGGTGAGGCCTGGGGAATGAGTTCCTCAATCACAACATAAAGCATCGCGCCCGCTGACAGAGCCAAAAGAAAGGGGAGCAATCCCGTAATCATAGACGCGAGCAGAAGTACGACCATCGCACCTATAGGCTCGACAATGCCGCTCAAAGTGCCCATCATAAAGGATTTGCGACGCGAATTTCCCGCTGCTCTGAATGGCATGGATACGATGGCACCCTCCGGTATGTTCTGAATGGCAATGCCGATGGAAAGTGCCAAGGCACCGGCCAACGTCATCCCTCCATTCTGAGCCATGACACCTGCCAAACTAACGCCCAGCGCCATTCCTTCGGGAAAATTGTGTATGGTTACGGCCAAGGCAAGTTTGCTCGTCTGGGAGAGTTTGCTGTGTATGCCTTCTTCCTGTCCGTCAGAGTGTAGGTGCGGAATGAGGGCGTCAAGCAAAAATAGGAGGGCAAATCCGGCGAACAGTCCCAAGGTCACCGACGTTACCGAGCCGCCAGCCATTTCCATTCCGGGAATGAGCAACGACCACACCGAGGCTGCGACCATCACGCCCGAGGCAAATCCCAGCAAGGCTTTCATCAGCCATTGGGGAATATCCTTTTTCATAAAGAGCACAAAGGCAGAGCCGAGCGTGGTGCCGGCAAACGGAATCAGTAGCGCTAAAATGAGACTCTCCATATCCGAAATCCATAATCTATTTCACGCAAAGGTAATGAAAAAGCATTGTTTGCAATAATTTTCTTAACTTTGAGAAACTCACAGAATCTTATGCAGACTTATATTTTACAGAATAAAGCCCGTTTCATGGAAGAGTTGTTCGGGCTTCTTCGTATCCCTTCTGTCAGCGCCCAGGAGGTCCATAAAGGAGATATGGGACGTTGCGCCCAGGCGCTTGTCGATTTGTTGATGCAGGCGGGAGCTTCTTCGGCTGCCGTATATCCCACCAGTGGGCATCCTGTAGTCTTTGGTCAAAAAATCATTGACCCTTCGGCGCCCACCGTTTTGGTGTATGGACATTATGACGTGCAACCGCCCGAACCCCTTGAAAAATGGCGTACAGATCCTTTTGAGCCTGTAATTTTGCCCGATCCGAATACGGGAGAGGAGGCTATCTATGCCCGCGGAGCCAACGACGACAAAGGCCAACTCTTCATGCACATCAAGGCTTTTGAGTATTTGTTGCAAAGCGGGAAACTGCGCCACAATGTCAAATTCATTTTCGAGGGAGAAGAGGAAATCGGCAGCCCTTCTTTGCCTGCTTGGGTGCAAGCCAATAAAGAAATGCTGGCGGCCGACGTGATTTTGGTGTCTGATACCACGATGATTTCCGAAAAGGTGCCCTCTATCAATTGCGGAATGCGAGGGCTTGCTTATCTGGAATTGACCGTGACAGGCCCCAACAAGGATTTACATTCCGGTCATTACGGCGGTGCCATAGCCAATCCTATCCAGGTTTTGAGTGAAATGATTGCCTCTTTGCTTGATGCAGATGGGCGTGTCGCCATTCCCGGCTTCTATGATGAGGTGGTCGAACTGTCAGCCGCAGACAGAGCCATGCTTTCGCGTGCACCCTTTGATTTGGACGAATACAAGGCCTTTTTGGATATTGCAGAGGTAAGAGGGGAGGAAGGCTATTCCACTTTGGAACGTACCGGCATCCGTCCTTGTCTGGATGTATGTGGTATCTGGGGCGGATACACCGGACAGGGAGCCAAGACCGTGCTGCCCTCGACCGCACACGCTAAAATTTCCATGCGTCTGGTGCCCAATCAGAAATCCGAGGTCATCACCGAACTGCTGGCAGCCCATTTGCGTAAAATTGCTCCTGATACGGTCAAAGTGGATATTCAACTCCACGAAGGAGGCGACGGCTTCTTGATTCCCATTACCTCGCCGGCTTATCAAGCCGCAGCCAAAGCCATGCAGGAAGTCTATGGCATCGAGCCCGTACCTTCTCGCGGTGGCGGCTCCATTCCCGTCTTGGCGCAAATGCAGAAAATCCTTGGCATTGACCCCCTCCTGATGGGCTTTGGTCTCGAACGCGACACCATTCACTCTCCCAACGAAAGCTACCTCCTCAGCCAATTCTACGCCGGCCTCCGCTCCATCGCCCTCTTTTATCAGTATTATTAGGGTAGGGCCTTCTTTTTTATCTTAAGCCTTTTTTCCGTAGGTAGGCGGCGATGAGTTCGCAGTAATCCGTCTGTATGTAATCTGTCTCGGACTCGATGAATCTGTCAATATAGATGTGATTGCCTGCCAAGGTCTGGGCATCATAATTCAGTATGTTCGAATATGTCAGCCTGCCTTTTGCCCTGACTTCCTTGGCCAGAGGATTGCATTCCAGCCAATCATAGAAACCATATTGGAACAACTTAGCTGCATCATATCGTGCATACTGGTCCGCATCTGAAGACGTGCTGATATAAGGATGAAGGGCGATAGAGCTGTCAAGCCTCTGATACTCCTCAGCAGCCTTGCCTCCGCAGAAGAGCATCACCTGATCCTGCATGCCAGTATTCTGAATAACCTTGGCAAGGTCTGCCGGAACAGCGATATGCTTCAAGTCCAGGTTGATATAGATCTTATCCTTGCACTCCCTCAAGGCCTCCTCAAGTGTAGGAACCCGGACCGGCTTTCCTTCCTCCAGATAAACCACTCCGGCTCGGTCCATGTTGAAAGAACGAAGCTGCTCAAGAGTATAGTCCGCGACTTTGCCTGTGCCGTCTGTAGAAGCATCGATAGTCTCATCGTGCATAAGCACAAGATGACCGTCTTTTGTTGTCCTCACATCCAGTTCGACCATATCGGCCCCCATTTCCACAGCTTTGCGGATCGCGGCCAGCGAGTTATCCGGCACTCCGGCAGCAATTCCGGCACAAGTGTTGGCCCTGTGGGCAACAATATAGACCTTGCTGCGAGGCTTTGTCCCCGCTTGAGCAGCAATAAGTTCATCAAAAAATGATGTCAAGGTCTGCCCCTTCTTCATAGCCTCAGACATAAGGCTCGGATATGGAGTGATGTCAACTTCCTGAACCGGTTCCGGTTTGCTCTCATCTATCACAAGCCCCCTCTGCCGTCCCGTATGACGCGGACCGCCTCCAATCATCGGCCAATCCGACTTTGCCGCGCCCTTGCACCAACCGCTGCTCAGGCAGATGACTCCGCCATAGGACAATGAAGACTTGTCAGTGAAGCAGGTATATATCTTCCCGTCATCGCCGATTACTGCCGAGCACCAGACCTTCGCAGAATCCATGGCTGCATAAATATCGCTGTAACGGCTGTCCGAGCGGATCAATGAGACGAGATTGACCTTCTCCTTCAGCACACATGTGCCGGAAGCATAGTCAGGTTTCACAATATAATACCAGCCGTCTTCAGTAAAGAAATGGATATTCCCTGCCTTATCGACTGCCGGAGATCCGGGAACATTTCCAGATATATTATATCTCGCCTTGATCTGTGAAGACAACGGATCGACTATCACAATTCCACCATTTGATTGTCCCTCCTCTGAGTTCAGTGGTGCAACAATATAATCTTCCCTGGTTGTCACCACACTTCCCTGATCCTGAAGGGCTGTATCCGAAATGCGCACCAGAGACACCTGAGTGCCTTTTGTCGCATCAACTGCATATACCTTAGTAGATGTACGGTCTGTCATTATTCCTATGATGCAATCAGTACCTCCGACATTCATGCAGCCAAGTGCGGAGATGCTGTTGGTCACAGACTTGGAGCGCGGAGTCATGAATTCGTTCCAATAGTAAAGCGAACCGTCCTCTTCCCAATCCAGTTTTGCCCTGGATGCACCCCAGATACCATACTGACCGCCGGACCAATGAACCAAACCGGCATTGGAGAGAACTATTCCGGAACGTCCTCCGCCTGTAGGGCCGCTGCCACCCGAAGTCACATAGCCCTTGCGAGTACCATCTGCCTTGCTCACAGCCAGAACTGTTCCCGTCGCTCCATTGTTGCCGATATAGATATTTGATTTTCCTATAGCAGCCATTCCACCCTGAATCGATGCCTTGTGGGCAGAACCCTGATTCCAGAAATCTGAGAAGGTCCACTTTCTTGAACCGTCGGGATTGAATGCTACGCAGCTCGCCATGCCTCTGGAGGACCCTGTGGCGATATACACTGTCTCGTCATCATCTATAGAAGGGGTCGCATAGACCATGCTTCTGTTTTCGGGGTCGGATATGATTTCCTCCTTCCAGAGAAGCGAGCCGTCTTCATCGAACTTGTACAGAATATCTCTGTCCGTGGCCGCATACACAGAGCCGTCCGTCGCCACTGCTGGAGCAGAAGCAGTATTATAACCATCCATATGACCGACCCATTCCAGAGAGACGGAAGGGTCCGAAACTACATTACATGATACCACAGCCCATATCAGAGCCAGAACTGCCGTTAATTTTCTCATATTATACATTTTATTGCAATAAACACCACCTGCTGAGGTGTCGGAGTCACCCCATAGGGGGCAGGATCAGGTGTATCCCAACCCTGAGTGCAACCTGCAAGGGTAAATAAAAACGATGCAAAGAGATAATAAAACTTATTCATAATGTAAAAATAGGGCTATAGATTTAGGAGAAGATGTGGGGCTATTGCATCAATCATGCTCTGAGGTACTCCACATTCCTTGGCAAGAACTGGCCATCCCGATGCCACTTCACAGATTTGATCTATAATCTCGGTGGCGTTCTTTATGTTGTTCACGGCCGCACATTCCAATAAGTCCTTTCTTGTCAGGTTGTCAAACTTGCCGTTGATGGACATCTGGTGAGTCTTTGTCCAAGCTCCATTTGGATTATATGCGAATCCTATATCGTAGGCCGGTGAAAGCCTCCACTGACCATCGTGGTCCATCAGGAATGAGATATTTTTCGTGTGGTCATCTTGATTCCGCAAAACCACATTGAATACTATTCTACGGAACATTTCCTGAGCCTGAGAATAGGGTAGACGGAGCCTTCTCATGACATTGAAAGCCTGCTCATAGGAGTATCCTCTCTGTAGTTTGAAGTCATAGTGAGCTATGCCACAGAGAGTCTGCATGTGAATCTTCCTGCCGTTTTCTCTGTCGAATCTCTTGGTAAGAAAATGCGCTCTGCCATTTTCTTCTATCAATGAACAGTCAGTCATATCGATACCGCATTTTTTGACGAGCTCCGAGAATGAATATTCCAAACGGCCGTAATTCTCTGTCTCCTTGAATCCTACTTCTGCGCTGACTCCATCCAGTTTGATAAGATAATAATCAAACCCTTTCGGAGCGCTAATCTGTCCTGAACGGACCTCGCCGGTTTGTTTGTTGTATGCTATGATCGCCTTTGCTCTCTGACCTCCGGCGGATGTTCCAAGACGGAGAATTTCCGCTATTGCTGCCTTCCTGTCAGTATCCAGATTCACTCCGAACCATTCTTTCTTTGACAGTGCCTCTCTAGCTACGTCTACTAGAGAGTCAATCTCAAACTTCATGTTCTCGTCTGTTGCCGGACCAGTTGCCGGTTCAAACTCCAAGGCGCCCATGCACCTTTGTCCGAGGAAGCACAAAGTCTCGATGGGATTGCCAGATGTCCTTCCGGTAAGTGTAAGCCATTGGTCAAACAAGGCTCGTCCATATGTGTCCGGGAGTGAGTCAGCAAGCATTCCCGGAAGTCCATTGAATGTGTCTCTGTTCAGATTGCCAAAGGAATAGATTCGTCCCTGCTGGACAGGCATCATGATAGGGGATGGCTCTATGCCTTTAGTCGCAAACTCATGGTCATATTCAAACCTCGCTACATTATATGATTCGTCCCACTGGAATGTACCCATGTCCATTCCAAAGAGTTTTACTTTTGCTACATCTACCATTCAGATTCCTCCTTGACGATTTTAAGTTTACCTCCGGCACGCTTGCGAGTCTTCTGCTTTGCCTTGTTTACCATTTCATAGTATTTACTTGGGCTGAGCTGTTCCTCCTCAAAAAGCGTACTGATAGATTCCAACATTCCAAGAGTTCGCAATATGCGAAGCAGAGTGTCGAATGAGCCTATCTCACCGTTCTCGACCTTCTTTACTGAGGATAAAGAAATGGAGGAGGCTTCTGCTAAACTCTGCTGAGTGATGTTTCTTTTTAGCCTTATAGCCTTTAATTTCTCTCCGATACGTTTGCTTAATAGAGCGTCAGAGAGTGTGTAAATGTCATTCATGATAGCTTAATATTAAACTATTACAACGCAAATATAGTTATTATAGTTTAATTTACAACTATTACGCTTGATATTAATTCAGTACAAATATCCTTATAGAATCGGATTTGATTAGGATAGGGCATTATATAAAAATGGGATGGCTAGCATTGATAGTCATCCCATTTTGTGATAATTTTTATCGTCTTGCTGGTTTAGATCGGTCAACGACCCTTTTTCCCGCGCGTCCATTCTTATTGCTACTACCGCTTCTGCTTTTCATGGGTTTTGTTTTTCCCCCAGGAGTAGTGGCTCTGTCTTGTGATAAAGTTTGTTCGGAATTGGTTGAATAATATTCCGCAATAATACTTTCACTTTGAGGGTTATTACCCGCAATCAAATTGGTGGAGCTGGTCAATATCAGCATCGCGATAATTGAAAGGAATAATGTTTTTTTCATACGTTTATACTTTTAATTATTCGCACCTTGCTCCCTCTACTGTAATTGATTCGATACTAGTGACTTCTTTCCCACCGTCACTCCTATGTGCTGTTAGCCTTATTGTCTTAGTATTACTCATATTAGGATCTGCACCAACACCAAAAGATTGTGTTTTGTAGTGGCCACTAGAATTTGCCTTTGAATACCCGTATTTTACAAAAAATTTAAAACTTACACGAGTATTTGCATCGCTATCAATCGATAATTGAACGGTGCCATCCGGACTCCAATCTATAACCGACACATATACGGTAGAGTTGGTACCTATAACTTTGCAAGCTCCTGTTTGAGCATTTGCTGAAATTGTGATTGCACAGAATGCAATAAGCATAAATAAAATCTTTTTCATAAATAGTTAAAATTAAATGTGATAATAATTGATATTGAGGAATACCCCTTTTTTCTAATAGTTTAATATTGGTCAATTATGTTTCTTATGAGTGTTCCTGCTCCGTAACCAACATTATAAGCATCTTCATTTGACATGTTTGAGAATACTCCGCATGAAACAGTAGATAACATCGTAAAAGCCAATGCAAGTAAAAGTAAAATCTTTTTCATAATCTTATTTTTTTATTCGTTCCTACTCATTTAACGGCATTTCGAAAACTCCGTGTTCCATATTTTTAACATTAATACACACAAAAAAAGCGCGGAACAATTTAGAATCCTCGCTTTGCGGTGTTTGGCGTAACCTCGACAAAAGAATAACTAAAAAGTCCGCGCAACTTGCACGAACGTTCTAACCATATTCCTCTTTGTCTTTATAATAGTCGCCAAACTTTCAAAGCAAAAGAATAAAGCTAAACGCTTTTCCAAAATATTATAAGTGCATATCTCTTATATGCTGAATACTCCCATAGGCAAATAATTAATTAGTTTATTTGCCACAAATATAGCATTTATAAGATAAAATTCAAAATTATACGGTGGAGCAATAGTTTGAGGATGTGGTGCTGTGGATGTGGAGGGTAGAGGAGGCATGTCCACCCTATTGATTCGGGCTTAAAAATTCTCAAATTCATAAAAAAGTCAAAAAAAGAAATAGTTTGATGCATTTTTCTTGACTTTCCGGCTTTTGTCAAAAATGTGCTCTACCTTTCCGGCGTTGAAAAGTTTAACGCTTAAAACTTATTTGTATGAGCACAACTGAACAAATTCAGATTTTCGCGGACTCGCGAATCCGTACCGCCTGGGACGACAAGGCGGAGAAATGGTATTTCTCCATTGTGGATGTGATTGCCGTGCTGACGGCTAGTCAAGATCCATACCAGTACTGGCGTGTTCTTAAAAGTCGATTAAAAAGTGAGGGCAATGAAAGCGTTACAAATTGTAACGCTTTGAAATTTGTTGCAAACGATGGCAAGCGTCGTCTCACCGACGTGGCTGAGTGCGTCTGTTGGAATGACTGTTTTTACAAGAACAGATAACCTGAGAGAAACACCCGAATGCGGAAATGATGCCGAATTTTATAATAAAATTACGGTTCACGGAGCAAAAAACGACACAATTGCCGTTTCGCCTGCGATTCTTTTTATACCATTGTTGGCAAATAATAAGCATATGAGCGATTTACAGACTTACGCTGAAGCGGTAAGGATTATTAAGGAAGCGGTATTGCGTAGTCAATATCGTGCAGCATCTTCAGCCAATAAAGAGCAACTATCATTGTATTATGGTATAGGTTGCTATGTTTCTAAAAACTCTCGTGAGGGCTTTTGGGGCAAAGGTGCAATCGAGACTATTAGCCAGCAACTACAAAAGGAGTTACCTGGACTTCGTGGTTTCTC
>CAJGBW010000038.1 GCA_904501835.1 uncultured Bacteroidales bacterium
CAGAATCAGATGAGCCACGCGCACCTGTGAACTTTCTTCTTTCCCTTTGAGCTGCAAAAGCAGACATTCGCGCAAATCTCTGGCGCCGACGCCCGCAGGCTCAAACTCCTGCACAACTTTCAGCATTCGCTCCACTTCCTCATCCTCCACCTGCATTCCGGCACGAAGCGCCATATCATCGGCAACGCTCATAATACTGCGGCGCAAATATCCATCGGCGTCTATGCTACCGATAATAAAGGCGGCAATCTGCCTTTCGCGATCCGTCAAGTCGCGAAAACCGAGTTGCTCCATCAACGACTCCGTAATCCCCTCCTTGACCGACAAAGTATCACGCTGGGGGCGTTCATCACGGCCATAATTATTGACAAACAATTTATAAAAAGGAATAGAATCGTCTTTATAGGCATCAATAGAGACGTCCTTGGCATGAGGCTCCGAATTTTCAGCATCCTCTCCACCACCATCCTGACGAGGCGGCAACTCCTCCAACACAGGATTCTCCTCCAAAGCCTTACGCACATAGTCTTCCAACTCCTTTTGGGGCAGATGAAGCATCTGAATCATCTGCATCTGCAAAGGAGACAGACGCTGTAAAATCTTTTGTTCAAGTGATAATCCTTGAGCCATAAGCGCAATTGACTAAATTATAATTCTGTTGTAGTACTATTCGCCAACTCTTCCACAATGACTTCTTTCGGCTTTACAACCTTCAAAGTATCAACCACATAAGCGTTCGTCTTATCCACCACAGGGTAACTTATCATTTCCTTCACCACAAAGGCCGTCGGATATTCTCCGATGAATTTTTCCAACAACTGCATCGCCTCGGATTTATTGCGAAAATCGCCGACCGTCACCTTGAAATAAGGATTGGCATAACTTCGATAAGCGGGAACACCGGGATATTTGGCAATGAATTTCTTCATTACTTCTTCCGACTCGGTACGGGCGGATTCTTTGAAGAATATACGGATTCGGTAACCCTCAATCTGGCGATTCTGGTTATTCGCCACACGCAGCGCCATGGCTTTTGCTACATTCTCACTTTGTTTTACGCTCACTTTCGAGCGGCCATCCGAGCCATCGGGCAGCATGGAAAACACATCTACCCCCACCAGCGAAGTATCAATTCGGGACACCGGTACATAAATCACGGAATCCATCACCTCATACTGGGTTGAGTCCAAGGAGGGCGTCTGTGCATAAAATGTAAGAGAAGAAGCACAAAACAAAATGGCAAGCAATATGTATTTTTTCATCGTACGATTCTTTTATTTCGCGGGCAATAACTTGTCCAAAGCTTGATTCTTAAAACTATATTTCGCCCCTTTTGCAGTCGGACTACCCGACATTCTAAATTGAATATCAAATACACAATCTCCAAAAGAGTGATTTTTCAAAAGGCTTATAATTTTCATAAACGACATTTCCGGAGAGGGGGTCAAGGCAATCTGCACCGGATATTCTTTACGGGCTTTTTTATCAATGGCAAAATCGCCCAAAGTAAAACTCATCAAATGCTCCGACGTTTCCCGTGCATAAATCACACCTGAAATATCGTTCAGACGCAAATAGGAGCCAGGATTATCAACGCCCAACAACAAGGTCGCATTGAGGGTGCGACTGCTGAAAGACGGCATCTGAACTCCGGCCAGGCGGCAGGATTCCACCTTAAGATTTTTAACGGTATTGAGCCCCACGCACGACGACACAAGTGACAGGGTTATCAACGCCGCCAGCAAGATCAAAACAGGTGAAAAACGTGCTCTCATTTTATATAGTCAATATGCAAAGATAAGTAAAAACGCGAAATTATATCTATATTTGCGACTCTATTTTAAGTCATCATGAATTTGCTCAAACCTCTCACAGCTACCCCCAGCGATAAAAAGGTCTATATCGAGACCTACGGCTGCCAAATGAATGTCAATGACAGCGAGGTGGTCTTGTCCATCCTTCAAGATTGTGGCTACCGCTACACCGAACAGATTGAACAGGCCGACCTTATTTTGGCTAACACCTGCTCCATACGCGACAACGCCGAACAGCGAATCTGGGGACGCATCGACCAATTCCATCTGCAAAGAAAGAAACGCCCTGTCATTGTGGGTATTTTGGGTTGTATGGCGGAAAGGTTGAAAGAGAAGTTAATCGAAAATGGCAAGGTCGATATCGTTGTCGGCCCTGACAGTTACCGCAAGCTCCCCGAACTGCTCAAAGCGGCGCAGGAGGGGCAAAAGGGCGTGGAAACCACCCTTTCCCGTGAAGAAACCTATGCCGAACTGACTCCCACCCGCTTGGATAAAAACGGAGTCAGCGCCTTTATTTCCATTATGCGCGGATGCAACAATGTCTGCTCCTATTGCGTAGTTCCCTACACCCGAGGTGCTGAACGAAGCCGCGAGCCGGGAAGCATTGTACGAGAAGCCTGCCAACTTTTTGAAAATGGTTATCGCGAGGTCACTCTGTTGGGCCAAAATGTGGATTCCTACCATTGGAAAAGTGAGGGGCAAGACGTTGATTTTGCCGATTTGCTGGAAAAGGTCGCCCAAATCAATCCCCTGCTCCGCGTCCGTTTCTCCACCTCCTACCCCTCCGACATCAGCGACAAGCTGTTGAAGGTCATGGCAAGTTATGACAATATCTGCCGCCATATCCATCTGCCTGTTCAGTCCGGCAGCAACCCCATGTTGGAGAAAATGCGCCGCAAATACACCCGAGAGTGGTATTTGGAACGCGTGGCAGCCATCCGAAGAGAAGTGCCGGGATGCAGCCTGACAACCGACATCATCGCCGGATTCTGTGGTGAGACCGAACAAGACCACCAAGACACTTTGAGTCTGATGGAAGAAGTCGGATACGATTTCGCCTTCATGTTCCAATACTCCGAAAGGCCGGGCACTCTGGCAGCCCGCAAATATGAAGACGACGTTCCGGCAAAAGTCAAGACACAACGTTTGGAGGAAATCATCGCGCTTCAAATGAAAAAAAGTGAAGAGCGTTATGCCTCTATGGTCGGCACAGAACAACTGGTTCTTGTGGAAGGACCCTCTAAAAAAGGTGAGGGACAGCTTTGTGGACGTGCATCCAATTATATGATGTGCGTATTTCCCGACAAGCAGCATACAGCCGGAGACTATGTCAAGGTCAAAGTCGTAGGCGCTACACCCGCCACCCTACTGTGCGAACTCGTTTAAGGCCCGCACATCCCGCTCACACGATCCGAACTCTCGCCTCAAGGCCCGAGTTCCATGCCATCCACATAGCCATTGAATGAGTATTGGCTGATTTTTCCATCTGCGTAAAAAGCCGCCTTTCCATCCATAATCAAGGATAGGTAAATTTTTCCCTCAAATACCCAAAAGCAGTTTTTGGAATAGGGGCGCGCTCCCTGAGGCAGTAAAATCTCAGCGTCCGGGGTAATGATTTTATATTGCGTTCCCTCAGCATCTTTCGCAAGGACATACCAGTTTGCGCCACTCCCATTCCTCTCCCCATGCCCGACCGAATTATCCTGGCTGGAGGCAGGGGCCCATCCGACCGCCAAGGCAATAGGAATCTCATCCAAAACGATCTGCTCATAAAAAAACGCATTCATCCAACTAAATAATGAAAGCACGGCACCCCCGGAAGGTAATTGAGATAGTAAAACCAGATAATCCGGACTACCTTTCAAATCTACCCACTTCTCATCTACAGGAAACGAATAACGCTGTTGCATGGCCAGATTGATAATCACATTTTCATAAGCCTCCCTATAGGCAATCCAGGGAAAAGCGTTCACCAAGCCCGCGGCATACAACGTGGGATTCTCTTCAATATAATAGGTTGTAGGCTCCGTCAGATTTTCGTAGAGCGAAAACGAACAGTCCCCTTGGGTAGAAAACACAAAAGTGGCCGCATTTTGAGGCGCAGAGAGAGAGCCTCCAATCTCATTGCTACGATAATACAGATTCCCCAAAATCTCGCCTGTTCCTTTTTTCAATTCCACCCCGTCATTCCTCAACACCCACTCCCCACTACGATTTCGTGGCTGGCACAAAGTCAAAATTCCTTGTCCGAGAGGCAATACACCCCGGATATATTCGCGCCCTTGAACACGATACAATTCCTCATTTTCGCAACGCATCACGGTCTCTGAATCCGTTGCGTAATCCATATAGAGACGTCCTTGAAGAATCCTGTGCATATCGGCGTCTGTCGAAGGCCCGTGCTGTATCCCTGTGGGACATTCATAAATAAGTTCTCCGTCTTTTAATAGGAACAGGCTGGCCGGCACACTGCCTTTCTGTTCATCTTTCACCCAATCATAACCATCCGGATAGCGCACGCCACATAGATACAGACTTTTGGAGGATATTTGGGCCGAATCTTGACCCGACGGCAGATAATCCGGACGAAAGGGACCGGACTCACCTCGATGACCATTCCCTTGGTTGGGGGATCCAAAAGGAGGATATTCACGCGTACAGGCACTCAGAAGACATAAGACGAAACACACGCGCAGCAGACGGGCGAACCACAGACGCAGCAGACGGGCGAACCACAGACGGGTGCGCGACAAAGTACCATATTTGATAAAATCCATCATATACAAAAAGCGCTCACTCATTTGAGCAAGCGCAAAATAGAATATCTGTAGCGGAAAAGGTAAAAAGTAAAGAAAAATTCACAAAGTTTTTCCGTTTTTATACCAAAACGCCAACATAGTCTCGCGTTTATTGAGGAAGGGTTTCCGTGAAAGTCGCGGTCAACTTGATGCGGTCATCGCTCTTAAGCTGCACGTCGTAACCGCACATTGTAACACCCGGATTCGCAGCGTCATACTCTTTATCTCCTTTCGCCTCCCAGGTCTTGAGCGTCAAAGACGGAGCCGCATCCGTACCATTTCCCGGTATAAAATCCTTGATTTTGATGGAAACATACAGAGTTTTACCCGCCTGTACAAGTTTGAAATACTGCACACCGGATTTATTGACAGCTGTCGCGGTCGCTGGCGTAGCAAACTGCCAACGGATAAGCGGTGACTTGCCTGTATTGGCCGTAAGGTCATCGGAAATCGCCATATCTTTATTCTGGTTGATGAACTCCGCGTAGCGTATGGCGCCCTTGGTCGCAATGTCTTGATTCTCCGCTGTTCCTTCCCAATTGATGCCGTAGTAGGTGTACTTGCAACCCAACTTGCCAGGATTGCGGTCAAAGAAAGTTGCATCCATAAAGGCTTTTCCGTTGCTGTTATAAAGTCCGCCGTGTCCATTATTGACAACGTGAGGAATATTGTGTCCCAGATTACCCAAACGATATACCGTCCAGCGCAAACTGTTCTTGCCGACATCCCACAATTCGCTACCGATATAGGCTTCTGTATCCGAGTACGCCTGTCGGCCCAAGTCCATCGCCCATCTTTGTCCAAGAGCATCATACACGAAACTTGCTCCGTCCATGTGTCCGTGGCTTACATTCGGCCTTCCTCCGATGAGTCCGAGGAACTTATCGGTCTCTGACATGGTCCAGTCTGTATGCATCAAGACACACGCTCTTCCCAATTCGCTGTCACCATCGGTCGAATACCACAGATTCTTCGACGGTTTGGGTGTGGAGGCTTTTAGATGTTGCATATCCATAAATCCGAAAATCAGAGGCAGCAGACGACGCTCTCCAAAGCCCCAGTCGTCCCGTTTGGCGAGTCGGATTTCATGCACAAGAAGAGAGGGATCGTTGAGTTTGTTTGCAAACCACCACATCGGGAGCATACCGTCTTCGTCGTCATCGCAATCGCTGAAATTGAAAGGCTTGTATGACGGCCCGACCATGTGCAGCATCCACTCCGCCGAGGCTGCAAAACTGGGATTCGCTTCATATAGACCACCACTATTGCCAAATATCTTTTCAAGCGCCGCTATGCTGATAACCTGATAAGTCGTGCCATATCCCCAATACATATAGCCTTCAAGATAGCAACCACCCGTATGGGATTCATTGGAAAGTCCATATTGTTGGAATCCGTATGTCTTGTTGCTCGTAATAGCAGATTCCAGCATTTCAACCGCATTCTTCTTGTCCTTTTCGTAAGAAGCAATGGCTGAAACAATGATCGCAGCGTTGCAAATCTGATTCTTATTGTGAGAAAGATGCGCCCAAGCATTGTATTTCGAGTCTTTTGACGTCACGAACAAATAATCGTTCAGGGCTTTGCGGGCCAAATCGCGCGTCTCGGGCTTCAATTCATCATACAACCAGTCGAGTCCGAATGCCACAGCCGTTGCCATTTCTCCCACATCGAGATAGTGATCCGGATTCCAGTCCGGGAAACCGCAAACCGTCACAATATCGCGCTCTGCAGAAGTCAAATACTTCAGCTCACCGGTCATACGGAAGGCATACGCACAAAACATAATGCGGGTAATGGCATTTCTGCACACGTTCATGATGGTTTTTCCACTCTTGACGTATTTCAAATTGCTATATCCGCAGGCAGAATTCGCTGTTGTGATGATAAAATCGTGGAATTTCTTGGTAATCGCATTGCTGTTTACAGTTGACTTCAACGCTTCAAAATCGGCCTTGGTCAGAATCAGCCTCGGATGTGGAGCCGACTCTATCTTCTTATAATCCAAGCCCACACTACTTGAAGGAGTAGCAGAGAGATCATCAGCCGTCTCGGTAGGCCCCATCAGTTTGGCATTCTTCGGAACAAAAATACCAAAGCCATCGCTAAGGGAGCGACAAAGGGTCTCGCTAGCATCGGCACCGGCTGCCAAATCCGTCCTGTCTTCGTAAGCCAGATTGAAGCCACGATATTGGAACGATCCCCACCAGTCATTATCGATTTTGACAACAGAGGCCGTCACATTGGCCGGTCGGGTGATGCCGGAACCGCTGCTTCCATTCGGGATATTCAAATCCGTCCAGCCTTCCGCACGATACATATTTCCGGATTTCTGCACGATGAGTGTACCTGCAGGCAAATCAGCACGGGTGTAAATCGGCGTCGCCACAAAATCCTTGATGGTATTGTTCCAACCATCCATCGCCACCGTACGCAGGGTTGAAACATAATCTGTCTGATCGGACTGGTAATAAGCAAAATTAGTAAAGGGCACATCCAACTGCACATAATCATCCGGATTGTAACCCGCTGATTTAATGAGCGTTGTAAGGGCAGAAGCGCTCTTCTTTTTCGGAACATAAATACCAAAAGCAGCACGCACCTGCGGGCAGAGCGTCTGGGTAGCCGTTGCGCTAGTGGCCAAAGGAGTGCGATCCGCGAACGCAAGGTTAAATGCCCTATATTTGAAAGTACCCCACCACGCATCGTTCACTTCAACGAGCGAAGTCGTCACATTGTCAGGTCTCAAAACACCGCTGGTACCATTTTTACCATTGGTCGAATCCAATGATACCCAACCCTCGGGACGATACATATAGCCCGCACGCTGAACCAGAAGAGTTCCATTGGGAAGATTGGATTTGGTATAAATCGGCGTCGCGACAAAGTCATCGATGGTGCTTCCCCAACCGGAATTTTCCACTGTATAAAGAGTAGAGTTATTCTGCGAATTGTAATAGGCAAAATCTGTATAAGAAATACTCAACTTCTTGTAATTCTGCGGATTATATCCTTCTGCCACAAGAATTTCCTCCAAAGACGCACTTGCATAGTCCGCTTTGGGAACCATGATGGCAAAACTGCTGCGTACCCCCTCCAAAACGCTGGCGTCAGCATTGAGCGCCACATTGGGAGATGCGGAAAGATTGAAGCCGCGAAGCGTAAAATCACCCCACCACTCATCATTCACCTGTGTAATGGAAACGGAGGTATTGGTCGGGCGGCTGAGGTTGCTGCCCGAAGCGTTGTTCAGGGTATTGGCATTCACCCAGGCTTCCGGACGATATTGATAGCCATCCAACACAAGAATCAACGAGCCATTGGGTATCTCCTTTTTGGAGAAGACCTGCGTCGCAACAAAATTTTTGCTGTTCGTAGCCGTGGTATTCTTGACACTGGGAAGATTTTTCGATGAATCGTAATAGCCAAAATTGCTCAAATTGAGCTCCAACGGACGGTAATTATCGGCATTGTAACCATTGATGCGCAGAATGGTAGAAAAGTCTATTTTTGTACGCTGCGCATTAGCCAAATCCAGATTGAGCGGGCGTACCTTGGAGCGATTGAAGGCAATCGCTGTATCTACATAATAGTAATAACGGGCTTTGTCCGTACAAAGCTCCACAACACCTTTGTGCGTACCGGGTGCGACCACCATATACAGCTTGGCTGCAGAAGCCTTGGTTTTGCCAACAGCAATGGCCTGCCCCAAAACCGTCTTCACGGTCGTTTGGGAAAGTGTAGGAAGGGAGAGACTTGATTCATCTTTTACGGTACTCAGGTTGAATTTGAAGGTGCCGGCAAGGGCGGATTCAGCCACAAAACTGACCGACTCTATTTTCTCTGAAGTAAAAGAAGCACCAAAGACGTTAAATTCAATCACGGCACCCAGATTGGCCATATAAATCTGTCCCACGGGCTCTTTTGTCTTGATGGGCAGATTTTTGGCGACAACAAAAGGCAACGAAACCATGGGCATGGCATCGGCGTCAAAAGTTTTGGAACGTTGCGTCTGTGTGGTGGGAATTTCCAAATTGACAGCACTGACTTTCGCAGTTGCATTGTCCACAGAATAAGGATAATAGGCATAGAGTTTATTGCCCGCGGTAAGTGCCGAAGTAGCGGTGACCGTCACAGTCACAGGATTCGCCGTTATATTCACGCCGGAAGGAGCATTGACAAGTCCTGCTCCAAAAACGCCCAAGCCGTCCGCAGCCTCGTATTCTATGGAATCATCACCCAGCAGGGCCTTCACATCATCCTCTTGCGCAAGAGAAAACTCATACACATAACGACCGAGCGCCTCCTCTTTGGTCTCAAAAATTTCTTGTTTTGCGCAAGATTGGATTGCAATCAGCACGACGGCAAAAAACAAGATGGATTTCATTATCTTCTTCATACTCTCGCACATTAAAGATCTACGGAATTATCCCATTCAATATATTCTGTATGGTGTTTCTCGTCGAAATTCGACACCAACAACATGATTTTCTCCTCTATATTGAGTTCCGAAATCTGAATCAAAGGCCTTATGTATTCCATAGCGATTCTTTATTATAGACACAATTAAGCAAAGATAATCATTATTTGGAGAACCCACAGACCAAATACAAAAAAAAGACAACGCCGTTAAAAGCGTTGTCCTTTTCTATGGTGTAATTAAAAATTACTCGCTAAGGGTGAATCTCTTGAATACAACCACTTTGGCTTCAGCATCGATGCCTTTCAAGTACTCCTTGACAGACTGTTTGCCATCGCCCATCTGGTAAGCCTGCTCCTCCAAAGTATTCTCTTTGTAGAATTTCTGGATACGACCATTGGCAATGTTCTGAATCATCTGCTCAGGAAGATTGGCAGCTTTCTGCTCAGCAACGGTCTTCTTGATTTCGCGAGCCTGCTGTGCCTGCTCGGGAGTCAACCAACCTTTTGCCGTGTTGGACTCGATGTGATCCTCGCTATCCACGTGAGCAGGGTTGATACCAGCCTTTTTGAGGGCAGCGTCAACGGCTTTCTGAATCTGCTCTTCTTTGGTCTTCTCGATAGCCATCTGGTACTCTTTCTCTACAACATCCTTGGGACAATCCTCGGCTGCGATAGAAACGGGAGCCATAGAAGCCACCTGCATAGCCAAACCTTTAGCAGCATCGGCAGGGATTTCTTTGTTGAAACCAACAACAGCACCCAACTTACCGGTGATTTTGTGGATATAAACAGCGATATAAGGAGCCTCGATAAGAGCATAGAAAGCCAAGGCGTGTTTCTCACCGGTTTTACCGGTCTGAGCGGTGATAGCCTCTTCTACAGTCTGGCCATCCTCCATCTTGCAAGCTTTCAATGCTTCCATATCTGCAGGTTTTGCAGCGATGGCAGCATCAGCGATTTTAGCTGCAAGCGCCTGGAACTCTTCGTTACGAGACACGAAGTCGGTCTCACAACCCAAGCTCAACAAAATGGCTTTGTCGCCGTCAACTCTTGCAACAACAGCACCTTCCGTGGTCTCACGGTCAGTTCTCTTGGCGGCAACCATTTTACCTTTTTCGCGGATAATCTCTTGTGCGCGGTTGTAATCGCCTTCAGCCTCTACAAGGGCTTTCTTGCAATCCATCATACCGGCACCTGTCATTTGACGCAATTTCATTACGTCTGCGGCTTTGATTTCCATGTTTTCGCTAATTGTTAAGTTAATTACTCAGCTTTTTCTGCTGCGGGAGCCTCAGCGGCAACTTCCTCTTTGGCGGCAGCCAATTTGGTAGCAGCATTTTTACGAGAACGGAGTTTTACACCTGCAGGTGCAGCGCTCTTGGCCTCATCTACGTTGACTTCTTTGTCCTTCTCGAGTTTTCTCTCCTCAAGTCCTTCACTGATGGCAGCGCAGCATACATCCATGATGTAAGCAATGCTCTTCGTAGCGTCATCGTTTGCCGGAATCACATAATCAATAGGGGTAGGATCGCAACAAGTATCAACCATGGCGATTACCGGGATATTCAAACGTACGGCCTCTTTCACTGCGTTGGCCTCTTTCTGAACATCGATTACGAAAAGGGCAGAAGGCAGACGGTTCATATCCTTGATAGAACCGAGGTTCTTCTCAAGTTTAGCCCTCTGACGATCAACTTGGAGACGTTCTCTTTTAGCGAGTGTGTCATAGGTACCATCTTCTTTCATTTTGTCGATGGTGTTCATTTTCTTGACAGCTTTGCGGATAGTAGGGAAGTTGGTCAACATACCACCAGCCCAACGCTCTGTCACATAAGGCATACCAACGGCTGCAGCTTTCTCTGCAACAACGTCTTTAGCCTGTTTTTTGGTAGCAACAAAAAGAATCTTACGACCGCTGCGAGCGAGTTGCTTGAGTACATTTGCTGCCTCGTCGATTTTTACGACGCTCTTATGGAGATCAATGATATGGATACCATTTTTCTCGATAAAGATATACGGTGCCATTTTAGGGTTCCACTTGCGAGCAAGGTGACCGAAATGACATCCATTGTCGAGCAATTCCTGGAAATTTGTTCTTGGCATTGTTTTAAAAATTTTTCTTTGTTTTTACTTTCCGGATAAGATTTTGCCTTTTTATTCTTTCCGGCTCTTTTCATCAATCAGACAGGTAGCTTAAAAGGTCCTGCTGATTTTCCGCAATCTACGACAATCTTCCACTTTCAAAGGTAGCCGCTTACGAGACTCCGAGCCCCCTGGCGGGTCCTGAAGATTTCTTTTCTATCGTGATTGTGCAAATAACGTATAACAGCGTATTAACGTTTGCTGAACTGGAAGCGACGACGTGCACCCGGCTGACCAGGTTTCTTTCTCTCGACCTCACGGGCATCACGAGTAAGGAAGCCGGCAGATTTGAGAGCAGCACGATAGGCCTCTTTGTCAACTTCGCAAAGTGCGCGTGCAATACCGAGTCTGAGGGCCTCTGCCTGACCTTTGATACCACCACCGTCGATGTTGGCTTTCACGTCAAACTGACCTTCGGTAGCAGTCACCTCAAAAGGCTGGTTTACGATGTAGCGGAGTGAATCCAATGTGAAATACTCGCTAAGATCGCGGCCATTGATAGTGATGTTACCTTTACCAGATACGATGTAAACACGGGCAACAGCTGATTTACGTCTTCCAAGGGCGTTTACTTGTTTCATGCTCAATGTTTAAATTTCGTTTAACTTGATAACTTTAGGGTTCTGTGCCTGGTGGGGATGCTCATTGCCTTGATAAAGGTAAAGGTTCTTAATGAGCTTGTCACCAAGACGAGTTTTGGGAAGCATGCCTTTTACAGCCATTCTTACCAATGCAGTAGGCTTCTTTGCCAAGATATCCTTCGGCGTAGCAAATCTCTGTCCGCCCGGATAACCGGTGTAACGAACATAGACTTTCTCATCCATCTTGTTGCCAGTCATTTTCACTTTGTCAGCATTGAGAACGATAACGTTATCGCCACAATCCTGGTTAGGAGTGAAATAGGGTTTGTCTTTTCCGCGGAGGATAAGAGCAATCCTGGAAGCAAGACGTCCAAGTACCACGTCGGTGGCATCAATGACAACCCAGCCTTTTGTCACAGTTTGCGGATTCGCAAACACTGTTTTGTAGCTCTGTGTGTTCACTGTCTTGAGTCTTTAATGGTTAATACTTAAATAATTGCGATCCCTTGATACACAAGGGGCGGCAAAGGTAGTAATTTTTTCTTTTTTTACCAAATTCCGCTGATTTTCTACGGATAATATCGTATATTTGCCTTTGGATAATGCCATGAACAGCGATAAAATCATACTTGCACCCTATTATTGGGCCCTGCGTTTGCGCCATTTCTTATATAATAAAGGTATCAAGAAGAGCCATCGTGCGCCTGTTCCGACCATTTGTGTTGGAAATCTGGCTGTCGGTGGTACCGGTAAAACGCCTTTTACAGAAATGTTGCTGCGACTGTTGAGTTCGTCGGCCGAAACAGCGGCGTCCGGATTCACCAACGAAGCAGCGGTGCCGGGATCGCGAGCATGCAAAGTGGGCGTACTATCCAAAGGATACGGGCGTAAAAGCAAAGGATTTCTCTATGTTGAGCCCGACGAAAAAATGACGGGCTTGGGCGCGTCTGCGAAGAAAAGACTGAGCGCCGCAGAGAAATATGGCGATGAACCCTTGCAAATCAAACGCAAATTCCCCTCTGTTCCCGTTGCGGTCTGTTCCTCCCGCATCGAGGGCTGCCGGCAAATGGCCCAGGACGGATGTGAACGCATCATTTTGGACGACGCTTTCCAACACAGGGCCCTGCAAGCCGACCTCAACATCGTGCTGATAGAATACAATCGCCCGCTCGCCAAAGACCATTTGCTCCCGCTCGGACGGCTCCGCGACATTCCCGAGCGCATCCATGCCGCCGACATCATCATTGCGAGCAAATGCCCCGAATACCTCAGCGAAGAAGAAAAGGCCGCCTGGATTCAAAGCCTTCGCTTGAATACCCGACAGAAAGACAAACGCCACGATACCCGACAGGCCGCCCAGCCCATCTTTTTCACCCACCTGGCCTACGCAACTCCATGCCCTGTTTTTGATGAAGGCGACAAACACTACCTCTATGCTCAAAAAATGATAGTTGTCAGCGGCATTGCCAACGACCGCCCCATGGTGGGTTATTTGAGCGGGCAATACCAGATGAGCGCACATTTGCGTTTCCCCGACCACCACGCGTTTACGGCATCCGACCTCAAGAGTATGGAAAAAGCGGCCGCCAAGACGCCCAACGCCATCATCCTTACCACCGAAAAGGACAGCCAGCGCCTGCGTCCCTTGGGCGACAAACTCCGCTCCAACGTGCGCCAGCGTCTCTTCTACCTCCCCATTGAAACCAAATTTCTCACCCCGGAGGACGAGGAAAAATTTATCCACCAACTACTATTTTAATATGCGTCATTTGATTATCCTGTTGTTAGCCTTTGCCTTGTTTATTCCGGCCGGGGCGCAGTCTCCTATGCTTTACGAAGATGGACTGCTGGATGATATAAACCCCAAAGGCTGGCTCAAAACTTTTCTGGATGCCCAAAAAGACGGCATGACAGGAAAGCCGGAGAGCATGTCCTATCCCTACGACAGCAATCTTTGGGACGGAGAGATTGTAAGAAATACAGAATCATACGGTTCGGACTGGTGGAGATATGAACAGACAGCCTACTACACCGATGGATTGCTAAGGTTGGCATATCTGCTGGATAACCCCGCCCTGATACAAAAGGCAGAAGCCGGGATAAAATACACGATTTCCCATCCCGATTCGACAGGACGTCTGCCCCACGCCACCTTCAAGAAAGCCTCTATGTGGCCGATGGCGGTATTCTGGCGAGCGATAAAGGCTTATTACGACAAGACCCGCGACGAAGAAATCCCGAAGATACTCGAAAGACACTACCTCAGTTATCCCGTTAAGGAAATCGAAAAGTGGAGAAATATTGTGAGTCTGGAAGGGATGCTTTGGACTTATAGCAAAACCGGCAACAAGGAACTGCTGGATCGCGCCCGTACGGCTTGGGACCGAGGAAAATTCGGAGACCTCACATTGGAGGCCTGTATGGCAGATATGCTTCCGTTCATGCATGGCGTAACCTATTGCGAAGAACTCAAATTGCCTCTGCTACTCTATGCTTATACCGGCGAAAAAACATACTTGGATGCCGCGCTGAACGCATACAGGGTGCTAGAAAGGGATCACATGCTGCCGGATGGCGTTCATTCATCCGCAGAAGCGCTGTTGGGCAACGGCAATATCATCAACAGCCATGAAACCTGTGATGTATCCGACCTGACGTGGACGCTGGGATATTTTATGCAGATTACCGGAGAAGCCGAATGGGCAGACCGAATTGAAAAAGCCGTATTCAACGCCGGTATGGGTTCGGTCACCAACGATTTCAAGGCCCTGCAGTATTTCTCCTCTGTAAATCAGTTCCGCCTAACTGGCGATTCCAATCACAACGGATTCTTCCACGGAAGCACCTGGATGGCTTATCGCCCCACCCATCAGACGGAGTGCTGTGCAGGCAACGTGCATCGCTTCATGCCGAATTATGTAGGCCGCATGTGGCTGCGCAACGAGGATGGAGGCATTGTGGCAGCCATGTATGGTCCCTCCGAACTGAACTTCAAAACCCAAGAAGGAGCGACTATCAGCCTATCCGAGGAAACCGAATATCCATACGAAGGAAAGGTCGTATTCCGAATATCTGCCGACAAGCCTGTTACTTTTGATTTTTCATACCGCATCCCCGGCTGGGCTGATGGAGCATCCGTAAAACTTGGGAAAAAGAAATTGAACGACAGCTTTGCAACAAAAGGAAAATTCCATAAGATTCAGATAAAAGCCGGAAGAAAGCCTGTCATATTGGAACTGAATTTTCCCATGAAGCCCCGACTAAAGACCCTCGGTGTGGGATGTTTCGCTTACGACAAAGTCGCGGAAAAATATTTCAAGAGGGGTGGCGGTGTTGAACCTACTTCAGTCAAAAATTCATCCGTAGATTCCTCGGAAGGGCTTACGGAAAACGTACAGTCCGTGTATGTACAACGTGGTCCCCTCCTGTATTCTTACGCGATTCCGCAAAATAAGACAGAGGACAGCAAGGTATATGAGAATATGAACGGGAAAGTCCCGGGAGATTCTTCGTTCAAATGCTGGTCGATAGAGCCGGCCGGTGCGTGGAATTATGCCGTTGATATCAGCAAGGAGGTAAAACTCATGTTCGTTGACGGCAAAGTGAAACTTCCCGTCAAGAAAATCGAGTGGGAATTGGAAGAAAACCGATATACGCCGAGAGTCCCCTCTCCCAAAGACGTAAAAGTGCTTTCAGACCAGGTCGAATATCTCGACCTCATTCCATACGGCCACACCGAACTCCGCCTGACCGTCTTCCCCGTGATCAATCAGTGAGTTAGACATAATTGTTTTCAAATTCTTCAATCCATTCCTTCAATCTTGATTGGAGTTCGTTCTTGTCAGGAAGATAAAGAGCATATTCAGTAGCGTAGATGTTTGCATTCTCAGGAAGGGTAAGTTTGATGAGTGCATCTTTCTTTTCCTTGCAGAGGAGGATTCCGATGGTTGGTTTCTCCCATTCACACCTTACATGTCTGTCGTAGTAGTTCACATACATCTGCATCTGGCCAAGATCCTGATGAGTGAGTTTGTCAATCTTGAGATCTATGAGGACGTAGCACTGAAGAAGACGGTTATAGAATA
>CAJGBW010000039.1 GCA_904501835.1 uncultured Bacteroidales bacterium
ATTGATGGCGGATCCAATGTTGCGAACGGCTTTGCCGGCGCAATTTATGGTGGTATTGTCGGTGTGGCTACTACATCTTCCACCGCTAACTCTGCTGTTTCCCTTGAGCTTTGCACCAACCATGGCAATATGGATGTAAAAGTCGGCCGTTGTTCCGGTATTGCTGCGACTTGTAATGAAAACACCACTTTGTATGGTTGTGTGAACAATGGAAATCAGACCAATGCCATAGCCAATGGCCGTTTGGGCAATATCGCTTGCTATATCTCTGACGGATGTGCCCTTATCAATTGCGTGAACAATGGTGATATCATCGCAAGTTCCAGTGCTTATAGTGGTACTATCGCAGGAATGGTAGCCTTGGCCGCAGTTTCTTCTGATGCTTATATCCAAGGTGGTGGAAATTATGGTTTGGTGAAGGCGCAGAGCGTAAATGGTAATTTTAAGGCTTTGTTGGTAGCGAATTTTGGAGGTGCCAGCATTTCCGGTGTTGTAGCGAGCGGTCGAATGCATTTCGCAGGAAGCGAGGTGACAATCAATGCCAGCAATTATCTGGATTATATCTGCGGCAATTACGACAGCAGCAAGATGACAAATATTCGTTATGAGGCTCCTGCAAACTAATCTGACAAGAAAAGTAAATTGATAATTATGAAACAAAGGTTTTTGTGTTTGATCTCTGTTCTGATGCTCATGGTTTTGAGCACAGGATGTTGTAATGATAACTCCATCGGCCGTTCTATGAGCCGGGTGGAAAGTACATCTGCTGAATCCTTGATGCAGGCACGTCAGAGTGGATTGGAATATGTTGAATTCGTTGTGGGTAAAAACAAGGTACAGGACGTCGCGGAATTGCAGGTATGGGCCGAGGAACTCAAGTCAAAAATTGATTCTTCAGGACTGAAAGTGTGGTCTTTGCATTTGCCTTACGGTAAACATTTGGATGTGTCTCATCCTGACAGCGCCCGTAGAGCAGAGAATGTCAATTATATCAAGGAGATTATCAAGGCCTCTTCCGTGTTCTCTCCTCGTTATCTGATTCTTCATCCCAGTGCAGAGCCGGTCCATCCGGATGAGCGTGCCTATCGCTTACAACTTAGCCATGCTTCTATCGGAGAATTGGCTCCCGTGGCGCAGGAAATCGGGGCGGAACTTTGTATTGAAAACCTCCCCCGTACCTGTTTGGGACAGAATAGCCGCGAAATGATGGCCTTGATAGAGGGACATAAGGGCGTGGGTATTTGTTTTGATACCAATCATCTTGTTTATCAGTCTTTCGATGACTTTTTCAAAGGAATCAAGAAAGGCTCGATTAAGACGGTACATATTTCTGATTTTGATTTTGCAGACGAGCGCCACCTGCTTCCCGGTGTGGGAAAAATCGAATGGAAAGCTTTGTGGGAGCAGATTCGTGCCAATGGCTATAAAGGCATCATGATGTTTGAATGTCGTGGGGAGGTAAGCGATTTGCTTCAGGCCCGTGACCTTCTTACCGGAAAGGTAAAACAGGAAATCAGCGCGGTGGATGCCGATTCATTGGCCTTTTGTCAGGCAGATTGGCAGATTACCGATTTGGGGAAAGGCGCCCAGGCTATGTATGCCCAGGTACCGATGTTCTTCTCTACCCAGAGCATTTGTGCCATCAAATATCCGGCATCTAAATTCAAAACCCAAATCCTGCACAGACCGGGTAAGAAAGCCGGTAAGCCCAGCGTATTGGGCAAACAGATGGGAGCGGATTTTGCTGTCAATGCGGGTTATTTCCACGTCAAGCCTCGCACTCCGTCCGTGTATTTCCGCATTGGAAATGAAGTGTATGGCCATACTCATCCCACCGAGACCTATCGTGTGGATGGCGTAGTCGGATTTAAGGATAAGGCCGGTCATGAAATGATGATTGCCTATAGCGATACGACCCAATATCAAACAGTGACGGCGGATTGGCATACGGTGATGGCCTCTGGTCCTATGTTGGTGGTGAATGGCGAATTGGCTGTTCCTCTTGTAAAAGGTGACGGCGCTGATGGAGCCAATATTGCCGCCATGCAGCAGGAACAGAAACAGGGAGCCAAAATTCGTACCCACTATTCATCCATTCAATTTTATGATGCCCGTCATCCTCGTGCCGCTGTGGGAACGGATGATGAGGGCAATATCTACTATGTGGTGATTGACGGCCGTTTCAAAGGTAAAGGCGACGGCGCCAGCATTTATGAGACGGCGTATATCTGTCGAATGTTGGGTATGACACAAGCTATTAATCTGGATGGTGGCGGTTCAACGACTCTTTGGAGCGAGAAGACCGGGGTTATCAACCATCCTTACGATAATAAGAAATGGGATAATGAGGGTGAGAGAGCTGTTCCTAACCTGATTGTCGCTTATTGATATGAATAAAGTTTCTTTTTGGTTCAATAATGCCAGACCGATATCTCTGCCCCAAAGTATGCTGCCGGGACTTACCGCCCTTGCGATTTCCTATGGGGCGGCGTCCTATTCTATTATCGCAGCCATCGCTTGTCTGATAGGCGTGGCCTTTGCTCATTTGGGCATGAACCTTTTGGATGATTGGTTTGATTATTATAGCGGTTCGGGAGAAGCACGCCAACAAGTGTCATCAGAAGGTTTTCGTGGCAGAATGGTAAAATATCCCTATTTGACATCCGGTCAGGCGACGCCCCGACAATTATTGGTGGCGGTGTGCGTCTTTCTTGCGATTGCGGCCTTGATGGGAGGCATTGTGCTTTGGATTCGCGGGTGGAAAATAGCCTTATGGGCACTCGCTGCCTTGGTAATAGGTGTTTCCTATTCGGGCGGGCCTTTGAAATTGGCTTACCGAGGATTGGGCGAACTGGTGATTTTTGTCATGTTCGGTCCCTTGATGATGACAGGCATGGCCTATGCCATTACCGGCACCGTATCTTCTCAAATCATCTGGCTGTCCGTAGCGGTCGGTCTGCTGGTTACCAATATCGTGTATTCACATTCCGTATTGGATTCAATTCCCGATGCTAAAATGGGAAAAAAGACGATGGCACATCTGATGGGAGGTTTCAAAGGACAGATTTTCTTGTCTGCGCTTTTGAATACCCTGCCTTTTATCTTGGTGATTGTGGCTGTTATTTTGGGCGAATTGCATCCGGCTTTTTTGTCGGTACTGCTTGTTTTCCCCTTGGCAATCTGGTTGGTGAAGTCCTTGACGGATTTTGTCTATCAGCGTAATGAAAAGATAGAAATTCATTGGTGGATGGGACCTATGGGCGATTTTGATAAATATAGAGCGGCCGGAGTCGATTGGTTTCTGCTCCGTTGGCTCACCGCCCGCAACATCGTTCAATTCTTCTGTCTGATTGTTTGTATTGTTAATTTCATCGTAGCGTGAAGAAGTTATTTTATTTGGCACAATGGTTTTTGAGGGCACGTCTTTTTGGACGTAAAGCCCCTTTGCAGACGGTGCTGTTTATCTCGGATATCTGCAATCTTCGTTGTAAGCATTGCAGCGTGTATGAATTGAAAAATCCGCACAATATGACTTATGAGCAGGTGCGTGAGCATTTGCAGTATTCCTATGACCAGGGCTCTCGTTTCGTGGATTTTGAGGGCGGTGAGGTAACCATTTGGAAAGATGGCGAGTATCGCATCAATGATTTGATTGATTTGGCCAAGAAAATAGGTTTCTATTCCTGCACGATTACGACCAATGCCCAACTTCCTTTTCAGGGCAGCAAGGCGGACAGCATTTGGGTAAGTCTGGACGGCGTGAATTTTCATGAAGAGGTGCGCGGAAAAGGCACCTTTGCCAAATTGGAGAAGAATATCGCCGAGTGCGGTCACAAGGATTTGAGCGTCAATATGGTGGTCAATACCTTGAATTACACCGATGTGGATGCTACGCTTGAGTATGTAAAAAACAATCCTCATATCAAGTTGATTTCCATCAATTTCCATACTCCTTTTCCTGGGACGGAATATTTGGCTATACCCTTGGAAGAACGTGCGAAAATTATTGATAGGGTGATTGAATATAAGAAGAAAGGCTATCCCATTATGAATTCGATTTCGGGACTTAAGTTGATGAAAACCAATCGTTTTACCAAGCGTTGCTGGGTGACGAACTTCATCTATCCCGATGGTTCTCGCGGTCTTTGCATCGGCCACGGAACCGATAAATGTGATCAGTGCGGATTCTGTATGTCGGGAGAGATGGCCTCTGTATTCTCATTTAAGCCCGATACCATTTTTGCGGGACTGAAACTCCGTTGCTAAAAGCAAGATATTATGACCCTTTTTAGGAAATTATTTGTTTCTATTCTTTTCTTCTTTGTCGCTCTCACGGCATACGCGCAGTCGTATTCGATTCGCGGTCGCGTGTGTGAGGAACGCAAAAATACGCCGATTACGGGGGCTGTTTTGCGTTTGGGCGAAGATTACCTGTGGACGATGACCGATGCACAGGGCGGCTTTGTCTTTGAAAATGTGCAGGCGGGTCAATATGAAATAGAGATTTCCTGTTTGGGATATGTGACGATTAAAAAGCCTTTGACGCTTCAGCAAGATGTAAAAGATTTGGTTTTCAAGTTGTCCGAAAATTCTTTGGCTTTGGATGAAGTGCTTGTGACCGCCAAGCGTTCAGATGGCTTGAACACCTCCCATAATTTGGGACGAGACGCTTTGAATCACTTGCAGGTGACCAGTTTGACGGATATCTCGGCGCTTTTGCCCGGTGGCAAGACTGTTAATCCGGATTTGACGACGGCCAACGACTTTTCTTTGAGAAGTGGCGGCTCCACCATGGGAAATGCGGCATTCGGAACGGCGGTTGAGGTGGATGGAGTCCGTATCGGCAACAATGCTTCCTTTGGGGAGATGAAGGGTGTGAATACGCGCAGCGTGGCGGTGGAAAATATAGAGTCGGTCGAACTGATTACCGGCGTGCCCTCTGCCGAATATGGCGATATGAACAGTGGCGTGGTGAAGATTCATACGCGCAAAGGTTATACCCCCGTCAATATCACATTTTCCATCAATCCCCGTACCTATCAGGCATCCGCCTCCAAAGGTATTGATTTGCAAAAAGATAGGGGCATACTCAATGTGAGTGCGGAATGGGCGCGTTCTGTAAAGAAACTCGTGTCTCCTTATTCCTCTTATTCCCGCGCCGGTTTTTCTGCCGTTTATAGCAACAGCTTTAAGAAAAATCTTCGTTTTGAGGCCGGATTTACAGGGAATGTCGGCGGTATGAATGAAGAAGACGATCCAGATAGTTATAAAGGTGAATACAAGAAGGAGAGGGATAATAATTTCCGATTCAACACCTCACTGACCTGGCAGTTGAACAGACCGTGGATTACCCAGTTGAAATTTGATGCCTCTGTCAATTTCAATGACAATTACAGTCATCACCATCGTTTTATGTCGGCGGGGTCCTATCAGCCGGCCGTGCACGCCGAGCAGGAGGGATATTTCCTCGCAGATATCTTGCCCAATGAACCTTATTTTTCGGATGCTGTCAATGACTCCAAGGAGTTGGATTTGGCTGCTTCCGTCAAATATAATTGGCATAAACGCTGGGGAGATATTCGCAGCACGCTTAAAGCCGGTATCCAGTGGAAAGCCAACGGCAATGTCGGCGAGGGCGAATTTTATTTAGACCCGTCGTTGGCCGCCAACGGCTATCGTCCCCGTCCTTATCGTGATTATCCCTTTATGCACAATCTTTCCGTATATGCGGAGGAACATTTGGTCGTGCCTATCGGACAGACCCAACTTGATTTGATGGCGGGTATCCGTATGGAGAATGTTTTTATCAAAGACTCTCCGTATGAACAGAAAAGTACTTTCTCACCCCGTTTCAACGCCAAATGGAAACTCAATAAACAGTTGTCCGTGCGTGCAGGATGGGGTATTACGGAAAAATTGCCCTCTTATTTCATTCTCTATCCCAAACAGGAATACCGCGATATTCTGACTTTCGGATTTACCACAGGAAGCGGGAAGGCGCATTATCTCTACTACACCCAGCCCTATACAGTCAGTTATAATCCCGAGTTGAGGTGGCAGCGCAACAGCAATGCCGAATTGGGCGTAGAGGCGACGGTGGAGGATTTCAAATTCTCTTTGGTAGGCTTCTACAATCTGACAAAAGGCCCCTATAATTTCCTCAATGTCTATACTCCCTATTCCTATCGTATTCTGGAAAAACCGGTCGGTTATACGATGCCAAACGATCCGGAAATCAAGGTGGATACTCAAAACGGAATGGTAGAACTTCGTGAGAACGGTGGGGCTTGGACGCCAATGGCTATCAAGGTGACGGACAGGACTTTTGCCAAGACCACCCGCCAGAACAACGGTGCCGATGTGAAAAGAGTCGGTGTGGAATTGGTGGTGGATTTCCCCGAAATCAAGCCGATTCGTACCACTTTCCGCGTGGACGCCTCCTATGCCTACACCGAGTATCTCAATGAACAGTTGGCGGCTTACTATCAAAGCGATTGGTCGCATACCTATCTGCCCAACCGCTCTTATCAATATATAGGTATCTATGCCAATGGTGGAAGTTCGAGTGTCAATAATGGTAAGATTACCCATAATCTCGACGCTAATCTGACAACGATTACCCACATCCCGCAGGCCCGTCTGATTATTACTTGTCGTCTAGAAATGACGATTTTACGTCGCAGTAGAAATTTGTCTGAATATCAGGGACGTCCTTATGCGTTCACGGTGAATGAGTTAGATAACCATGCCACAGGCGGTAACATTTATGACGGTAATTCCTACACCGCCATTTATCCGGTGGCTTATATGGATTTGGACGGAAATACGCATCCTTTTACTGCTGCTCACGCCGCAGACCCTGAGTTCGAGAGTTTGATATTGAAGTCTAACAATGCTTATACCTTTGCCCAAGACGGCTATGGTTTCTATATGTCTGCCAACTTGAGTATTACCAAGGAGATTGGCGACCATGTCTCTCTCTCTTTCTTTGCCAACAATTTCACCAATGCCCGTCCTTATGTAAAATCTATGGCGACAGGAGTGGGAGCGATATTCACACCGGCATTTTATTATGGTCTAACCTGTCGATTGAAGTTTTAGAAAAGCATGAGAAAACAAATCATATACCTATTTATTTTCTTGCTGACAGGACTTTCCTGTGCGCCTTTGGATAAGGAAAATCCTTATGAGGAGCAGCTCAACGATTTCCAGCTCTCGGTGAAAATGCCGGTGGGGTTTGAAAATCACAGCGTTGCAGGTTTTGAAATGCTGATTGAAGAAATGAATACCGGAAGCAGTTATCGTACGATGACCGATGACAAGGGAAGTGTTTCTATGCGTCTGCCGGGCGGTCTTTATCGTGTAACGGTCAATGGCAAGGTGTTTACAGATGTCTTCAACGGGACTGCCGATAAATTGCCCCTGACAAGCGCGGGGATTCAGATGAATCTTCCTCTGGTCCATTCCAAGGCGGGTATGATTGTGATTAAGGAGTTGTATAATGGTGGTTGTAAAAAAGCGCCGATCGAGGGTGATTATCAGTCTGACCAATATATGATACTGCACAACAACGATTATCAGGTTCAGTATCTGGATAGTTTGTGTATCGGTTCGTTGTCTCCGTTTAATGCGACGGGTGCCAATTATTTTGTCAGCAAAGACCCCGAGACCGGTGAGAGCATCTTCCCTGATTTTCTGCCTGTTGCCCAAGCCGTATGGCAGATTGGCGGTGATGGGGACGATTTCCCTTTGCAACCTGGAGAGGATGCTGTGATTTGTTTCCGAGGAGCTATTGACCATACCATTCAATACCCTCTGTCTGTCAATCTGAATAAAGAAGGGTATTTTGTTTGTTACGATATAGCCCAATTCGACAATACTTTGTATCATCCCGCTCCCGGAGATAAAATTTCTTCCGATAGAATCATCAGCGTGCTGATTAAAACCGGTAGGGGAAGCGCTTATACCTTGTCTGTCTCGTCACCGGCGGTGTTGATATGGAAGTCTAAAGGCATAGCGATGGGTGATTTTGTGCAAGTTCCCGATAATCTGACCTTTGTTCCAGGCAGTACCGACAAGGTGGTAAAAGTGCCTTACGATTGGGCCTACGACGCACTTGAGGTCTTCAATGCCCAGTCTTCTATCAACAGCAAACGCTTCCCTCCTGCATTAGATGCTTCTTATGTGCTTCAAACCGATGCCTTCCTTGGACGAAGCCTGATGCGTTATGTCGATGAGGAAGAATCAGCCAAAGCCGGTTATGAGGTCTTGAAGGATAGCAACAACTCCGGCAAGGATTTTTATGAAAGCGAAAAACAGTCATTACATGAATAAGAGCAGACGCATATTTTGGGTATGTAGCCTTCTCCTTGTGAGTATGGCTGTATCGGCAACCACCCCTTATGAGAGGATTCGGAGAGCCAATGATTGGAATGTTTCGGAAAATATCGCCGGTGTTCGTCAAGATAGTCTTTCCGTATCTTATGCCGAGTTGTCAGGCGGATATATAGGAGGGGATTTTAGGGAGAGTTATCAAGCAAAGCAGTCTTGGAATGTAGGTGCCTCCACCGCCAGCATTACCCATTTGCAAAAGATGTCTTTGGTGGGATCTTTCTCGTTCAGGCAGACCGAACACTATGATATGTGCGGCTCTATGTTCATCCAACCGGGTTTCTTCCCCGTGGATGTGATGGAGTTTACTCCGGGGCGTAAAAGTTTGCAGGAGTATGCTTTTGACGGAGGCATTGCCTATGATGTGAACGATACTTGGCGCATCGGCGCCCAGGTGGATTTTGTCTCTGCCAATATGGCCAAACGAAAAGATCTGCGACACACCAATTGGCGGCTAAATTTGAGTGCCAAACCTTCTGTGATGTATCATAAGGGTGATTTTGCTTTTGGTGCCAGCTATATTTTTGAAAAGAACAGCGAGTCGGTCGAAGCCGAGCAGGTGGGCGTATCTGCCTCTTCCTACTATGCTTTTCTGAATAAGGGACTTTATTATGGTATCTATTCCGTGTGGGGTGGCAGCGGTCTGCATTTGGACGAAGCCGGTGTCAATAGTTTCCCGGTCAATGAGCTTCTTCACGGAGCAGCCTTGCAGATGCAGTATAAAGGATTTTTTGCTCAATTTGCGTACCGTCACAAAGATGGCGTGGTGGGCGAAAAAGACAGGGTGTGGTTCCGTTATCCCGCGCATCGTTTCGATTTGATGCTGGCCTATCAGCAGAAAGGGCATTTTGCTCATTTGGATATGGGGGTTGAGCGCCTGCGCCTTTTTGAGACCATTTTGGAAAGTATCTCGGCCAATGGCGTGACCACGACCACCGAATATGGGCAAAATCGTATTCTCACGCAAGCCAACTACCGAATTGCTCCGTCCTACGAGTATATTTCTTCGCAGTGGGAATTGTTGACAATGGCAGAATATAAGATAAAAGAAGGTTTATCCTCTCAAATTTATCCTTATCTTTACCACCAGACTTTGAGTACATGGAATGTTTTTGTCAAAGGAACCGGCCATGTGTCGGCTTTTGATGTGGAACTGGGCTTGGGAGCCGCCGGTGGCAATGTGGTGGAAGATCAGAACATTTTGGAGCACAATATGACAGTGCTTTCCAAACCGTATCGTCATAAAGAGTGGTATCAGTGGGATATGGAGTACCAAACGGCGCTTCGCCTGAATGCCGAATTGTCTTTGCGTTACAATTTTTGGAAAGGACTCTATGTAGAGATTAACGCTGCGTGTCTCTATGGACTTGGTTTGAAACAGATTACAAGTCCGATACGATACCAGGTCGGACTGAAGACAGGATACAATTTTTAATTTTTATATAAAATGAAGACTTTAACTAAATTTTTTGCAATGGCCGCTATCGCGGTATTTGCATTGGCAGCTTGCCAAAAAGGTGATTGTGGATGTGAAGATGACGGTACCCTTAAATATGGTGGCGTGACTTATCGCATCAAAACATTCTCTAACGGTGCAACTTGGATGGTAGATAACCTTTGCTATGTTCCCGAAGGAAAAACCGTTTCTTCCAATCCTGCCGATTCTTCAGGTTTGTGGTATCCCTATGTAATTGAGAATGCTGCGGCAAAAGTTCTTACCGACGCTGCTTCTGTTCAGAAATACGGTTTGCTCTATGACTATGCTACTATTTTTGGCGTAGAGGAAGTAACGGAGGCCAACTTCAAAACTTTCGAAGGCGTTCAGGGTATTTGTCCTGCCGGCTGGCATATTCCTACCCGTGCCGATTATTTGGCACTTTGTGGTATTACGACCAAAGCGGATGGTGAAACTACTGCGCCTGTTGTAGAAACAGCTGAATTTTATGATTCTGTGAATCAAGGAGGTAGCCTCAAGATTGCTCAGGAGAAAGGCTTTAATTTCGTTCCTGCCGGTTACGTGAGTGTAACGACTCCCGCCAATAAGAAGAAAGGTTCCTATCTGGTAGCTGCCATTAAAGATACTGCCAACGAGGTGGACGCTACCTGGACTGGCGCTCCTTCTATGACTTATTACATGGCATCTACTCCTTATAAGGTGAATTCTACCAGCGGTAATATCCAGTTCTTTGGTATGATGACCACTTTTACAGCTGCCACCAAATCTTATGGCAAGTTGAGCTTGGCTTATTCAAATTACCTCTCCGGTATGTCGCTTCGTTGCGTGAAGAATGCTAATTAACGAGTAATTTTGATTACCTTTGCGGGTTATTATGACTGTAAAGGATTTTAGACAACTCTTTCCGATTTTGAATCGGCAGATATACGGGAGAAATCTCGTGTATTTTGACAATGCGGCGACCTCACAGCGTCCGCAGTCAGTTGTCGAAAAATTCACCGAATTGTCATTGTATAGCAACGCCAATATCTATCGTGCGGTGCATACCTTGGCAACGGAGGCAACAGAATATTATGAAAAGGCGCGAGAAGCATCCCGCGCCTTTATCAATGCCTCGTCGCGAGAGGAAATTATCTTTACCTCGGGCTGTACGGCGGCCATCAATTTGGTAGCATACAGTTTTGGTGAGGCCTTTGTGGGTGAGGGAGACGAAATTATCGTTTGTGAAGCGGAACACCATTCCAATATGGTACCTTGGCAGGCACTGTGCCAACGCAAGAAAGCGCATTTGCGTATTTTGCCCATTGATGATAAAGGACATTTGGATTTGCAGACCCTATCTGCTTTGCTTGCACAGGGCGGTTCTCGCGTCAAATTGTTGGCGCTGGCTCACATATCCAATATCTTGGGTTTGGTGAATCCTGTGGAAGAGGTGATTGCGCTTTGCCATGCTGCCGGCGTTCCCGTACTGCTCGATGGCGCCCAGGGTATTGTACATGAAAAGGTGGATGTGAGGGCGTTGGATTGCGATTTTTATGCGTATTCGGGCCATAAAATTTATGCGGCCACGGGTACGGGAGTCCTCTATGGAAAGAAAGAGTGGCTGGAGAAGATGCCGCCTTTCCTTTATGGAGGCGAAATGGTGGAGACGGTCAATTTACAGGAGGCGACCTATGCTCCACTTCCTTTGAAGTTTGAGGCGGGTACGGGTAATTTTGCTGCGGTGGCGACTTTACCCCAGGCGTACGAAGTGGCCTTGTCGGCGCGTACCCCTGAAATGGAGGCTGCTTTTGCGGCTCTTTGTCAGTATGTAGAAAGCGCCCTGCTTTCTCGCACCGATGTGCGTTTGTATGGCGTCGCGGATGAAAAATATAAACGCTGTGGCGTGTTTTCCTTTACGGTTGAGGGCGTACACCACGAGGATTTGGCCCATTTGCTGGACAAGATGGGTGTGGCGGTTAGAAGCGGGCAGATGTGTGCCGAGCCGGCCGTGAGACATTTTGGCGTGCAAGGCATGGTGCGTGTCTCTTTGGCCCCCTATAATACGATAGAAGAGGCACAGTATTTTATGTCAGCCTTGGACAAGGCTGTAAATATGCTACGATAGAAAGAATAGGTTTTTGAAAATGACGATACAAGAGGTTCAGGAACAGATAATAGAGGATTTTTCTGCTTACGATGAGTGGCTCGATAAATACGAGTATCTTATCGAATTGGGTAAAAATCTGACGCCCTTTGCAGAGGAATTGAAGACGGATGAGCGACTGATTAAAGGTTGTCAGTCCCGCGTGTGGTTGGATGCCAAGTTGCAAGACGGAAAAATTGTATTTTCCGCGGATAGCGATGCCATCATTACCAAAGGGATTATTTCTATGCTGATTTCGGTTTATTCCGGACGTACTGCAGACGAAATCTTGTCTTCCGATGATACTTTCATTGATCGCATCGGTTTGCGTGAAAACCTCTCTCCTACCCGTCAGAATGGTTTGTTGTCCATGTTGGACACCATTCGTTCCTTGGCAAAACAAGAAGGACTGAAGTAAGATGAATTTGGAAAGAGATATAGTTTTGGCGCTCAGGACGGTGTACGATCCTGAAATTCCGGTCAATGTGTATGATTTAGGTTTGATTTATGAGATTAGAGTCAATTCCGACCAGACCGTGTATGTAAAAATGACCTTGACGGCTCCGAATTGTCCTTTGGCGGACGAGTTGGTCGCCCAAGTGAAAGAGGCGGTGGAAGATGTGCCGGGCGTAGTGAGCGCCGAAATTGATTTGGTTTTTGAACCGGTGTGGGACAAAAGCCGTTTGAGTGAAGAGGCGAAATTGGCCTTGGGGATGGATGAGGACTGATTTTCTTTATCTGTCTTTGGGGAGCAATCAAGGCGCACGCGAACAGCACATTTGCGACGCCTTGGCGCTGCTTGAAAAGAAATTTGGTGTGCCTTGCCGCGCGTGTTCCGCTATGCTGGAGACCCGGCCATGGGGGAATTGGGGTGAAAACCCCATCGCGCAAGAGGATGCTTGCGCCTCCCGCCCGTGCGTTGAGAATTTTATCAATGTGGCGGTGTGTTTTGAAGTGTTGCAGGAGGCCTTTACGCCCCATCAGATTCTTGCCATTTGCAAGCAGGTGGAGTCGGAGCTCGGGCGTGTTGAAAAGATTGAATATGATGTGAACGGGGAGCGGGTGTATCATTCCCGTCCCATCGATATAGATATTTTGCTGTGGGGCGATTTGCTTTTGGATACGTCCGATTTGAAAATCCCTCACCCGCTTATGTGGGAGCGCGATTTTGTCCTGACTCCCTTGGCTGAAATAGCCGATGAAACATTGAATTTGAAAATTATAAATAATAGAAAATTATGACACAGGAAGAACTTTTCAAAGTATTGGTCGCTCACTGTAAGGAGTATGGATTTATTTTCCCGTCCAGCGAGATTTATGACGGCCTCGGAGCGGTTTATGACTATGGTCAGATGGGCTCTGAATTGAAGAACAATATCAAAAATTATTGGTGGGCTGCCATGACGCGCTTGAACACCAATATCGTAGGTATCGATTCATGTATTTTCATGCATCCTCGTATTTGGGAGGCCTCCGGTCACGTGGGCGCATTCAACGATCCTTTGATTGATAACAAAGATTCAAAGAAACGTTATCGTGCCGACGTGTTGATCGAGGACTATATTGCCAAATTAGAAGAGAAAAATAACAAGGAAGTAGAGAAAGGTCGTCGCAAATTCGGTGAGTCTTTCGATGAGGAAAAATTCCGTCAGACCAACCCCAACTGTGTTCGCAACAACGAGAAAATGGAGCAGGTGCGTAAGCGTATGGCGGATGCGCTCAATGCCAATGACCTCAAAGAGTTGCGTCAGATTATTATTGATTGTGAGATTTCCTGCCCGATTTCAGGTACGAAAAACTGGACGGATGTGCGTCAGTTCAACTTGATGTTTGCAACCCAGATGGGTTCTGTGGATGGAGAGGCGAATACCATTTATCTGCGTCCTGAAACAGCCCAGGGTATTTTTGTGAACTACCTCAATGTGCAGAAGACCGGCCGCATGAAGATTCCTTTCGGTATTGCGCAGATTGGTAAGGCCTTCCGTAACGAAATCGTGGCTCGTCAGTTTATTTTCCGTATGCGTGAGTTTGAGCAGATGGAAATGCAGTTCTTCATCAAACCCGGTACCGAGTTGGATTGGTTTGCCAAATGGAAAGAAAATCGTATGGCTTGGCACGTGAATTTGGGTATGGGTGCCGAAAATTATCGTTTCCACGACCACGACAAATTGGCTCACTACGCCAATGCTGCTACCGATATCGAGTTTAATTTCCCCTTCGGGTTCAAAGAGTTGGAGGGTATTCACTCACGTACAGACTTCGACTTGGGTAACCACCAGAAATTCTCCGGTAAGAAAATTCAATATTTCGACCCCGAAAGTGGTGAAAATTATACGCCTTATGTGGTGGAGACTTCCATCGGTGTGGACCGTATGGTCTTGGCTGTACTTTCACATGCTTTGCGTGAAGAGACCTTGGAAAATGGCGAGACTCGCGTCGTAATGGCAATTCCGGCTCCTTTGGCACCGGTGAAAGTGGCGGTTCTTCCTTTGGTGAAGAAAGATGGCCTTCCCGAGGTGGCACAGAAAATCATGAACATGTTGAAGTTTGATTTCAACTGCCAGTACGACGAGAAAGATTCTATCGGCAAACGCTACCGTCGTCAGGATGCCATTGGTACGCCTTTCTGCGTAACCATTGACCACGACACGTTGGAAGATGGCGCTGTGACCGTGCGCTACCGCGACACCATGACCCAGGAGCGCGTGAAGATTGAGGACCTCCCCGCCTTGATTCACAAGGAAGTCGACCTCAGCGTCCTCCTCCGCAATTTGTAGAAATTTACCCCCACAGAGGAAACTCTGTCCCCGCATAAACTTACCCCGCAGAGGTCAAGGCCGTACGCCTCCCCTGCGGGGTAGTGTTTTTTTAATTATTGTGCGGATGCTCTGTCTGTCCGCTGTCTCCAAGAATAAAACAACTCTTAATTAGCGTGGTCTGGAAGCCAAGCGTGAGCCAGGCTTCCTAGACCATGCGTTTTGCGGCATTCCGCTCGCGCCCGGCGCGAGCCTCATGGCTTCAAAGCCCCAATCGGCACAACAAATACTCCATCTTCTGTCTGATAAGCATAGTCACCGACACCGGTAATCACCATCTTGAACGAAGGATGCCTCATCTTCTCAGTGTCAATTTTCCTGGAAAGTTCATTGAGATTTTTGATGCCTTCGTTGATA
>CAJGBW010000040.1 GCA_904501835.1 uncultured Bacteroidales bacterium
GTACGCGTGCGATGTCGCCTGTAACCTGGCTGTACTTCTCACCCATGAATCTCTTGATGGAGAAGACTGTCTTGTGGGGGTTTGTGATTGCCTGACGCTTTGCAGGATTACCTATTTTTCTTTCGCCTCCATCAGTGAATGCCACCACTGAAGGGGTTGTTCTCTGTCCTTCGTTGTTGATGATGACGGCAGGTTCGTTACCTTCCATCACAGCCACACATGAGTTTGTGGTTCCGAGGTCAATACCAATGATTTTTCCCATAACTTTATAATTTTATATTTTACTTTATTCTTTTCAGTTGTCGTGATTCCATTCAGGACCGCAGCCCTGCGTGGATATCTTTTTACACGACGTCGGGATAATAACGAAACTTGTGCCAATGCCCCGGTCGTGAAAATATATGCCAAAATGTCAGTTTTTCTCTGCCATCATGCCCGGCGTAATGACATATTTGCTATTTTTGCACCCGTTGTTGTCACTTTTATGGTGATAACACAATGTGTGGAACCAAACGATGCATATGATATACCGCCAGCTCTCAAGCGAGGAATTTTCAGATCTCGCAACAAGAATACTCTATGAGGATAATCATCTTCTTATCGTGAATAAGAAGGTAGGTGAAATAGTACAAGGAGACAAGACCTCGGACGAACCTATTACAGAGACATATAAGGCATTCATAGCTCAGCGCGATGCAAAGCCCGGGCAGGTGTTTATGGGACTTCCGCATCGTCTGGACCGTCCTGTAAGCGGTATCGTAGTCCTTGCCAAGACCTCCAAGGCGCTCGAACGCCTGAATGCTATGTTCCGGGATTCGGATGTACATAAATATTATTGGGCTCTGGTATGTGCGCAGCCAAAGCTTGCTGAAGGTCATCTGGAAGATATGATGTGGCGTAACGAAAAGCAGAACAAGTCGTATATATGCCGTCCCGGTTCGGCACGTAAGGATGCCAAGCTCGCAAAGCTGAATTACAGGCTCATTAAGAATACTGACAGATATTCTCTTGTGGAAGTAGAACTCCTTACGGGACGTCATCACCAGATCCGCTGCCAGCTATCCAACCTCGGTTGCCCGATCAAAGGCGATCTCAAGTACGGCGCTCCTCGCTCCAATCCTGACGGAGGAATCTCCCTACACGCCCGTCGCATAACCTTCATCCATCCGGTAAAAAAAGAGCCCCTGACTATTGAGGCTCCTGTGCCGTCTTCCTGGAAAGGAGTATAAGGGGTAGGACCCAATGCGTCAAATCAGTCAAGTATATTTCAACCATCGGCTACAGTATTGACGCAGCCAACTGGCAAAACGAACGTGTAACCGGCAATAAACATACACAGGTAACTATGCACCCGCATGGAAAGCAATGGAGTATATGACATTGGGAAACCTGGAAACATTATATGATGGACTTCTCTCGGACCAGGATAGAAAAGTCATAAGCTTACATTTTGGTGAACCGGCCACATCGACTTTCAGAACATATATCATGTCCATACGCGAAGTACGTAATGCCTGTGCTCATGGAAATGTACTTTTCGGCTTGACTCTGTCGAAAGGTATTCGAGCTGGTGCTGCATGTTCTTCTTTTTCCGGTAATTCCCAGCAGAATTTCAGCGGAACATTACGTGTCATTGATTACCTCCTGAGAAGAATATCTATAAATCGTGCTAACGATATGTGGAATGAAATATACGCTGCAGCACGGCTTCTATATTCAAAAGCGCCATCACTAAAAACTCTTATAGAAACACAAACTGGCATAGTTTTACCAGTAAGTTTATCCAAATAAAATTGTGCATTGATAAAAAAGTTGTATCTTTGCCGAAAATAATAGTGTATCTGGGAGGCCCCGTAGCACCCAGCTGCACTCTAAACAAGATCAAATCGAGTTCCAGCTGCTTGCAACTGGAACTCGTCTTTTTATTGCCTATTTTTACCCCTAATACACCATGCCGCTGAAGCCCATGAAGGCAAGGGCGAGAAGGCCGGCGGTAATCAAAGCGATGGGAACGCCACGGAACGCAGCAGGAATCTGGTTCATAGAGAGGTGTTCACGCAAACCCGCAAACAAAATCATCGCAAGACCATAACCCAGAGAGGTAGCGAAAGCATAGACCGTCGCCTCTGCCAGATTAAAAAGATGCGGCTGACCGCCAAAGAAAGAAAACTCCTTGGTTACCACATTGAGCGCCACACCCAGCACCGCACAGTTGGTCGTAATCAAAGGCAAGAAAATACCCAACGCACGATAGAGAGAAGGACTGATCTTCTTCAAAACAATCTCGACCATCTGCACCAAAGCAGCAATCACCAAAATGAAGACAATGGTCTGCAAATAGGTAATCTGAAAAAGAATCAACAATTTATTGAGCAGGAAAGTCACCACCGTTGCCAAAGTAATCACAAAGCAAACAGCCCCACTCATACCCACCGCCGTGCTCAACTTATTGGAAACACCCAAGAAAGGGCAAATACCCAAGAACTGGCTGAGCAGGATATTATTGACAAAAATAGCCGATATGATAATAAAGATAAATTCCATAACTATTTTGAGATTTTCTTAAAAAGCACCAACAAATAAGCCAACACAATGAACGCACCCGGAGCCAGCACAAAGGCCAGAATCGAATAATCCGCCGGAATCAAACGGAAACCGAAAAGACAACCGCTACCCAAGAGCTCACGAACGACACCCAAGAGCGTCAAAGCAAGAGTAAAACCAAGACCGATACCCAGACCGTCACAAGCCGAATCCAAGATGCCGTTCTTATTGGCAAAGGCTTCCGCGCGGCCCAAGATAATACAGTTCACTACAATCAGCGGGATAAAAAGTCCCAAGGTCTCATAAATAGCCGGAACATAAGCCTGCATCAAAAGTTGCAGAAGCGTCACAAAAGTCGCAATCACCACGATGTATGAAGGGATACGGACCTTGTCAGGAATAAAACGCGCGATGGCAGAAATAGTAATGTTGGAAAGAATGAGCACCGCCATCGTTGCCAACCCCATGCTCATGCCATTGATGGCAGAAGTCGTGGTTGCCAAAGTAGGACACATACCCAACAATAGAACAAAAGTAGGATTTTCCTTGAAAATACCCTTGAGGATGATCTGAAATTTATTCATGGCATTGTCCTCCCTTTATATGTTGAATCAACTTATACGCATTGGAAACCGCCTGTACATAAGCACGTGAGGTAATGGTAGAAGCCGTAATAGCATCAATTTCTCCCCCATCTTTGGTAACGGCCAAAGAGCGAATAGCCGGATCAAACTTCTCAAATTGGCTCTGAAAATCCGTTTCGGTACATTTAGCACCCAAACCAGGCGTCTCGTTCATCGCCAAAACCGAGGTATTCCACACAACTCCTTGTGCATCAAAGCCCACCATCAATTCCAATGGACCGCCAAAGCCCATAGCAGAAGAGACCACGGCATAACCGACCACCGTCGTATCAGACAAAGCCTTATAACAATGGTAATTTTGTCCTTCATACTCGATTTCAGACTCACTCACCTGTTCAAAATCAGGCATCACCTTTTTGAGTGCATCCAGCGTTTTCTTCTCCTGGGCTGCCGCAATCGGCTCTTGCGTCAGCTGATTGACAAAAGCCAGCAAAGCGGAACACACCAAGCCAATCACCATCAGACACAAGGTCATATTCTTAAAATTAGAACGTACCGCCATCTTATTTCCTCCCGTATTTAGTTTGGTGACACATCTTGTTAATCAAGGGCACACAAGCATTCATCAACAGAATGGCAAAGCTCATTCCCTCGGGATAGGCTCCAAAATAACGAATCAACATGGTCTGAAGACCGATGCCGAATCCATAAATAATACAACCGTTTCGTGTCATAGGACTGGTCACATAATCGGTAGCCATAAAGATAGAACCCATCAGCACACCGCCCGTAAGCATATTGAACATAGGATCGGTATAAGAGGAAGGATTCATCATGGAGAAAATCATACTGATACCGATGATGGTCGTCCATATCGCCAAAGTAGTATAAGGTTTAATCACCTTACGCACAAGCAAATAGGCAAATCCGAGCAAGAGCGCTGCGGCACTGATTTCTCCTACGCTGCCCCCCATATTGACAAAGAGCATTTGGGCGTATGAGAAATTATGCTCGCTGAAAATCTGCTCCAGACTCTGTCCGGAACGCAATCCCTCACTCACCAAGCCCAAAGGAGTCGCACCGCTGACCGCATCAACCGAAGAAAAGCCCCAAGCCTGCGACAACGAAGCCGGAGCGGTCCATTGAGTCATTTGAGACGGGAAAGAGACCAAAAGGAACACACGGGCAGCAATGGCCGGGTTGAAGATATTTTGTCCCAGACCGCCAAATGTCATTTTCACCACAGCAATGGCAAATACAGAGCCGATGACTGCCACCCACCAAGGACAACTTGCCGGCAGGTTGAGCGCCAACAAGACCGCTGTCACCGCAGCAGAGCCGTCAGACAAGGTGCAGGATTTTTTCAACAAAAAACGGGTTATAAGATATTCCGTCAATAGACAGGACACCACACAAGAAGTCAATAGCAACAACTCCGCCCATCCATAAAAGATAAGGGACACGAGGGTTGCGGGAGCCAGCGCAATCAAAACATCCCGCATAATAGAACGGGTGGACGAAGGCGCATGCAAGTGAGGTGCAGGAGAAACAACTAATTGTGACATAACTACTCTCTCGGTCTGGATTTAATAATTTTCATAACATCGGCTTTAGCACCGCGGATAATATCCAAAAGCGGAATATAGGCCGGACAGGAATAGAGACAACAACCACACTCTATACAATCCTGGATAGCATTTTCTTCCAATGCAGCGTAATCCGAAACATCTGCCAATTTCTTCAACAGATAAGGTTCCAAGCCCATAGGACAGGCATCCAGACAACGTCCGCAACGAATACATGCACTCTCGCTTTTGCGACGGGTCTGCTCCTCCGTCAGGAAAAGTACGGCAGAGGTTCCTTTTTGGGTGGTCGCATCAAGATTGGCAATGGCTTTACCCATCATAGGACCGCCACTGATGACTTTAACGGCCCCTTCAGGCATTCCGCCGGCACATTCGATAATATGACGATAAGGAATACCGATACGATATTGGTAATTGTGCTGACAACTTTCGGGGAGGCAATCTCCCGTTACGCTCAACACATTAGAAATCAAAGGTTTATTCTTCTGAACAGCCTCATAGACAGCCAAGGCGGTACCAACATTCTGTACCACGGCACCGGCATCAATCGGCAAGCCCATCGAAGGAACCTGACGGCCGGTTACCGCATCAATCAACTGCTTTTCACCACCCTGGGGATATTTTTTCAGCAAAGGACGGATTTCAATTCCCTGATAAGCTTCGCCCAAGGTCTGCAAAGCCGACAAAGACTCATTCAGACTCTCGATGGCGCGCGGCTTGTTATCCTCAACGCCAATCACACACTGCTTTACACCCAAGACCTTTTTCATCAGAGCGACACCCACCAGAATCTCACTACTCCTTTCCAACATAATACGATAGTCGCTGGTCAGATAGGGTTCACACTCGGAGCCATTGATAATCAGGATATCAGCGGTCTTACCCGGAGGCGGACACAATTTAACGTGGGTGGGGAATGTTGCACCGCCCAAACCTACCACGCCAGCAGCCTTGATGCGTTCCACAATCACGGCATTGTCTTCCGGCAAGGTGCTGACAAGTTCGGAACTCAAATCAATGCCTTCCGCCCACTCATCGCCTTCCACCTCTATTTCTATGTGATTGACTTTGTTTCCGGCCAAATCAGGACGAGGACCTATGCTTTTCACTGTTCCACTGACAGGAGAATGGACAAAGGCGGAAATAAAACCGGTAGGCTGCGCAATCACCTGGCCGACCTTGACACTATCTCCCACTGCCACAATCGGAGTAGCAGGAGCGCCCAAATGTTGAGCCATAGACACATAGACCTTCTCGGGAAGAGGCAAGACTTCTATTGCACAATCCTTGGAAAGTTTGCAATCAGCGGGATGAATACCACCAATCGTAAAAGTATTTCTAATTTGTGCCATTTTCTTCTTTTTTTACAGGTTTAACGGGGAAATTGACAGCTTGTATCGCCCCTGTAGGACAGGCTTCCACACATTTTTTACACAACTTACATTTGGTAAAATCGATATAAGCCAGGTTGTTAGCTACGTTAATAGCCTCGTGGGTACATTCCTTTGCACATTTTCCACAACCGATACAGGCAGCCTGACATGCCTTGCGGGCCACAGCGCCCTTTTCCTGGTTGATACAAGCCACATACACGCGAATAGAGCGAGGGCCTTTGTTGCGAAGCTCTATCACCGATTTGGGGCAAGCCTTGACACAAGCGCCACAGGCCGTACATTTACTTTCATCCACCTCGGGAAGTCCGGTCTGCTCATTCATGGATAAGGCACCGAACTGACAGGCAGACACACAGTCTCCACAGCCCACACAACCCCAGGAGCAACCCGTATCACCGCTATACAAAGCGCTCTTTACACGGCAAGACAGCTTTCCATCATACACATTGATCTTGGGACGAAGCTGACAGGAACCCTGACAACGCACGACAGCCACCATAGGGGCTTTAGCGACAACACTGATTCCCAGCACCTCACCCACTTTCTTCATCACCTCATTGCCACCCACAGGGCAGTAATTGCTATCCAGATTCCCCTTCTCTACACAAGATTGGGCAAAGGCTCGACAGCCGGCATAGCCGCAACCGCCACAATTGGCTCCAGGCAGACGGCTTTCAATCTCATCGATTCGGGCATCCTCCTCAACCTTAAATTTGGAAGCGACCACATACAAAATCATCGCCAACAAAGTGCCGAGTACAGTCACCAAAACGACAGTCCAAATAATAGTACTTGACATAACTATTTTTTTAATTGATACTTCTTTTCAATTCGGCGGCGAAAAAGCCACAAAACAAAATAATACAACGCCAATACTCCCAATGCGATGCCCGCCGACCACCACTCGGATGAGAGGGTCTGCGACAAGGTCAATAATATAATAAGGAATAGGAGTAAAGGATATACGTAAGAGATACGCACTGCTTTCAGCGCCATCGAAGAAGAAACCTGACAAGTCTCTTCCATTTCACCTGCTTTGGAACAAAGGAATTTAGCTTGACACTGAGAACACCCGGTCTGCATGGCTCTTCTATACAAAATTGGGGTCACCCATAGCGTCGCCGTCCATATCATCGATAGACATGGAGTTCATGCGTGATGCATATTCTATGGTCTCTTCGGCGGGAGAAGGCACAGCGGGAGAAGGCTCGTCCGGAATAAATCGCTCGAATTTGGCATCGCTGAAACGGGCCTCGGAGTCATGGAACACCAATTTCACATCTCCAATCTCACCATTTCTGTGCTTGGCAATAATTAATTCCGTATCTCCTTTTACCACATTTTCTCCACCAAGACCTTGATAATCAGCACGATGGATAAACAAAACCATATCTGCATCCTGCTCGATAGAACCGGATTCACGCAAGTCGCTCAACTGCGGACGATTGTTGCTTCTCTCGCGCTGAACCGCATTACGACTGAGCTGCGAAAGGGCGATGATAGGAATGTTCTCATCTTTGGCCGTCGCTTTCAAGGCACGGGATATGGCGGCAACCTCCTGCTCACGGAATCCACGAAGGTCGGGAGGTCCGGTCATCAACTGCAAATAATCCACAACAACCAACTGCACATTCTTCTGCTTAACCAATTTCTTGACCTTGCTACGGAATTCCGAAATCGGCAAAGAAGGGGTGTCATCTATATAAATAGGAGCGGCTGCCAAAGCGGCAATCGAATTCTCCAATTGTTTCCAATCTTCCTCCCTGAGTTTCTCACCACCCTTAATGGCTTTCGGGTTCAAATGAGATTCAGAGGTCATCAGACGTTTTACCAACTGTTTGGCAGGCATTTCCAAAGAGAACACAGCCACAGGACGATTGTGGTCAACTGCTGCGTTACGAGCCACATTCAAGGCAAAAGCAGTCTTACCCACAGAAGGACGGGCTGCTAAAATAATCAAATCCGAAGGTTGGAAACCCAAGGTAATATCATCCAACGAAGGGAAACCGGACTCCACGCCACTATAACGACTGGTAGCGCTTTGAGCCTTTTCGATATCCATCATCGCCTCTTTGATAACCTCCGAGATATTCTGCACCTCTTTGGAAGTATTGTGATCCACCGCTTTGAAAATCTCATTTTGAGCCGTGGCAATCAAATCCTCCATATTGATATTGTCTCTATACGCGTCTGACAATACCTTCAAGGTGGCTGAAATCAATTCACGCTGAATAAATTTCTGCTGTACGATTTTGCAATAATACTCCAGGTCTGCACCGGGCACCATGCTATCCGTCAATTCACCCAACCAGTCAAGGCCACCAATCTCATCCAGCGCCTTTACTTCGATTTTCTTTCCCCCATCTTTCCTTACCAGAATGGTAGAGCCCAATTTCTGGGAAAGCGTCATCATGTCCACCGGATAGTGGGCATTATACAAATCTCTCGCCGCCTCAAACACGATTCGATGACGCTCATCGTAGAAAGCTTGGGGATTCGTCAAAATACCCAAAACCTCCTCGACACACTCGGAATCAAGCAACAATGCGGCAAGTACAGCCCTCTCAAAATCAAGAGCTTGGGGTGGAGTTTTACCCATCCCAAGCCCTGTTTCTTCTAAGTCGGGGGACTTTTTATTGCGTCCTACACCGGCTTTTTCGTATTTAGCCTGCGCCATTGACTATTCGTTTTCTGCGTTTACAAGAATACGACCACAGAATTCACAAATAACCAGTTTTTTACCAGAAGCGATGTCAATCAATCGCTGGGGAGAAATAATGTGCATACAACCGCCGCACGCTTTGCCCTCATAGACACCCACAACAGCCAGATGATTGCTGTTGCTCTCGCGGATACGGTCATAAGCCGTCATGGTACGCTCATCGATTTTCTTTGCGCAAGCCTCTCTCTTCTCTCTCAAAACCTCCTCTTCCTTTGCGGTAGATTCGATGATGGTCTCCAAATCATTCTTCTTGGCTGCCAAATCTTCCTCAACGATGGTTTTCTTGTCATTGGCGATCTCCAAACGCTCTTTCAAACTGGCAATCGTATTTTTAGCCTCGTCGATGCGCTTCTTGGCAATCAAGATAAGAAGTTCCTGATTTTCAATCTCTTTGTTGATTGCATCGTACTCACGGCTATTGGAAATCTGATTTTCCTGCTCTTTGTATTTCTCCAACATCGCCTCACCTTCCACGATAGCTGCCTTGTTATTGGCAATGCTTTCGGTCTGCTCATCAATCGCAAGATTGATATTGGCGATTTTACCATTGATCTGCTCCAATTCATTTTCCAAAGTCTCCACTTCGAGGGGCAATTCTCCACGAAGACGAACGATACGGTCAATGGCGGTATCCGTCAATTGAAGCTGATAAAGGGTATTGAGTTTTTCCGAAATAGTATCCGCTGAATCAGCAAATTTCTTACGGATAGACACGAAGGTTTCCCTTTTGTCAATAGGAGTTTCTACTGTTGTTGTCTTTTTAGCCATATTATTTTTGTTTATTATTTTCCGAGAACGGCAAAGTTATGAATTTTCACTTAATTCACAAAGATTTTCTTACTTCCTGCAACTCACGTTTGATGGATTTGAGGGTTTCAATCACTTTGAGTTTGTGGGTCAATTGCTTACGATTGTTCAGAATTTGATCCTGTGCGCCATCCAAGGTCATCCCTTGTTCCTTAATCAGATAGTGCAATTCCCGCAAAATTTGGACTTCCTCTTCGGTGTAGAAGCGATTGCCTCGCTCACTTCGTTTGGGTGAGAGAAGACGAGAAAAATAGTTGGTCCAATATCGAACCAGACTGACGCTTTCCTGTAAACCGGCAGCCACTTCTCCAATTGAGTAATACAGTTTTTTCATATCTAATCCATTGAACGACCGGTACTGGTCGAAATAATTACCATATCCGCATACTCCCTCGGGCCCAAATCATGGAAGAAATAAGCCATGGGATCCAAAGTCAGGGTGTCACGGGATACCTCATAATGCAAATGAGGCGCAAAGGTATTTCCTGACATTCCCACCGTCGCGATGACCTGCCCTTTCTTTACACGCGCGCCACGACGCACCTTGATTTCCGACAAATGGGCATAACTGGTCTTGTAACCGCCCTCATGTTGCAGCACAATGACATTTCCCTGCGTCTTTCGTGAGTGTACAACATTGTGTACCACTCCGTCTGCGGCCGCCACCACCGGATCACCGGAGGCTGCCATCAGATCAATGCCATAATGCGTGGTGGGCACATGGGTAAAAGGACTCACTTTCATGCCTACACCTGCGCCGGTTCTCGCATAATTAAATCCGGACAGAGGCAATCGCATGGGGGGAGTTACAAAATCATCCTGTTGAGCCAAAGCATAAATTCGGCGGAAATCCGCTTCAATATCTTGCGCGCGTTGCTGATTCTTCTGTATTTTCACGGCGGTCTGCGCCTCCATCGTTTCTTCTTTCAGACTATCGCTGACCGAAAGCAGGTTGATGCTGGCAATACGGGTATCAAAAGGAGCCGGGGTGTGAAAGACAGCCTCATACAATTGGTCATCCTTATACTCCAGTCCCGCCGTCACATCTTCCAGAATACCCACTTTACGCACCACATCATCGTAAATTTTCTCGTACGCACGATTTTCTTCTTTCAGACGTTTCTCCACATCGGTATCGATAATCAGAGAAAAGACGCCATAATAGACCAAGGTCAAAGAAACGGTAATCAACAAGAATTTCATCACCATTTCTGTGACATCCAACAAGGAAAGCCCCTTCTCTTTCATCGTGAAGTCGCCGTCCAATTTATATTTTCTTCTCGGTCGAAGTTTCATTTCTTCTTTTCCCTTTTTCGTATGGTCTTTCTATCCTTATGAACGGGCTGAATCAAATCGGAAGACATTCCCGTCTCTTCCTCGCGGGCTTTGATCATCTGCACATATTCATCCAAGGGGATTTGTATATCCATATAATTCATAGGATTCACAAAACGTCCTCGATACATCACCTCGAAATGCAGGTGGGGTCCGGTCGATTTTCCGCTATTTCCGCTCAAGCCGATACAATCCCCGCGTTTTACGGACATGCCGGGTATCAGATTGATGGTTTTCATATGGGCATAGCGCGTCTTGTAACCAAAACCATGATTAATGATTATGGAATTGCCATATCCATATAATTCACGTCTGACAAGTTCCACCGTACCATCGCCTACCGCATAGATAGGAGTATTGATATCCATGGCAAAATCAACGCCCTGATGCATTCTGCGCGTGTGGAACACAGGGTCACGGCGTATTCCGAAGGAACTTGAAATACGATAGCGCGAACCCGGATAAAAAGGAGGCACTGCGGGCACACAAGAGGCAATATCGCCACTACGTTTTGCCATCTGGTCCACCTCATCATAGGATTTGCTCTGCACAAAAGCCATCTTGGTGAGAAAATCCAATTTCTTCACAGAGGAAGCGAGCAGACCGGTATGGTCATTGGCAATCAGGTATTCGTAACGATTGACACCTCCAATACCCGAATAACGCTCATCCTTACTGATTTCCGGCAGACCGAAAATAGCCCTGTAAACCCCGTCATCACGCAATTGCAGACTCTCCAAACGCTGCTGACAATCATCCATGCGCGTGTTCAGAATGCTCATTTGGGAGTTCCATTCCGCATTTTGCTTTTTCAAAATAATAGTCTTGGGTAATTCCTGCCCGAAAACTACGGTGTAAAGCCACAGATAGAAGAAAGAGACAGCGATACTGACAAAGAACATCAGACCCGCCATACGAAAACGCTCACGCCAGGTTACAACACTCTCTCTGTAATCCAGCGTCAGGGGGTCAAAAATATATTCTTTGTTCTTCTTTCCCATTTTAGGACTTTCTTACGGCCTTATATTGTTCGGGATGATGGAAACCACGGAGGAAATCCTCCACCGCCATGCGTTTCTTTCCGGCAGATTGCAATTCCACAACATCTAACGCGCCATCTTCACAAGCGATAGACAAATAAGTCTTGCCATCTGTGAGTATGGTTCCCGGCTGAGCATGGCGTTCAAAATTCTTACGGGCGAAGAAAATCTTGACGGGCACACAACTACCATCTTCCTTTTCAAAAGTCGTGAAAGCAGACGGATAGGGGCTCAAACCGCGAATCAGGTTGTACAATGCCTCCACAGATGAATTCCAATTGATATCACACAACTCTCGTGTCAATTTAGGAGCGGGTTTAAGCACCTCGGCACCCTGGATAAAGCTCTTCTGCAAACGCATTTCAATATCGTTATCCAACAATCCTTCAACCGTTTGCAAGACAAGCTGCGAGCCGATGGTCATCAATTTATCATGCAAAGTTCCGGCTGTATCTTCCGGCTCGATACGACAATTCTCACGCATCATAATATAACCGGTATCCATACCCTCATCGATCTTGAAAGTCGTAACACCTGTCATGTTCTCCCCATTGATTAACGCCCAGTTGATAGGAGCGGCACCACGGTATTGGGGTAAGAGGGCTGCATGGAGATTAAAGGTGCCCAGACGCGGGATTTCCCACACCACCTTGGGCAACATACGGAAAGCCACCACCACCGCCAAATCCGGTTTCCATGCCTTGTAGGCATTGATAAATTCTTCATCCTTCAAAGAAAGGGGCTGCAAAAGAGGCAAACCATGCTCTTTCGCAAATTTCTTCACGGCACTTTCGCCCACTTTCATTCCACGCCCCAGCGGCTTGTCTGCCACCGTTACCACGCCTACGACATGATAACCTGCATCCAACAAAGCTTTCAAGGGAGCCACGGCAAAATCGGGCGTACCCATATATACGATTCTTGTTCGAGACATCTTTCCGGTAATTTTATCAAACCATTTTTTAAAGAAGTTGCGCACCGCCTCCTTGTTGATGACAGGAGAATCATTGATGGCCTTCCATGTCAGATAGGCCCCCACAGGAGCCAGAATATAAGACGAAATAAAGACACCACTGATGGCTGACACCGCGCCGTCACGAGCCAATTTCGTGCCTGAAATATCAATCACCCAATACGCAACAAAAAAGAGAACGGAAATAATGGCAGACGCGCCCAACCCTCCCTTACGGATAAAGGCACCGATGGGGGCGCCGATAAAGAAGAAGATAAAGCAAGCCAGGGCCGTCGCCGCTTTTTTGAGGATACCCACATCGGTCCTTCTCAAAATAAAGGTATCACGATAAACATCGCGTCCAAAAGAAGTCAAGACCGACAGATAATCTCCCGCCGAACGAATCGCACGGTTACAAGCGGCAATTTCGTCATCCAGATTGTCAAATACCAGCAAATCCTCCTCGGGATAGGCCTGGGTAATATGACGCGAAGTATCCAGCTGGTACATATACGCCAATCCGCCTTCTCTCCGCAAGGTCTTCGTATGGGCGGCCTTTTGGCGGGCGCGCGTCTTATCCAAGGAATCCTTTTGCACCAGGAGTTGGGAAACCGTCATGGAATTCACCTCATCGCTGAAACGATTGCCCTCTGATTTCTCAAAAGCATAATTTTCCAAGGGGATATAGAGCATTTGATTATCAAATTTAACCCGCTGCAAATCATAGGTCGTATCCCTGAAATTACGGGTATTCTGCTCTTCGTAATTAACTCCGTTGAACAGTTCAAAAGATAAATAGCTCTTGTCTCCGGACAAACTCATACGGGCCGAATCCGCTACCGTCAGACTGACATTTCCTTTGTTGGATGAGTGGTCGTAAACCATCACGCCATACATCATGGCGCTATTTTCACTCTGCTCCTCAACACGCAGGACATAGCCATCTATACCATCATAAAAAGTACCGGACGGAATTTTTATATCCGATTTGGTACGTCCTATATCGTCGCGCAGCGTATAAATTTCGTTATACGCAACCGGCACCAGATTATTGGTAATGAAATAAGCACCGATACTGATTGCGAAAGAAGCGGCCATCAGAGGCATGAGAACACGAATCAACGAAATTCCTGCCGCCTTGATAGCCAGAAGTTCATTGTTTTCGCCGAAAGTACCCATCGTCATCATGGAAGACAACAAGGTAGCAAGCGGCAAAGACAGCGGCATGGTGGTAATCGCACCCCAGCCCAAAAACTCCATAATGACAGCCAAAGACAATCCTTTGCCGACCAATTCATCGATATACAGCCACAAAAACTGCATCATCAGAATAAATGTCACGACCAAAAGAATCGCGACAAAAGGTCCGACAAAGGATTTCAATATGAATCTGTCAAGTTTCTTCATGTATCTGTATTCAGACTATCCGCCCGGGATTAAACGTTTTCTTTCAACATGTCAAGGGCTGCAGCCAAACCATCGGCATTGCGACCACCGGCCGTTGCCAATCCGGGCTGACCACCGCCACCTCCCTGGATGGATTTTGCCGCCTCTTTGACGATGCGTGTGGCATCCTTGCCGGCTTTCACCAAATCCTGGGAATACATCAACATAAGCTGGGGCTTGCCGTCAGAGAGAACAGCTGCTGCAATCGCCAGATTTTCAGCCTCTTTCTGAAGCATCAGGGCGGCATTTCTCAAGATATTCATATCCTGGCTTCCCTCTACAACAATCAGGCGCAGACCATTATGCTCGATGGCTCTCTCATACAAGAATTTCTTGAACGCCACGGTCTTTTCTTTGACAACCGCCTCCAACTTCTTCTTGTAATCGTCGTTCTCGTCAATCATTTTGCGAATGGCGAGCAACAAATCAGGAGCATTGTTAAAATAAGATTTGGCCGTACTGATGGCGTCA
>CAJGBW010000041.1 GCA_904501835.1 uncultured Bacteroidales bacterium
CGGTACTTGCTTGTACTTGTCACATCATATTTCATATATGATGCTTAACAGTCTTATCAATGAACTTTCAATTTTATATCCCGTCTTTCTCAAACGGGCTGCAAAGATACAAACCTTTTTTAATTCTGCAAAACTTTTTAAGGTTTTTTTGCAGTCAAATGTTAAAAATCTCTTACTTCTATTCAATAAAAAGGGATTCTACAGAGAAAAGGTCCTGTGTCGGCACGAAAGCCGCCTCCTGAATCTTCACGGCGCACTTGCAAACAGGGGTTTCTGCATTTTTAGCCACGATAAACTGATAACTTCCTTTTTCCGTGGCCCAACCATTGCGGGACGCATCATAAGAAGCCAAATCAGATATCGGCACCACCAGTTCGACTTGCTGACTCTCACCAGGCTGCAAACAAGTAGTTTTTGCAAAGGATTTCAATTCTCTCTCGGGCTTCTCCATATCCTTTCCAGGAGCTTTTACATAGAGCTGCACCACCTCTTTACCTGCATATTTTCCTTCATTCTTAACCGTCAGGCGCACCACGCAATTGTTTTCAACCTGCTCAACTTTCATATCCGAATATTTGAAATCCGTATAACTCAAACCGAATCCGAAAGGATAAGCCGTCTTCACCTTTTTGCTTACATAATAACGATAGCCCACAAAAACGCCCTCTTTATAATTCACATAATCCACATTGGGAATTTCATAGCGTTTCTTGAAATCTGCTCCCAAATTGCGACGATAGTGGGAGTAATTATAAGGTTTATCCGCATAAATCTGAGGAATACTTTCCGCGGTCGGATCGTCATAATAGTTATAAGGAATCGTCATAGGAAGTCTTCCTGAAGGGTTCTGGTCGCCGGAAAGCACATCAGCAATTGCATTACCACCCTCGCAACCGGGCAACCAACTTACCAACACGGCGTCCACTTTATCGCGCCAAGAAGTCATTTCCACAATACCGCCGACATCCAGCACGACAATCAATTTCTTCCCTTGCTTATGGAAAGCCTTTGAACAGGCATCAATCAATTTCTGTTCAAAATCAGAAAGACAATAACTGAAGGTATAACTACGATCCTTTCCTTCACCAAATACGCGGCCAATCGTGATAATGGCTTTATCGGAGGTCTGGGCCGCTTTTTCAATCACTTGATAAGGAACGGATTCAATGGGACGCTCCGCATCGATATACCATTTGGATTTATTTGCATCAATCATGGCACAACGCTGATTCTCATAATCCATATAATCCTTATAATAAGCGTCCACGTTGGCATCCAAACTGTAGCCACGATTGCTCAAGCCCTGTTTCAAATCCACGGTATAGGAGCCATTCACATCACCGGAGCCTGTACCACCGGTCAAGAAAGAATAGGAAGCCACACCAAAGAGGGAAACCACTTCCTGAGCGCCAAGAGGCAGGGTATTTTTATCGTTTTTCAACAACACCATACCTTCAGCAGCTGCCTGGCGGGCCACTTTGGCATTGTTCTCCAAATCCGGTTTGTTGGAATAAGCATACGAAGAAAAACGGGGTGATTTCACCACCAGTTTCAAAATGTTTTCTACCGCTTTATCCACAGCCTCCATACTCAAAGAACCATCCTTCACGGAAGCAACAATACGCTTATAGTGGGTATCAGAACCGGGCTGAATCATATCATTTCCACTCGCCACAATGGCACTTGCATCATATCCGGCTCCCCAGTCTGTCATAACAGCTCCGTCATAGCCCCACTCCTCGCGCAACAAACGGGTTGCGAGTTCATGATTTTCTGCGGCGTACACACCATTTATATAATTATATGAGGTCATAATCGTCCAAGGAGAGGACTTTTTCACCGCAATCTCAAAGTTTTTAAGATAAATTTCACGCAAGGCGCGTTTTCCCACACGGGCATCAAGATAAAGACGGTTCAATTCCTGACTGTTGACAGCAAAATGCTTCAATGAGGTTCCGACACCTTGACTCTGCACGCCATTGATATAGGCTGCCGCAATTTCACCGGTCAATACAGGATCTTCTGAATAGTATTCGAAATTACGTCCACAGAGAGGGTTACGATGAATGTTGGCACCGGGTGCCAAAAGAACATCCACACCGTATTCTTTCACCTCATTTCCCATAGCCGCTCCCACCTGTTTTACCAACTCGGGATTCCAAGAAGAAGACAATGAGGTTCCAATGGGGAATTTGGTACAAGGTCTGTCCAAAATTCGCACGCCGGCAGGGCCATCCGCCAAAACCACCGCGGGAATTCCCAAACGTGGAATCGGAAGGGTTGTTCCAGCAGCTCCGGGCACATACAATTTGGTATATCCCACACCGTCAAAGGTCTTGGAACGGGTACCTATAATCAGAGATGCCTTTTCTTCAATGGTCATTAAAGAAATGATTTCCTTGATATTATCTGCTGATAATTTAGGAAAATTCTCGTTCGAAGTAGTCGTAGCCTCGTTTTGTGCTATCGCACTCAAGGGGCTCATCAGAACCATCCAGGCTAACAAAGTAGAAATAAAGACTTTTTTCATTTTGTATTAGACATTTACATCTAACAAAGATATAAAAAAATCTTAAATTTGCGGGTCAATATGAGTACCCCCGAACATTTTATAAGCATATTTGCCCGCAACTGCGAAGTAAAAGCGATTTCTAAAGAAGAGGCCGCTGAATTTCTTCGCCGTCATCATCTCTACGGTGATGCAGCCTGCCGCTATCGTTATGGACTTTATCAGGTACGCGGGAAAAAGTGTCTGTATGAAACAAACATACCGGATGCGACAGAACCATTGGTCGCTGTAGCCACTTTTTCTTCGGCGCGAAAATGGGAAAAGGAAGGACGGGAATACCGATCCTACGAATGGGTACGCTACGCTTCACTAGAAGGTACGAGGGTCGTTGGAGGGATGAGTAAACTGCTGAAACATTTTATTGCTGAACACAAGCCCGATGATGTAATGGCCTACGCCCCGGAAAAATATTTTACAGGCGAGACCTACGCCCAACTTGGATTCATACAAGAAGACAGAAAGCTTTTTCCGGATGGGAACAGCAGTCTGAAATTCCGCTACCGCGTTACGCATCAACCCTCTGATTCACAATAGGATAACAAGCGAGAAACACAATCTGCAAGCTCATCATAAGCATAGCCGCGCGACAGCCCGAAACGGATGAGTTTCTCTCGGACTTTGGGATCATTTTTCAGGCTTTTGTGCTTCACCGACAAGACTTTCTCCATACGCTCCTGCACTTGCTCTTCGTCCAAAGAGGATAAAGCCTGGTTTATTACTTGCTCATCGAGTCCTTTTGCCATTAAGGCACAACGGATTTTTCGAGCACCCCACCCCGACAAAACGGACTTATCCCGAACAAAAGCACGGGCATAACGCGCATCATCCAAAAATTTGTCTTTTTTCAGTGCGGAGAGTATCTCTTGAATTTGATCGGAAGTCAAAGGAGGGGGCACTGCAGCGGAAGATCCAGCGGCAGCGGTACGAGAGGCACAAGCACGGGAAGACGTTGTTAATTTACGGACAATATCAGCACTACAGTACTCTCGACGAGAACAAAGCGCCTGCATACGAGATAAAATTTTAGTATCCATCTGCAACTACTTTGAAGACAAAGTCTTATCCTTGTGCTCGCCGGCCAACAAGCCACAGGCAGCAAAGATATCCTCCCCTCTTGAACTGCGAATCGTAGTGGTAATACCATTGGCAATCAAGCGATTTTTAAATGCCTCCATAACCACATCCGGAGTAGTAGAATAAGGAAAATCCGGGATTTTATGGAAACGAATCAGATTGACACGACATTCCAATCCACGAAGCAGACGGGCCAGCGCGTCCGCATGGCGTTTATCATCATTCCACGAAGCAAACATCGTATATTCAAAACTGACACGACGCTGCCCCGTAAAATCATAAGTTCGAATCAATGATAAAATTTCCTTGATATCCCACGCTTTTTGAACGGGCATCATCTCGGCACGCTCCTGCGGAAAGGGATTATGAAGACTGACTGCCAGATGACATTTGTGCTCATCCAAAAAGCGCTTAAGCACAGGCAAGACACCGATGGTCGAAACGGTAATACGTTTGGGACTCCAAGCCAGCCCCCAATCTGCTGTCAATACTGTCAAGACGGACGAAACTACCTCATAATTATCAAAAGGCTCACCCATGCCCATAAACACGGCATTGGTCAGCACAGCCGCCTCGTCAATGGCAAAAAATTGAGACAAAATATCAGCCGCAGACAAATTCCCATGCCAGCCGCCGCGACCTGTCATGCAAAAACGGCAACCCATTTTACAACCGGCCTGACTGCTTACACAAAGCGTCGCCCTATCCCCGTCGGGAATCATGACTGCCTCCACCACCTCGCCTTCACGAACAGGGAAAAGATACTTTTTCGTACCATCCTTCGAAGTAAAGCAGGCGGAATACTTAGTCAAGCCCACCTCATAACGCTCCGACAGTTTTTGTCGGGCTTGTTTGGAGAGGTTGGTCATTTCATCAAAAGAAGAAACCTTGTGCGTATAAAGCCAAGACGCTAATTGTTTGGCTGTAAATGCAGGAAGGCCTTCTTGCAAAACAAGTTCTTTGAGTTGTTCCAAAGAAAGCCCCAAGAGTTTCTTCTTTTCTCCCATCTCCCTATTCATTTAATTACCAAGGAATTGGCAAAGAATTATTCGGCTTTATTGTTGAATTGCTGAATCAAATCGGCCAACACATCCGCATCAAAATAGTTGATACGCATAGCCTTTTTGACATCTATCAAAGTCTGGGCTGCCACCTCACGGGCCTCGTCGCTTCCTTTTTTCAACACGTCAAACACATAGGAAATGTTTTTTTCCAACTCGGCACGACGCTGACGAATAGGCTCCAGGGTGGAATCCAAGACATTAAACAAGAATTTCTTAATCTTGACATCGCCCAAACCACCACGCTGATAGTGCGCTTTGACCTCATCAAGACTATTGTATTCCGGCCAGAACATAGCAAAATGTTCCGGCTTGCAGAAAGCATCCAAATAAGTAAATACAGTATTACCCTCCACATGTCCGGGATCCTCTACACGAAGGTGGGTAGGGTCTGTATACATACCCATCACTTTTTTACGCACCACCTCGCTGGGGTCAGACAAATAGATACAGTTGCCCAAAGATTTGCTCATTTTGGCCTTACCATCCGTTCCGGGAAGACGCAAACAAGCCGCATTGTCCGGCAACATAATTTCGGGCTCCACCAAAGTCTCACCATAGGTAGAGTTGAATTTACGCACAATCTCACGCGTCTGCTCAATCATAGGTTCCTGGTCCTCACCGACAGGAACCGTGGTCGCACGGAATGCCGTAATATCAGCGGCCTGACTGATAGGATAGGTGAAAAATCCGGTCGGGATACCTCTTTTATTGGCATTTTCATCCCCCTCATTCTCGCTAAAACCACGCAAAACAATTTCCTGTTTTACGGTTGGATTTCGCTGCAAGCGCTGCACCGTCACCAAATTCATATAGAAAAAGGTCAATTCGGTAAGTTCGCTGATTTGCGACTGGATAAACAAGGTAGTCTTTTCGGGATCCAAGCCACAAGACAGATAATCCAAAGCCACCTCTACAATGTTCTGGCGCACTTTTTCAGGATTATCTGCATTGTCGGTAAGCGCCTGCGCGTCCGCAATCATGACAAAAATTTTGTCAAACTCTCCACTCTCCTGCAATTCTACACGACGTCGCAATGAGCCTACATAATGTCCAATATGCAAACGTCCGGTAGGGCGGTCTCCTGTCAATATAATTTTACTCATGAGATTCCTGTAATTTCACTCTGATCTTTTCTTCCAATTCTGCACAAAGTTCATCGTTGTCTGCGAGTAATTGTTTTACCGCCTCACGACCTTGTGCTAACTTGCTGTCATTGTAGCTAAACCAGCTTCCGCTCTTGTGAATGATATCCATCTCCACAGCCAAATCCAAAATTTCACCGGGTCTGCTGATACCTTCACCATATACGATATCAAACTCGGCTTTCTTGAAAGGAGGAGCCATCTTATTCTTCACAATCTTCACACGGGTGCGGTTACCAAGCGCCTCATCTCCATCTTTGAGCTGGGTAGTCTTGCGTACATCCAGACGAACGGAAGCATAGAATTTCAAGGCATTACCACCGGTAGTCGTCTCGGGATTGCCGAACATAATGCCGATTTTTTCACGCAACTGATTGATAAAAATACAGCAGGTATTGGTCTTGCTGATATTGGCCGTCAATTTTCTCAACGCCTGGCTCATCAAACGGGCGTGCAAACCCACTTTGTTATCGCCCATCTCACCCTCAATCTCGGCTTTCGGGGTCAAAGCGGCAACAGAGTCCACCACGATGATATCAATGGCGCCGGAACGGATCAAGTTATCCGCAATTTCAAGCGCCTGCTCACCATTGTCGGGCTGTGAAATCAACAAAGTATCCAGATTGACACCCAAATTCTTTGCATAAGCGCGGTCAAAAGCGTGCTCTGCATCAATAATGGCTGCAATACCGCCGGCTTTCTGTGCCTGTGCTACTGCGTGAATGGCAAGAGTTGTCTTACCACTGGATTCGGGACCATAAATTTCAATGATTCTACCACGGGGATATCCACCGATACCCAAGGCATAATCCAAGGCAATGGAGCCACTCGGAATAACAGCGGCATCCCATTTGGGCTGATCACCCAATTTCATAATGGTACCCTTACCGTAATCTTTTTCAATTTTATCTATCGTCGCCTGCAAGGCTTTGAGTTTCGCCGCATTGATTTCGGCATTATCTTTTTCTTTTGCCATAGTATTTTAATCTTATATTATTTTCAAAATCTTATCAAACATTGGCCTCCAATAAACTCTCTGATAATGCTCATAGGAGGGATTGTATCAATGTCTTTCGGGTCGATGGCAACCACATAAGACAAGAAGTTGAGCAATCGCTGCGCCTCGGCATAGACCGGAGAAGACGGCTCAATCTTCTGCAACAAAGGCTCTGCATAATACTTCAACAAAGGAAGCTCATACAGCAAGGCCGAATTAAAATAGGCATCGGCGTTCTCCTGGAAAGGGAAGATATTGCGATTCTCCCCTCTTCGCACGCTGCCCCATCGCGACAACGTACCTTCCGGACTGACTGAACGCACGCGATTATCACGGACGATACGACGCAAAAGTCGCATATCGCTGGTGGATACATTCACGTTTTCGTCGATATTCAACGAAGTCAATGCCGATACATACACCCTGAAAATTTTGGAAGAATCTATGCCGGGAACCATCTGGGGGTTCAAGGCGTGAATTCCCTCCATAATCAGGATATCGTTTTCTTCAAGACGCATTTTATTGCCCTCGAAGAGTGATTTGCCTGTAGCAAAATCGTAGCGGGGAATTTCAACTTCTTCTCCGGCAAGCAGACTTTCCAATTGCTGGTTCAGCAAATCTATCTGCATGGCGCCAAGAGATTCAAAATCGTACTCCCCATTTTCGTCCCGCGGGGTAAATTCGCGGTCCACAAAATAATTATCCAGCTCTATCACTTTGGGATTCAAGCCCAAAATGCGGCACTGTTGCGCGATGCGAAGGGAACTGGACGTCTTTCCGCTGGAAGAAGGTCCTGCTATAAAAATTACTTTGGCAGAATCCCTATGGGCATAAATCTCATCCGCGATGGCCGCGTACATTCTTTCGTGCCGCGCCTCACAAAGATTGATAAGAATCGAAGTCTTATCCAGTTGAATGAGTCGATTGAGCGTTCCCACATCATTGACCCCCAAAGACTCACTCCAACGGGAATGTCCACGCAAGGCTTCCGCAATTTTCGTTTGAGAATAATTCGGCAAAAGACCGCCATCTCCGTAAGCTTCATAGCGCAAACAGAAGCCGTCCGCGAAAGAATTGATATCAAAATCGCCCACCCCGCCTGTTGAAGGGAGCAATTCTATATGTTGGGTATCTCTCACACCGCACAAGGAGTATATGCGACAGAAATCAACCGAGAGCGTGCGAATCAATTCTGCTTTGTCAGGTTGGAATTGCGACATAAAAATTTTCATCGCCTCTTCCTTTGACACCAGTTCCAGATTGATGGGGTAATCCCCCTCTTTTAATTCCTTCATCTTTTGTTTCAGGCGCAAGATGTCGGACATTTTAATCAACTTTACTTTGGGTTTCGCACGTGCATCCAAAGTATGCTGACAGAACTCGCAATAATACCCTCGCGGCAAGTCGTACCTAACCCTCAATGTAAAATCAGGGAAAACCATTCTCGCTGCCACTTGCAGGAGAAAAAGCAAAGTACGTCTTTTTTTGCGGTGCTCAATGACCTGTATAGAGTCTTCCATACTTACCATTTTCTGTAAGGGTTCGACAATAATTGCGAATTTCTGTAGCGAGGATCGGAGGAAACCTCCTCTCCCAACCATTCGGGACGCTCGAAAACTTCATTTTCAGAGGATAATTCCACCTCTGCCAAAGTCAGTCCTTCATTGTCCCCGTAAAATTCATCGACCTCGAAAATATGCCCTCCGAAAGGAACCAGATAACGCGTCTTATCAATATAGGCGCCTGCACATAAGCTCATCAAACTTTGGGCATCTTCAAGGCTGATTTCTTTTTCCCACTCGAAACGACTGATCCCCAACGAGGGGCCTTTAATCGTCAAATACGCTTTATCGTCTCGAATACGGACACGGGTTGTATTCCCGCGGGAAGCACAGATATACGCTTGCTTGATACGGGAGGAACTACTTGCGTAGGCCTTGTAGTCCCCCCGCACAAGAAACTTTCTCTCTATTTCCTGATTATTTTTCAATCTTGTTTACGCGATTTTGATGGCGTCCGCCCTCGTAAGGCTCTGACAACCATTTCTCAACAATTTTCTCCGCCTCTTCATAAGGGATGAAACGGGCAGGAAGCACCAGTACATTCGCATTGTTATGCGCCTTTACCAGACGTCCTATCTCTTCACTCCAAGCAAGTCCGGCTCGAATACCGGAATGATGATTCAGCGTCATGGCCATACCGTTACCGGTTCCACAAAGCGCTATACCCAAATCCACCTCACCGGCAACCACCGCTTCCGCCAGGGGATGAGCAACATCCGGATAATCCATGCTATCCGTCGTATCGGTGCCGAAATTCACTACTTCATAGCCTTTGGCAACCAGGTAGGCCACAATATTTTGCTTAAATTCAACCCCGGCGTGGTCGTTGCAAATCGCTATCTTCATACCTTCAAGATTAAAAATCCCAAGCAAGAGCTGACGCACCCAAAATAGCCGCATCAGATTCTTTCAAGGAAGAATAAACCAATTTAACTTTGTTTTTCCACATGTGAACGACATTTTCGTTCATGGCTTTCAGGATAGGCTCTGTCAAGAATTCTTTGGAACGAGCCAAGCCTCCGAAGAGAACAATGGCCTCAGGTGCGCTAAAAGCAATAAAATTAGCAAGACTCTGACCGAGGATGGTACCTGTATAGTCAAAAATCTCCAACGCCAATTTATCGCCCAACTTGGCAGCATCATACACGTCCTTGGAGGTGATATTTTCTACATTACGCAACAAAGAAGGCTCGCTGCGCGTCTCCAACCATTCTTTGGCAGTACGAGCCACACCCATGGCTGAGCAGTAGGTTTCCAAACAACCTTTCTGTCCACAAGCACAAGCACGGCCACCACGAACGGCACAAGTATGTCCAAGTTCACCGGCAAAACCGTCGTGACCATAGACCAATTTGCCATCGATAATAATTCCGCTACCAACACCGGTACCCAAAGTAATCATAATGAAGTTCTTCATTCCTTTGGCTGCACCATAAATCATCTCGCCAACAGCAGCCGCATTGGCATCATTGGTAAGCGCAACAGGAATGCCATCCAAAAATTCTGAAAGTACTTTGGAAAACTCCACCGTCTTACCGGAAGCCCAAGCCAAATTCACAGCATTCTGAATCGTACCGTTGTAATAATTACCATTGGGAGCACCGACTCCGACACCGCGAATCTGACCATCCTTACCAGACTCGGCCACCACTTTTTTAATAGCCTCAGCCAAGGTCTTCAGATAAAGGATATCGTCAGAACCAAAAATATCAGAACGAATGACAGTCTGGGTCAAAACCTGTCCCTCTGCATCCACTACGCCGATTTTGGTGGTCTGTCCACCCACATCGACACCTACTACATAGTTCTTTTCCATCTCCTTACGCTTCTTTTACTTTTGAACCAGCAAGGGCAAACCACAAAATATAAAGCAAGGCTGCAATCAATACCCAGTAGCTATTGATATATCCAGCGAAGTCAGCTACGGCACCCTGAACAAGGGGAACGATACCGCCACCACATACCATTACCATGAAAAGACCGGATGCAATGGAAGTATATTTACCCAATCCCTCAACGGCCAAGTTAAAGATAGCACCCCACATAACGGAAGTACAAAGACCGCAAAGAACAAAGAACAACATAGCCACGGGAACATTGGCACCCAAAAGAGACATAGTCATTGAGCTGGGCAAGAACATACCGGCCAAAATAAACAAAATAGCAACACTGCTTACCACAGTCATCATTGTACGGCTGGAAACCTTCGCTCCGATGGCACCACCGATCAAACGGCCGCAAAGCATCAAGAACCAATAAGCACCTACGATGGTACCGGCAACACCCGTTGCCATACCCAAACCGTCCGCAGAGGTCATATAAAGGTTGGCTACGTTAGGAATACCCACCTCAATACCTACATACAAGAAAATGGCGATAATACCGAATACAAGGTTCTTGTGAGAGATAGCACCTTTGATGCTTGCGATGGTATTCTCCTCCTCTACGCTCTCGCTCTGGGCAGCTGCCTCCAACTCGGGCTCAGGAATCTGTGAGAAGAAAATGATAACGAAAGCAAGTGCGAAGATGGCCATTGCAATGAAGAGAGCAGGGTTTACGTCAGCCACCTTGGTCTGTTCAGTCACCTCACCGATCAAATAACCGGCCAACACAGGAGCGATGGTGGCAGCAATAGAGTTGCAAGAACCACCCAACTGAATCAACTGATTACCTTTGTTTCCACCACCACCGAGGGTGTTCAACATAGGGTTCACAACGGTATTCAACATACACATAGAGAAACCGGAAACAAAAGCACCCAACAAATAAACAGGGAAACTTCCCAAAACACCGGACAAATAAGAGATACCTACACCTACAAAACCGATGGTTACAGCCGCCAAAGCGGTAAATTTGTATCCCTTTCTTTTAAGAAGGAAACCAGCAGGCAAACCCAAGAAAGCGTAAGCGATGAAGTTAGCCGCATTACCCAACTGGGACATCAAGTTATTAGCACCGAACTGTGCTTTGGCAATAAGACCCATAGGGTTCTGAAGACCTGTTACGAAAGCAATCATCGCAAACAGGAAAAACATAATCGCAATGGCGAAAACGTTGCTTTTTTTGTTACTCATTTTTAATAGTTTTTAAAGTTTGAATTGTCAAATTTATCATGAGACCTCAAACGGTCCAAAATCCCACGAAGATACGGTTATTTCAATAAAAAAACAATATCGCGGCGGAAAAACGGACCGATGCAAAGATAAAGGTCACTCCACCAGAAATTCTAAAAAGTCAAAAAAAGTTTTTGCGTTTTTATACTTTTTTACGAATTGCAAATCCTATCTATTTCAAAGCCTCTAGCAACTCGGCTTTTTTGAGCACAAACACACGGCCCAACACACCGATAGAAACCTTTTCTTCTTCATCAATCACGCCGAAATTCACAACACCATAATCCTCGATAGTCAAACGACTATCCAAAGAAAGTTCGTAAAAGGCTCCTCCGATTGCACTGCCAAACTGCACCCACTCGTTATCCTCGGGAGCCACCTCGCGTATTCTCTCTACAATAGCCTCCTTATGGTCAGATTTTTTGGGTGATACTAAAAAACTCGCAAAACACAATGCGACAAGCGCAAAGAAAATAAAACGAAAAAATGTTTTCATAGGGTTATTGATTTAACACATATAATTCATACAATCTACGGAGATTTTCATCCGAACCGCTAGCCTGAAACTGTACCTGATAATCGCCGGATTTTTGCTCCCATTGAGGGTTGTAATCCTCCTGCTTCTGACGCAGGGACAAGAAACGACGGGCCACTGCGGACGCCGGATCAATAATGGAAAATTCGGTAGTCGGAGATAAAGAAGAAGCCACTTTTTGAATCACATCTGACAGGAAAGGATAATGAGTACAACCCATCACCAGCGCATCTGCACCGGCCTCCACCAACGGCGCAACACTTTCCGCCACCACTTTTTCCACCTCCGGTCCTGACAGGCGTCCTTGCTCAACCAATTCCACAAAACCACGTCCCACATGCTCCACAATAGCAACACCTTCGGCATAACGATCACGCGTCGTGTGGTATTTTTCCCCTTTAAGTGTACCGGCCGTCGCTAAAACCCCTACCACTCCACTGCGCGTCTTCAACACCGCAGGTTTGATGGCAGGTTCCATCCCCACAAAAGGAACATCAAATTCTTGACGAAGTTGAGAAATAGCGGCAGAGGTCGCAGTATTACATGCCACTACGATGATTTTACAACCTTGTTCGATCAAATCAGACACGATGGCACGACTCCGCTGGAGGACAAAATCCCCCGTCTTATCCCCATAAGGACTATGCGCATTATCAGAGAAATAGAGATACGACTCCCCGGGAAGAAGCTTGAGCAATTCCCGCAGAACGGATAGCCCACCCACACCTGAATCGAAAATTCCTGTCATAACTCACAAATATAGGAAAATTTAACTACATTTGCGAAACAAACATTTCAATATTATGAGAAATCTTTTGTTCATGAACATCGGAATCGGCGAAATCGTCATCATTGCTTTGGTTATCTTACTCCTTTTCGGCGGAAAGAAAATTCCCGAACTCATGAAAGGACTCGGTAAAGGCGTAAAAAGTTTCAAAGACGGCCTCAACGAGAAAGACGAAAACAAGAACACAAGCGACAGTAAAACTTGCGAGAAGGCAAGCGACAGCGAGACGAGCGAGAAAGAATGACCTTTTGGGAACATTTAGAAGAAGCGCGGTGGAGCATCTTTCGTATGCTGGCCGCCTTTTTGTTTTGCCTGATTCCCGCCTTCATTTTTCTACCCTGGATTTTTGAAAATCTCATTCTGGCAGCCGCCCAGGAGGAATCTCTGCAACTGATTAACATTCAGATAGCCTCCCAATTCACCACCCATATCCGCCTGGCCGTTTACCTCGCATTACTGGCGGCAGCACCCTACATACTGTATGAAATCTGGCGCTTTGTACGCCCCGCCCTCTATCCCAACGAAAAAAAGACGACCTGCTTTGCCTTTTTATCCGGCGGCATTTTGTTTTACATCGGTTGCGCCATCGGCATAGGGATTATTTTCCCCCTCACCTTTCATTTTCTTGCCAACTATGAGCTTTCCTCGTTGATCGAGAACCAAATCAACCTCAACTCCTACATCCAATTATTCAACGCCGTTGTCTTCTGCTTCGGCATCTGCTTCGAACTACCCGTACTCATCTGGATTTTGGGGCGCATGGGGCTTGTAAACAAAAACGGCCTGAAAAAATACCGCCGCCACGCCATTGCCGCCATGCTGATTCTCTCGGCCATCATAACGCCGAGCGGGGATCCCATCACCCTATTGGTGGTGTTCACCCCGCTCTATCTGCTATACGAATTATCGATTCTTTTTGTCCGGAAGTAGGATTACAAACCCAACGATTTGAAGAAGTCATTTCCCTTGTCATCCACAA
>CAJGBW010000042.1 GCA_904501835.1 uncultured Bacteroidales bacterium
GGATATTTCTCCTTCTTTGTCCGAAGAGGTCATGCGCTTTATGGGCGCGCAGCGTTTTGCCTGCCTGACTACGGTGATACGTCAGCAAAAAGAATCTGGTATTCTTCATAATGCTACCCTTATCCGTCATGCGATTGTAAATCAAGGGGATATGCCTCGTCTGGAGCTGGAGGGTTTTCAGGATGTAGAACGTATCAGTGGCGGAGAGTTGATTGATAGCATTACGCAGGCTTATGAACGTTACGGAGAGGATGAAACCATCATTATTTGCCGTTCCAATAAAAGGGCGAACCGTTATAATGCCGGTATCCGTTCCATGGTTCAGTTCAAGGAAGAGCGTCTGGTCAGGGATGATAAATTGATGATAGTCAAGAACAATTATAAGTATGTGGAAAATATTGAGGCGCTTGACTATATAGCTAACGGTGATACGGCCAAATTGCAGAATATCTCTTCTTTTGAAGAACGCTATGGGCTTCATTTTGCAACTGCGCGCTTGGTCTTTCCCGATTATAATGACCAGGAAATTAGAGCAAAAGTCATTTTGGATACCTTGGATTCCGAGTCGGCTTGCCTGAGTGATATCCAACAGCAGCAACTCTATCAAGGCGTTTATGCCGATTGGTCACAGGTTTTTAAGACGAAAAAGAAGATTTTTGAGAAGGTCAAGGAAGATGACTATTTCAATGCTCTTCAACTTAAATATGCCAACGCCATTACTGCCCATAAATCCCAGGGCGGTCAGTGGCAATGCGTATTTATTGACAATCCTTTTTGGGCAGATGAAATCTCTGTAGATGACCTGAAATGGCTCTACACCGCTTTTACACGTGCAACTCGGAAACTTTATCTGGTGAATTTCCGCGACGAAATGTTTGAGTGACAAAGAGCAGGTTTTCTTTTTCGCCGCACGCGCTTTCACAGGCCAAGGCAAAGATATGTTTTCCCTCTCCACCTTTTCCTTTTGTTTTTCTTCCACCCAGGCGTTTTTTCAGTTCATCGCTGCTTAAGGGAAGATTGCGAGCACTTACGTCGGCAGAGGGATATTCTTTTCCGATTTCCTTGATGGTGCGCGAGCCGAAAGGCAAACATAGTTCAATTCGATGGCATTTTCCAAGCGAAAGGGGAATCTCTTCGGTCTTTCCTATATAAATATGGGTGCTGTCCGCTAACTTTTTCAGGCCAAAACGCTGACACAACAATTTGAAGGCACCGCTTTTTAGCACCGCCTTGCTGGGTTCAAACAGACATTCGGCTTCTTTGATTTCTTTTAAGTCCTTGGCTTTTAGTATTGTAGCGGCTTTTTCTTCTTCGGGGCTGAAACAAAATTCATTTTCCGACTCCCGAACGGTGATCCGGTATTCTCCTGTATGTTCTCTATCCAGCCAGATTAGCAGTTCTTTACATTCATTCTGACTTCCAATGACATAAACCTCCTGACATTGAGGGCCTAATGATTCGCAGATGGCGTGAATGTCAGCCATGGGGGAGAGTTTAAGAAAGAGATAGCGCGCGTGTTGGAATAACTCATCTTTGAGGGCCAAGACATTGGGAGAACAATCTTCCAATCGGAAAACTTTACCGCCTTGAGTATCTCGTCGCGCCGGGTCTAAAAATAGTATATCTGCTTGAAAATCAGCGAGAATTTCGGCGATACAGGCCTCATTGTCGCCCATATCAAGCTTCTTTTCGGAGCCAATAACTGTCTTGCAGCTAAAACGGCAATTATCAATGCCTAATGTCTTGAAGTTTGCTTGGACGGCTTCGGAAAGTGCTCGATTTCTTTCGTTATGCAAGATTTCTTCGCCTTCTTGTGCAAATGCCCAGCAGTCCACTCCCAATCCTCCACTTAAATCTGCCAGACGAAAATGGGGGACTTTGGAGGCGGCAATTTGCGCTTTATACAGAGCGGTGTTTTCGCTGGAACATTGTTCACCGGACAGACGGGTGGGATAGACCAAAGAGGCATACCGATAAAAGCTCGGTACTTTGTCCTTTAGTTTTTTTCTTGTCAGTATCGTATTGACAGCCAATGTGATATCTATACCAGCATACTTTTCTTTCCTTAATAGCAGTTGGTTGATATCCTCATCTTGGTGTTGGAGAATAAAATCTTCAAAAGCCGTCATTATGCCAGTTTCTTCTCACTCTTCCACATAAGCGCACAGAGAACCACGCCCACAATGGCGCCAATGACAAATACCAGGTTGGCTGTGTCCCAGTTGGTGGATTCCACCACGCCTCCTACGAAAATTTTGGACAGCAATGAGTCTCCAAATAAGTAACCGAAAAGTCCCACGAAACCGGCAGCCGTTCCAGCCGCATTTTTAGGAACCAGGTTGAGAGCTTGAATGCCGATGAGGGCCACAGGTCCGTAAATGAAGAATCCAATCAGAATCAGCGCAGCATAAATCAAAGTCTTGGTGAGGGTAATGGCACTGGCAGAATCAGGAGCCAATGCGCCAGCGATATTACCGGCTTGCCAATATAAAAGAACGCCGACAAAGACCGCCATCATACAAAATACGTTCATCGGAGCGCAACGTCCTTTGAAGAATTTGGAGGAAGCCCAACCGCAGGCAATGGTACCGATGGCACCTACATAGTTATGAATGGAGAAGGCCAATTTACTTTCAGCTTTATCCATAATGCCGCACTCTTGCAGGTAGGTAGGCGCCCAATCGCCAATTCCGTAGCGGACCATATATACCATGACATTGCTGAAAGCGACCACCCAAAGCAATTTATTTTTCAAGACATAATCTACGAAAAGGACCTTAAAGGGAAGTTTTTCGCCGGCTTGTCCTTTGGTCTTAACGCCGGAATAATCCTTTCTCCAATCATTGACAGAGGGGAGTCCGCATGATTCGGGCGTATCACGCAAAGCCCACCAGCAGAATAGGGCAATGAGGATGGCTGCGGCGGCGGGAACAATGAAATCGGCACGCCAGGTCTGGGCAATACCCATGCTGCCAAATACCACGACACCCCAACTGGCTAAAAGTCCCAAGGAACCGCTGCCGATGGTGTGTGAAGTGTTCCATACGGACATTTTGAAACTGCGTTCGTTGGGCGAGAACCAATGCGCCATGATGCGTCCGCAAGGAGGCCACCCCATACCGGAGAGCCAACCGATAACGGCCATCAACGCGAAAATCAGACTGACATTGAGGGCTATATTACTACCAAAAGGAAGCAAGCCGGTACAAATCATAGCCAAGGCAGACAACACAAGGCCCACGCAGAGGAATTTACGGGCGTCCGAACGGTCGGAAATACTACCCATGATAAATTTGCTGAAAGCGTAAGCAATGGATACCGCCGACATGGCAATACCGAGTCCGGCTTTGTCCAAGAGGCCTTCTTCAATCATATCAGGCCCTGCCAAAGAAAGGTTTTTACGAACCAGATAATAACCGGCATATCCTAAAAAGGCGCCGATGAATACCTTGATTCTCATGGATTTATATTCTTTATCAATCTTCTCTTCAGGCAATTGGGGCTTGGGCTGGGGAGGGTCAAAAAAACGAGCCATAGTTTTATCTGTCTAAAAGGGGTTAGCGTATTTGATTCAGGCGTTGGGTTTCTTCCACGTCCAGGGCATCCGCCAAAATACAGATGGGATTCATAACCTGGAATCCGGTGGACATTTCAATCTGCCATTTGCAGGTCTCACATTCCGTGGCAACATAGTCGGGATTGGCGTAGCGAATGTTGTCAAAGAGTTTGCTGCCAATGCTTTGCGAGAATTCGTAATTTTCTTTTTTGAAACCGAAAGTGCCGGCAATACCGCAGCAGGAACTTTCCAAAATCTCCAATTGAACTCCGGGAATCATCTTGAGAAGTTGGGTCGAATAAATCCACCAGCCCAATCTCTCCATGTGGCAGGCCGTATGGTAGGCAATTTTCTTTTGATAGTCTTTCTTGAAGGCCAATTTGATTTCACCCGCATCCACCTTTTCAAAGATGAATTTCAGGGCCATCTGGATCTTGTCACGCACGTCGCTGTTGTCAAGTCCCAAGATGTGAGGATATTCATCTCGCATCGTCATGGTGCAGGTGGAACTGGTCGTCAGTACCACGCTGCCGGCTTTGCGAATGGAGCGGAGGTTGGTTTTGGCTTGACGGGTAGCCTGTTTTTGCATACCGTTGGAAATCAAGGCAACACCACAGCATTTCTCTTTGTCCAACAGTTGAACGCCGTATCCACAAGCATTAAGTACCTTTATCAGGTCTTGCGATAGCTTGGGATAGTTGTAGTTGGCATAGCAACCGTGGAAATAGTATATCTTTTTGTCAAATTTCTTTTGTGTCTTGGCAGCCTTGCGCTTGTACCAGCTTTCAAATGTTTCTTTTGCGTAAGTGGGGAATTCGCGGTGGTGGTCAATACCCAGCACTCCGTCCATCATTTTCTTGGAAATATCCCATTTCAAGACAGGGTTGATGATGGGAGAGAAGGGAACTGCCAGACTACCCATGATGTCGGTGTTGGCCAAAATCATTTCGCGAAGTCCCGGTTTGCATTCGCCCGAGGCCAATTTGGCGCGTGCGATAATATCTCCAATTTTAACGCCGGAAGGACAAGCTACCTCGCAGCGTTTGCAGTTGAGGCAGTATTTCAAGGCATAATCGTAGAATTTTTTGTCTTTGAGACGGTATCTTTCCCCGTCAGGACCTGCTTGTTTGGGACCTATATAGCAAGGGTTGACAGCGGCCATCGGGCAATATGCCGTGCAGACCGTACATTTGATACATTCCTGGAAACTATTGTCTTTCATCTTCTTGCTCATTAATGATTAGGTTGGCTACATGAAGCCCGCTGATGGCACTGATTCCGCCCATGCAAGGGGTTTTCAAGGGAGAATTGCCCGCTAACATTTGACCTGTGGCATAGGCGTTTTTCAATACTTCATCTTTCAAATAGACGTGGAATTGATTGTCGGTCTTGACGCCAAAGCTCATATAGGGCTGCTCGCCATAAATGTTGGGATTAAACCAATCTCCATGTTCGCCCTTATATTCCATATCCAAATTGGCTATGGGTTCGTAAATACGTTCTTTGCTGGCTCGGAGTCCGGTGCTGAAGAAACTTCCACAGGCAAAAATGAATTTATCTGCACTGAATTTGCTGTCGCTGTGTCTTTCTGAGGTGACACTCATCACTTTGCCGTTCTGGACTTCGGCTGAAATCACGCTGTCGCCACTGATGAATGTGCCGCCGAGTGCTTGGAAGCGTTTTTTTAAGAGTTGCTGCAAGCGGATACCCGGAACGGAAGGGGACATGGTCGGTACAAAAGCAGCCGGTCTGTCCAATTTGCTTAAAATGCGGTAGGCAGGGGTGGCGTTTTCCAATCCGAAAATGGCTGGAAGTAAAATGTATTCTTCGTCTTTGAGTTGTGCGTTGATGGCTTCAGCCAGACGGTCAATGGCATATCCCTCCAAAACCCTGGCTAAATTCGCTGAGCGGAATTCGCTGGCATTTTCACGCAATTGCTCGATTTCTGCCACGCTCACTTCGCAGGAACGGGCTTGAATTCCCTTGGAGGCCAATCCGGACGCGACGAAATCTACATTAAAGTCCAAAAATCCTTTGATTCCGGCCACCAATACCTTTTTGGGCAGATTCTCTTCCTCGAAATGTGCCATTTCGTCCATGCTCATCCAAGTGGCTTTTAATAACCCCATAGGCGTGACGCGCCAATGATTGTGACGAATGTCTGCGTGCATTTCAATACCGGCTCTTTCAAAGAGTCCGGCGGCTTGCGCGCGAAGCATAAAGAGAGCCTGTTCGCCTATTTTATGGTAGGGATGATTCTCGGGGAGTTGCGCGAGAAGTGTTTCAAACGATGTCTCTGTGTCGTTTCCGGCAAATTCCAAACTGCCGCTCGAAAAGTTCAAGGTGCTTTGTCCTTGCGATATGATAAGGCATTTCTTACCGGATTCAGCCAAAGCAATGCCGCAGCACAGTCCGCTCAATCCACCGCCAATAATGATTGTATCGTATCTCATATCTATTTCTCCTTTTCCAATACAGGATGTTCATCCTGGTTATTTTTATAGTAAGCATCCACTCCACACAATCCTTGGTAGATATAGGATGTAAACTGAGCTTCGCGTACGGTGTTGCCCCAAGTGACAGGATACATACCTTTCCAGCGTTCCTGCAAGAAAGAAGCAAGGTCTTCCTTGGCTTTATCGGCGCAACCATTGGCTTTGGCAATCAATCCGGCAGCGCGGCAGGCGCAAACTTCGCCTTGACAGGTACCCATGCCCAAACGCGTGCGTCGGCGTACATTGACGATGTTTTTCGCGCCCAATTTATCAATACTGTAATTGACTTCGCCCACAGACACCACTTCGCATTCACAGGCCAAAGCGTTATCAAAAGCATTGTCGTGAGCAATTTGTGAAATGTTGCTTCCGTGTCGTCCCCACGCTGCTTTCTGACTGCTTCTGTCCGCTTTTTTCGCGCTGTCTTTGATGGATTCGGATCCTACGAGCGGGGTGGTTGCCGTCGTACATTTCTGCGTATTTCCCAATTTTTGACACACCATATCGGTTGCCATTTCTGCCATCAGACGGTAGGTCATCAATTTTCCTCCTGTGATGGTAATCAGTCCGGGGATGCCGTCACGGGTTTCGTGGTCCAGACAAACAATGCCTCGGCTGATGCTTCGACCGCTCGGATCGTCGTCTGAAGCGACCAAAGGACGTACTCCTGCGTATCCTCTCAAAATGCGTGTTTGGGCGAGTGAGGGAGCCAATTTGATACTTTCGTTATAGAGCAGGTCGGCTTCTTCAGGCGTTACACGCACGTGGTCGCACTCTTCAATGGGAATGCGGGTGGACGTTGTTCCAATCAAACAAATGGTATCTCCCGGCACCAAAATGTCAGCGTCTGCGGGTTTACGGCAACGATTGATGACCACATTGTTGACACGGTGTCCGAAAATCAGCAACGCACCTTTCGCAGGAAACATATTGACGGTCGCGCCCGCTTTTTTAGCCAGCAGACTACCCCAAATGCCACCGGCGTTGACCGTAATCGTAGCGTAGAATTCTTTTTCTTTTTTGTCAATATGGCTCAAGGCTTTGACACCGACGATACGGCCGCTGTCATCTTTGATGAAGGAGGTGACTTCGTGATAGGTGAGTACTTCGGCACCATGAAGTTGGGCATCGTAGGCATTGTAGATGGTCAATCTGAACGGATCCACAGCGCCATCCGGTACTTTGACAGCCCCGATGAGTGAGGGATTGACGGACGGCTCCATACGGATGGCATCTTTGGGATCAATGGCCTCTGCGTTGATTCCTGCATTGCGGCAGGACTCTATGAATTTCTTTTGGTAATTCAAATCGTCTTCCGGCAGGGTAATGAAAAGGCCTTCCGTCTCTTCCACGCAATGCGCGGCGATTTTGCGAAGGGTCATGTTTTCGCGTATGCACTCGGCGGCTGCCTCTGCATCTGTAACCGCGTAGCGTGCTCCACTATGCAACAGACCGTGGTTTCGTCCTGTTGCTCCGTTGGTCAAGTCAAATCGCTCCAAAAGCAGCACTTTTAGTCCTCGGAGCGCACAATCTCGGGCACATCCGGCTCCTGTAATACCGCCTCCAATGATGATGACATCGTAATGTTTCATAAAGTCCTTTGATGTTTCAATTGTAAATCCTACAAATTTAACAAAAATATCTCTTTATTGAAAGGTAAATTTGTGCTATTTTTGCGTCGTGCAATGATTCTATAATTAAAAGGATAGCTAAAATGGCGGATAATTATTTAGAGAAACGCTACGAGGAAGTATTCGGAAGAAAAGAGACTCAAAAAGTTTCCCCGAAAGCTTCTTTGGATAATTTGCTCGTTAAGGATATACAGGAGTTTGAATTTGATAACCAGTATAAGATTCATCCTCGTCAATTGGATACCCTTGTGTCGGTCAATACCCGCTCCGCGTCGGGGGCAGCCAACGGAACGCTGCGCTTTCGCCTCGTGTGGGAAGAAGGGGAGTTGAATTTGATGCGGACTGCGCTGTCCGGATCAAGCGAATCCGCTGTGCTGTCCGGACAAATGGCGCCCTCCTATATTCTCTTGTGTCCGGCTTCTGAACACGCTTCTGTGGATATGCTTCAACTCGGAATGTGTGTGCAAAATATGAAATTGAAGGCCCTGGAAATGGGATTGGCGCTCCGCTTGTATACTTCTTTTTCTCCCTCTTTGTTGCAACAGATTCAACAGTTTCTTCAGTTACCCTTATGCCCTTGTATAGTGTTGGGTATAGGAAAGCCCTCCCACACAAATGCAGAAGGGCTTCCTGTCGCTACTTTGTCTGATTTGAAGCTTTAGAGAGGCGGATTTCTATTTTTGTCCGACTTCAACGAAAGGAGTTTCCTCTCCGGTCCATCGGTATAGAATATTATCGCTCGAATAGCGTTTTTTACCCGTTTGAGGGTCGATAACGCGGGCGCTGATGGCGATATACCACAAATTTTTCTCCACCTGGCATATACCGGTGCTGCCATGCTTGAAGAACCAAGCCTTTTTGACAGACATTTGTTTTTGTTTGCCTTTGATATAGGGAACGCGCTCCAAATGTGCCTTGAAGGGCTTTTCATGCATATCGATAGAGAATACGTCGTAATTGGGATATTGGGATTTCCAGCCGTGATATACGCATAGGAGTATTTGGTGATTCTCGCTGTCGTAGGCCATATTCTGAACGCCCCAATCGGTGTTGCCCGTCATCACAAAATAACGCTCGGGATTTTTGGCAAGCCCTTTTCGTATGTCTTTTAATTGATAGCGAAGGATGACCTGATAATCGTTGTCGTGGCGCAAGGTGTCAGAGTAAATACCGTAGGCTACATATAAATAGTTTTTGCCACCCACTTTTCCGAATTCGGGAGCGACGCACATACCATCCATGCCCGAACAACCAAAACGGTGTTTCAACCATTTCCCATCCACTTGCACGGAGTCTTGATAATCTTTCAAGACCTCATCGACCTTGATTTTCTTGGCAACTTTCTCGAAAGGAACATTGCGTCCTTTGATGGCATCTACGTCAAATTCAACAATATAGAAGTTCGATTCTGTGTAAAAACTCGCCCCCAATCCTTTTGAGATGGAACGACCGATGGCGTCATTTTTTTCTTCCAAAGAGGCATAGACTTTTCGATTCTCCTTGTCAAAAGTCATGGCGCCCAGATGACCGTGAATCTTATCCACGCTGCCGATGATTTCGCCCTCGTGGTTGGCTATGACAAAACTGGTGGTAAATGATAGGAACAAGTGATTTTTGACATTGTCATAGGCAATGCCTTGAACGTGTCTGTCTTGTTCATCAATAAAGATTCGAGAGGGATAGTCGGCCCAAGCGCTGATGGCGATAAGAGTCAGACTCAATACGCAAATCAATCTTTTCATAATCTTATAATTTAAATTCAATTTTTTCGTGGGTGGCGGGATGCTCAAATGCGAGATAATCCGCCGTCAGTTGGAGGGTGGGATGTTCGCAAAATTCGGGCTTGCTTTGTACGCCGCCATAAAGAAAATCACCTTTAATAGGACGGCCAAGTCCTTGAGGGTGAGCACAATGCACGCGTAGTTGGTGGGTGCGACCCGTCAGGGGAGTCAAACGCACCAGACATTCTCCTTCGGGCGTAGTTTCCAGCACTTCGTAGAGAGTCTGTGCGCTTTTTCCTTGCTCAAAATCAACTTTTTGACGAGGTCTTTCGTAATAATCCGGCATAATCGGGAGGTTGATTTCACCTTGGCTTTTTATCGGGGCTCCCGCAATCAAAGTCGCTAAATAACTTTTTTTTGTCTGTCGGTTTTCGAATTGTCTTTGAATGGCTTTCTGCGTCAGAATGTCTTTGGCGAAAACAATCAGACCACGTGTATCCATATCCAAACGATGACAGGCATAGAGCGTTTGTGTAAACTGCTTTTCCATACGCTCCTGCAATGATTCTTGTCCGGTTTTTCCGGGGACGGACAGCATGCCGGAGGGTTTGTCAGCAACGATTAACCATTCGTCCTGGTAGCAAATCCGGTATTCGTGCTTTTCCAGTTCGTGTTCCAATTCCAAACCTTGCAGCATAAATTCAAGCAAGGGACCACATTTCCCGGTGCAAGATGGGTAGAAATGTCCTTGTATGCGTGGCTCTTGTGTGGGAGAGGCTCCGTACCAAAATTCTCCGCATGCGAGGGGTTTCATGTCGTTGAGGTAGGCATATTGTAGGAGTTTGGGTAGTGCACAATCTCCTGTCCCTCCGGGAGGAACCAACCCCTTGTCGGCAAAAATCTCCGCAATGCTCGACCGTTCGCCCCGTGCATTCAGCACCTTGTATTGCTGGAAAATCCACTCTTGCAGGGCGATGGAACGCGCTTTTCTCTCTTGCTTAAGTTGCGCGATTGCCTGGGCGTCCGTGCTTTCTTTAATCAGCTTGTTGAGACGGACAATCTGTGCTTCCTCCTGTTTGAAATAGCCCTGTGGGTCCGTTAAATCAAAAATGGGAGGAACGAATCCCGGCAAATGAGCTTTCCCGCCAACCAATCCGGAAAAACCATATAGCAGTTGTGTCTGACTGTCTTCTCCGTTTTTGTCTGCTGTCGGTGATTTTTCCACCCATAGCACTCCCAACATCTTGCCTTCGCTCAAAACGGAGTCCCATTCGGCATTTTCCTGAATCTGCGAAATAAGAAACTCCGCAGCCTCTTTTATATAAGGATGCGGAGCGTATCTGAACGGATTGTTAAATGTCTTGGGTGTCAACATTTAATCTGTGCTGTGTTCGCAGACAAGCGGAGCCTATCGAGCAAACTGTGCTTTGAGTGTGTCAATTTTAGCGACAGCATCTTCACCGTGGGCACCAAAATAGAATTTGATTTTGGGCTCGGTGCCGGAAGGACGTACGGAAACGACGTCACCAGCCTCGCTGAAGAACTGAAGTACATTGCTCTTGGGAAGACCGGTCTTTTCGGGCTCGTTGTAGTCAATTACTTTGATAACAGGGGAGCCGGCCAAGTCTTTGGGAGGATTCTGGCGGAAATCGGCCATGATGCCGGCAATCTCTTCTACACCGGATTTTCCTTTGCGTACCAAAGATACCAGGCCTTCGCGGTAGATGCCGTACTCCTGATAAATCTGATCCATCAATTGGTAAAGCGTCATACCTTGCTCGGCAGCCCAGCAAGCACATTCTGCAATGATACAGCAAGCTACCGGAGCATCCTTGTCGCGTACGAATTCACCCACATTGAAGCCGTAGCTTTCCTCACCACCGCAGATGAAGGTTTTGTTGCCCTCGTTGGCTTTGATAACCTCTGCGATATATTTGAATCCGGTGAGTACATTGAATACTTCTACGCCAAATGAGTTGGCGATGGCGCGCAACAATTCCGTGGTAACAATGGTCTTCACGATATATTGTTTGCCATTGAGCTTGCCCAGTTCTTTCCAGCGTTTCAAAATGTAGTAGGTCATCATCGCTGCGGTCTGGTTGCCGTTGAACAGAACCATCTGACCTTCATTGTTTCTTACAGCGATACCTACGCGGTCTGCGTCAGGGTCGGAAGCCATCACAAGGTCGGCACCCACTTCATTGGCTTTTTCAATCGCCATCTTCAAAGCACCGGGCTCTTCGGGATTGGGAGAATCAACGGTAGGGAAATTACCATCGTTGATATCTTGCTCTGCTACATGATATACGTTCTCAAAACCCATCTTCTGAAGGGCCATGGGGACGATTTTAACACCGGTTCCGTGCAAAGGCGTATAGACAAATTTAATCTTGTCCTGCTGTGCCTTAACGGCTTCGGGTGAAAGCATCAATGAAAGAATGTCGCTCAAGTAGGATTCGTCCATCTCGGCACCCATTTGCTCAATGAAACCGGCTTTTGTTCCCTCATCTGCGGTAAATTTAACCATAGAGGGGTCGGTGATGGCAGCCACTTCAGCTACGACGTCTTTATCCACGGGAGAGGTAATCTGTCCACCATCTGCCCAGAATACTTTGTAGCCATTGTACTCTTTAGGGTTGTGAGATGCGGTTACCATAACACCGGCGGTCGCTCCTTTCTTGCGGATGGAGTAACTGAGCTCGGGAGTGGGACGGAGGGATTCAAAAATATATACATTCAAGCCGTTGGCAGATAGTACGTCGGCTGTGATTTTGGCAAACTCCTGGCTGTTGTTGCGGCTGTCGTAGGATACGCACACGCTGATGGAGTCTCCTTTTACTTGTTTCTTTATATAGTTGGCAAGACCTTGTGTGGCCATACCTACCGTGTATTTGTTCATTCGGTTGGTGCCTACGCCCATGATTCCGCGAAGTCCGCCCGTACCGAATTCAAGGTTGCGGTAGAATGCATCTTCCAATCCTACAGGATCTTCGGCTTGCATTTTACGGATTTCATCTTTGGTTTGGGCATCAAAATTGCCATTGAGCCAGGCATTTACAGTGTCAAGAAATGTTTTTTCCATTTTTTCAAAAATTATCAGTAAGGCAAAAATAGTAAATTCTCCCTAATTATTGAAAAATAATGCTAAATTTGTGAACGATTAAAGATGATTCTATGAATATTTGGTTGATAATGATCTTGGTGATGCTTGCCAGTTATTTGGTGCAAGCCACCTTGAATGCGAAATTTGACAAGTACTCCAAAGTGCCCAACCGCGCTGGTTTGACCGGGGCGGATGTAGCGCGTAAGATGTTGAAAGATTGCGGTGTAGAGGGTGTGGAAGTGACTTGCATAGGCGGACGTTTGACCGACCATTTCAATCCGAAGGATATGACGGTAAACCTGAGTGAGGGAGTATATCATTCCAACTCGATTGCGGCGGCAGCCATTGCGGCTCATGAGTGTGGTCATGCCATTCAACACGCACAAGGATATGCGCCCCTTCGTATGCGTTCGGCGTTGGTGCCGGTGGTGTCCTTTTCCAGCAGCATCGTGCAATGGGTCTTGTTGGCCGGTGTGTTGATGGTGAATACATTCCCGGCCGTGTTGTGGGCGGGAATCGTTTTGTTTGCCTTTACGACGCTCTTTTCCATTGTGACGCTTCCGGTGGAAATCGACGCCTCTTCTCGCGCCGTTATGTGGTTGGAATATGCCGATGTGGCAGAAGGGGAGACCCGTGCGATGGCAAAAGACGCCTTGAAATGGGCGGCCTACACCTATGTTATTGCTGCCTTGGGCTCATTGGCGACCTTGTTTTATTACATTTCCCTGGCTAATAAC
>CAJGBW010000043.1 GCA_904501835.1 uncultured Bacteroidales bacterium
AATTATGGATAATTTGGAAAATATGTATTATTTTTGGCGTTATTTTTATAAGAAAAATGAATTTAGCCCTTTATATTCGTCACGATAAACTTTGGCAGGATGAGCGTTATCTTTGGTTGGAAAACGCCCTGAAAGCCCATCCGGAGCAATTTTCGACCTACCGCCTGGACCCCGATGGAGAGCTGCGTGAAGACACCGATTGGGTTCTGTCAATAGGCGGAGACGGCACCTTTTTGTCTGCCGCTACAAAAGTAGGTGAGCGTGAAATTCCCATTTTGGGAATCAATCTGGGACGTATCGGTTTTCTCTCTGAAAATTCTCCTAAAGACGCCATCGAAAAATTGCTTGCAGGAGCATACAGCATTGAAGAAAGAAGTCTTTTGAAGGTTGAGGCGCCCGGCGTCGATATTTCTTGGCCGTATGCCCTCAATGAGGTGGGCGTGCTGCGTAAAGGGGCGGCCGTGTTGGGCGTGGATGTCAAAGTGGATGGGGTGAAACTTCCCACTTATTGGGCTGACGGTTTGTTGGTGGCGACCAGCAGTGGTTCTACAGCCTATTCGTTGAGCGTAGGCGGTCCCATCGTCATGCCGCAGGCCAAGGTGTGGATTTTGTCTCCCGTAGCTCCTCACAACCTGAATATGCGCCCTTTGGTGATTCCGGACGGCTCTTCTCTCCAACTTTCATTCTGCGCCAGAGAAGACTCCCTTCGTCTCTCGTTGGACAATCGCTACTATCTTTTGGATGCCGGTGCGAAGATTCAGGTGTCCAAGGCGCCCTTTATGCTCAAACGTGTTCGTTTGGATGGCAGCAACTTTTTCGGTGCCCTGACTGATAAGCTTCATTGGGGAGACGATTTGAGAAACAGCAAAGACAACTAAATCATGATAGATTCGGAAAAAATCCCCGTTCACGTCTCTTTCATTATGGACGGCAACGGCCGTTGGGCCAAACAGCAAGGAAAAGATAGATTTCAGGGACATATCGCGGGCGTAGAAAGCGTGAGAGCCTGTGTGAAAACGGCGGTAGAGCTTGGTGTACGCTATATGTCGGTGTTCGCCTTTTCAGAGGAGAATTGGGGACGTCCCGAGTCGGAGGTGCTCAATCTGATGGAACTGATGGGACGTGCCATGCTGGCAGAAATGCCGTCGCTGAATAAAAATGGCGTGCGTTTCCGCGTGTTGGGCAATCGCGAGCGTCTGTCGAAAGGATTGAGGAACGAGATTGAGCAATGTGAGAGCATGACCGCTTCCAATACCGCCCTTGACCTGATTGTCTTCTTGAGTTACAGTGGAAAATGGGATATTGCTCAGGCGGCTCGTCAAATGGCTTTGGAGGTGCTTGAAAAGGCGGAAAGTCTGGAGCAAGCACGCGAACAGATGAAAGCTTGTGATATCGACTCCCTCAATCGTTACATGATAACGGCAGGCATTCCGGACCCGGATTTGATTATCCGTACGTCCGGCGAAATGCGCGTCAGCAACTATCTTTTGTGGCAGGGAGCCTACAGCGAATATCTTTTTGTGGATACGTTGTGGCCGGATTTCAGACGCGAAGAATTTATTCAGGCCCTTGAAACTTACGCGAAACGCGACCGTCGTTGGGGAAAAATCAAATAATTGATTATCTTTGCAGGATGAAATTTTTTAAACAACTTCTCTACGCTTTGTGTTCGCTCCTCCTTTGGTGTGGTAGCGCTGCTGTGTCGGAAGCGGTCGAAGTTGATTATAATCGTCCCAAGAAATACATCGTTGGCGGAGTAAGGGTGGAAGGTGTTCACTACTTCAACGCCAATCAGATTATTCAGGTTGCAGGTCTTCGCAAAGGCATGGAACTCACCATTCCCGGCGAAGAAATTTCTTCTATGATCAACCGTCTCTGGATGCAGCGCTATTTCGAAGATGTTTCCATTCGTTTGGATTCGCTTTCGGCTGCCAAAGACAGTGCCTATCTGGTGATTGATATCAAAGAGCGCCCGAGGGTGTCCCGCTGGACTTTTACCGGCGTGCGCAAGAGCGAACAGAAAGATTTGATGGAAGAACGTCTTTCTTTGCGTCGTGGCGGCGAGTTTTCGGATTATGTGGAAAAGACCTCTATTGGTATTATAGAGCGTTTCTTCAAGGAAAAAGGCTTTCTCAATGTGAAGGTGAAGGCCGAGGTGAAGAAGGATTCCTTGATTCGCAGTGCCATTCAGGTTAATTTCGCCGTGGATAAGGGCAAAAAGGTAAAAATTAAGAAAATCAATTTCATCGGCAATGACCATGTCAAGCCTACGGCCTTGATGTCTTCCATGGAAAAGACGCGCGATATGCGCCTGATGAACCTTTTCAAGAGCAAAAAGCTGGATGAAAAGGAATATCCCAACGACAAGAAGAAGTTGATTGAGAAATTCAACGAAAACGGTTTCCGTGATGCGCGTATCGTTCGAGACAGTATTTACTACATCGAAGAGAACCGCTTGGGAATCGATTTTGTTTTTGATGAAGGCAAGCGTTATTATTTCCGAAATATCACTTGGACAGGCAACTCCGTCTATCCCTCCGAGACCCTCAATGAAATCCTCCAAATCAAGAAAGGAGATGTTTACGACGTGGTTTCTATGGAAAAACGTCTTTTCGGCGGTGGTAAGCAGAATGAATATGACGTTTCCAAACTCTACCGTGACAATGGTTACTTGTTCTTCAGCATTCAGCCTGTCGAACTCAATATCGAGGGCGACTCTGTGGATGTGGAGATGCGTATTGTAGAGGGTAAGCAGGCCACGTTGAACAACATTATTATCAATGGTAACGACATTACCAACGAGAAGGTGGTGCGTCGTCAGATTTTCACCCGTCCTGGTTATTTGTTCAGCCAGAGCGACTTTGAGCGTTCCATCCGTGAGATTTCCTCTATGGGACAGTTCGACCCCGAGGCGATTACCGATGCGTCCAAAGGATATTCCATTATCCCGAACCAAGCTAGCAATACCGTTGATATTATATATAATGTAACGGAAAAGCCTTCTTCCCAGCTGGAACTCTCCGGAGGATGGGGTGGAAATACCTTTGTGGCTACCGTTGGCGTAAGTTTCAACAACTTCTCCACGCGTCGTATGTTCCAAAAAGGTGCTTGGCGACCTGTTCCCTTGGGTGACGCGCAGAATTTGTCCATCCGTTTCCAGACCAACGGTACCTATTACACGAGTCTGTCGGCCAGCTTTACCGAGCCTTGGCTCTTCGGCAAGAAACCGACTTCCCTCAACCTTTCTTTGTATTATACCCGCCAGACCAACAGTTATCTGGCTATCGGCTTCCTTGATGACAGCCGTTATATGGAGGTGTACGGTTTTGCCGCCGGTCTCGGTACCCGCCTTAAATGGCCTGACAGCTATTTTACCTTATATAATCAGCTCAGTTGGCAGACTTATAATCTGAAGAATTGGACGGGTTACTTTATGTTTGATACGGGACTTTCCAACAACCTCAGTTGGACCATCAATTTCTCCCGTAATTCTACCGACCAGATGATTTATCCGAGAACGGGTAGTGAATTCTCTCTCTCTTTGCAGCTGACTCCTCCCTATTCTCTCTTCCGTAAATACACCTATGATGCAGACGGCAACAAAGTGGATGTAGCCAGTTGGAAGGATGTGGACTACAATGCCGTGGGAGCCAATGGCAAAAAGCTATGGACCGATGCTGAAAAATACAAATGGATTGAGTATCACAAATGGACCTTCAAAGGCGCTCTATACACGAAACTTGTAGGGGACTTGGTTCTTATGACTCGTATGCAGTTCGGTTACTTGGGCCGCTATAACAAGAATTGGGGTTACTCTCCTTTCGAGGGCTTTATTGTCGGTGGTGACGGTATGTCCGGTTACAACTTCTATGGTTCAGAGGTGATTTCTCTCCGTGGTTACCAGAATTATTCTTTGACCGAAGTTACCTATCTGCCCAACGGTACACAGGCTTACGAGGGCTATTTGTATGATAAATTCACGATTGAATTGAGATATCCTGTTGTTTTACAGCCTCAAAGCACGATTTATGCATTACTCTTCCTGGAAGGCGGTAACTGCTGGTCGGATTTGAGCAATTTCAATCCTTTCCAGATCAAGCGTTCTGCCGGTGTCGGTGTGCGTGTATTCCTTCCTATGGTCGGTCTGTTGGGTGTCGATTGGGGATATGGTTTCGACGATCCTGTGAATGGAAAGAGTCAGTTCCACTTTGTGATTGGACAGCAATTTTAATTGACAAACATTAAATTTTGATAAGATGAAGAAATTTATTTTGATTTCCATTGTTGCGCTTTTTGCAAGCAATGCTTTAATGGCCCAAGAGGCTGCTACTCCTAAATTCGCTTATGTGAATTTTTCTGAGTTGGTACAGTTGATGCCCGAGATGGATGAAGCCCGCGCTACTTCCGAGGCAGCATCGAATGAGGCGCAGGAAACCTATCGTGCAATGGTTGAGGAGTTTCAGAAGAAATATGAGCAGTACAGTCAGAAATCTGCTACCTGGACTGCTGCCATCAAGGAGAGTAAAGAAAAAGAGTTAGCGGATCTTGAAGGTCGTATTCGTGAGTTCCAGGAGGCTATTCAGCAGGAACTTCAGGAGCAACAGCAGAAATTGATGGCTCCTATCTATAAAAAGGCGCAGGAGGTTGTGGCAAAATTGGGTGTTGAGAAAGGATATACCATGGTATTTGACGTGACTACTATTTTGTATATCAATCCTGCTCAGTGCGATGATTTGACTGCAGAAGCTCGCGTTGTTCTCAATATCCCTGCCGAAAGAACCATGGAGTCTTTGCAGGCAGAACTTCAGGCGAAAGCCGCTGCTGCTCAGCAAGCTGCTCAGTAGTCTCCACGCCGTGTAGTCGGCTACATAGGCATTGACCTGCGAAAATATTTCGACTTTAACACGTCGCTCTTTGATTTTTTTGGAAATTAGGGGGCGATGTGTTATTTTTGTCGTTACTATGCAGACGTGTGTAGTATGATAATTAAAAATTAATCGATTAAGTTTATTATGAAAAAAATTCTGACGTGGGCGATCTTCGCTTTTGCGGCTGTGTTGTCCCTTTCGTGTACCAAAAACGATGGGGATGATTTTGATTTTACGCCCCGAGTGGTCTGCTCACAAGGTGTGGCAGGTACAGCTCTGTTGAATGAATCCGTATCTGTGAGCATCTTGAATGTGGCAGAAACCACGGTTTCCACCATTAAATTTGGTAAAGAAAAAACCTTCACTCTGACGGGGCCCGGTCGTGTTTCCTATGCGTTTACTTCCGAGGGAACGAAGACCATTACCGTGACTACCTCTCCCGAGGAAATTGCGAAGACCACTTACAAAGTGTATGTGGAGAAAATGGAGAGTTTGCAGTCTTTGGCTGCCACCCTCAAGAAAAATCCCAACCTTTGTCTGGTGATGTGCCACCGCGCCAACACTTCTAATCTTTCGATTCCTGAAAACTCTGCGATGGCAGTTGAGCAGTGTATTGCAGAGAAAGTGGACATTGTTGAGAATGACGTTTATACTACGAAGGATGGCGTATTGGTCGTATCTCACGATGCCACCATCAATCGTGTAACCAATGGTAGCGGTACCATCAGGAACTTGACTTTGCAACAGATCAAGTCTTACGATTTGAAAGACCGTAACGGTAAGGTGGTGAAAGGCCAGAAAATGTTGACCTTCGATGAGTATTTGAAACTCTGCAAAGGCCGTATCTACATCAACGTGGACATCGGAGACCGCGACGCCAGCGTTACCCAGGTTGTACAGGAAATTGCAGCCAACGGTATGACCCAGCAAGTTTTGGTGTATTGCAACAGCAAAGACAAAATTACGGAAGCATACAAGGCCAATCCCGAATGTAATGTTTATAGCTGGGTGAGCAACGCGCAGCATTTGCTTGACGGTGGTCTCAAAGATTACAGCTATTTCACGCAGTGTTCTTGGAATCCCCAGACGAAAGATTGCTCTGCCAATGGTAAAATCGGAAGTCTTACCTCAGTTTCTTCTGTAACCAAGGCCAAGAGCTTGGGAACCATCATTACGGTAAATGCCTTGCCGGATAGTTCAGACGGCACACTCTATAAGGATAAATTCACAACCGCACAGGCCGAAAACTTGTTTGCAACCTTCGGCTCTTGCCAGTGCATCCATGGCGACGTGGGCAAAGAGATGCGTGATGCTATCGTTGCTGCAGGTCGTCAGGTGTTGAATAAGTAATTCATTAATAACACAATAACTTATGCAAAACTATTTTAAAAAGTTCCTCACTTATGCTGCAATGCTGGTGGCTTTCATGGCCATCCCGGCTTATGCCAGCGCAGAAGTGTTCACGGGAACCATCGTCGATGACAATGGTGAGCCCGTTATCGGGGCTTCTGTCTTTATCCATGGTACACAGACAGGTGCCATTACGGATTTGGACGGTAACTTTTCTTTGTCAGTAGATAGAGGAAACGAGATTGTCGTTTCATCAATCGGCTTTGAGGACAAGAAGTTTACCTTTTTGGGACAGAAGGATATGCGTATCGTATTGTCGCAAGCAACGACCGCTTTGGACGAGGTGGTTGTTGTGGGTTACGGTTCCATGAAAAAACGTGAGATGACATCTGCCATTTCGCACGTTTCCTCCAAGGATTTGAATCAAGTTACTTCTTTGGACTCCAAAATGTTGCTCCAAGGTAAGGTTTCCGGTGTGAGCGTAGATAATACGCAGATGGCGGACCCTAACCAGCAGGGTAGCATTCAGATTCGTGGTGTGGCTTCCCGCCAGGCCGGTACGGGTCCTTTGTATGTAATTGACGGTATTCCGGGCGGTGATATGACCAATATCAACCCTGCCGATATCGAGAGTATCGACGTCTTGAAAGACGGTGCCGCCTCCGCCATTTATGGTACACGTGGTGGTAACGGTGTTGTGCTTGTAAACTTGAAAAAAGGTTCGCGTGATGGCACCATCCACACACAGTATAGTGGTTCTTTCACGGCCAACATGCCCAAACGTGAGTTGCAGCTTTTGACGCCCAACCAGTTCCGTGCTTATCGTTGTGCGGCCAATCCGATGTTCGATTTCGGCGCTTCTACCGACTGGTTTGACGCTTCAACCCGTGTAGGTATGACCCACATGCACACCTTGACGCTTTCCGGTGGTAATGCCAAGACCAATTTCCGTTTGACGGCTGACTATCGTTCCGCTACGGGTGTTGACTTGCGTTCTGATCGTAACGAATACGGTGCGCGCGCCAGCGTCAATCATACGACCAAGGGTGGTCTCTTTACCTTTACAGGAAATATCACCCCTCGTGTTATTAAAAAGAACAACTCTGTCGGTTTCTCTGCTATTTTGCAGAACAACCCGACCATTCCTGTTTACGATGAGAAATCGCCCAATGGTTATTATCAGTTTGCTTCAGGTATGACCGGATCCAATGTGGTAGAGACAGCCAAAGAGGTGATTGATTATGACCATGTCCGTTTGTTGGAGATGAGCGGTAGCATCAAATTGAATTTGCTCCCCTTGTTTACCCCCGACAATACGAATTTCGAGTTGAATTCCCTCTTGACGGTGTCTGACCATATCGTAGATAAATTCAGTAATTACTATGCGCCTTCTACCTATACCGGTCAGGTAAATGGTGGTACCAAAGGTCACGCCTCAAAGAGTTCTTCGACTTCGCAACTTGTCAACTTGGAGTGGGTAAACAACTTCGCCATGACTTTGCAAGGACACAGAGTGCGCTTGATGGCAGGTTACTCTTACTCTTATGATGTGGCTGAGTCTCTTTCTGCCAACAACACGAACTTTACGACCGATGCAACCTTGTACAACAACCTCGGTGAGGGTACTTTGGCGGCAGAGGATGGAAAGATTAATATGAGTTCCAGCAAGAGCGACCACACCTTGATTGCTTTCTTTGCCCGTGTCAATTACGACTGGAAAGAGCGTTATTTGTTGTCAGTATCCATTCGTCATGAAGGTTCTTCCCGCTTCGGTGCTAACTACAAATGGGGTAATTTCCCCGCCGTTTCTTTGGGATGGCGTATTTCTGACGAGCCTTTCTTCTCCTTCGCTTCCGGCGTGGTAGATGATTTGAAAGTTCGTTATGACTATGGTGTGACAGGTAACCAGGATATCGGTAACTACCTTTCTTTGGCGACTTACCGCGCCTTTGGTTACTACCAGTACAATGGTGAGCGTTTCCATGTATGGGGCCCGAGCGGCAACGTGAACCCCGACCTTCGTTGGGAAAAGGGTAACAACCAGAACATTGGTATCGACTTCAGTCTCTTCCAATATCGTGTAACGGGTAGCATCAACTACTTCAACCGCCATCAGACAGACTTGTTGGGAACCTACACTGTAGCCGTACCCCCCAATATCTCAAGTTCTATTACAGCGAACGTAGGTTCTATGCGCAACCAGGGTGTTGAGCTTGATTTGACGGTCAATCCGATTCGTACGGATGATTTCAACTGGAGCTTTACTTTGATTGGTGCGACTTCAGATAATAAATTTGAAAGTTTCTCCAACGATATTTTCAAAGGTCAGTCTTATGTTTCCATGTGTAACATGTCCAACCCCAACAATCCGGGTGACTTGCAGCGTCTGGAAGAAGGACAGCGCGTGGGTAACTACTTCACTTACCGTTATGCCGGTGTGGATACCCGCGGTGACTGGTTGATTTACGATAAGGATGGCAAAATCATTCCTATCGGACAGGGAACAGAGGCCGACAAAACCATTACTGGTAACGGTCTTCCTTGGTTTACAGGTTCTTGGACCAACAACTTCAAATACAAGAATTTCGATTTGAGTATTGCCATGCGTGCCGCCCTTGGTTTTGAAATCTTCAATGTGCATGATTTCTACTATGGTTTGCAGAGCATGAATACCAACTTGCTTCGTTCGGCTTATGCCAAGAATGCAGCGGTAACCAAAGGTCGTAACGTCTTGACAGACTATTTCTTGGAGCCTGGTGATTATTTGAAGTTAGACCAAATTAGCTTGGGTTATACATATAATTTCAATATGAAATTTATTGAGAAGATTCGTGCCTTCGTTACGGCTTCCAATATCTATACGTTGACCCGTTTTACAGGTATCGACCCTTCTATCTATCCCGTGAATGGCTTGACGCCGGGAACGTTCGGTGGCAGCATTGCATATTATCCTTCTGCTTTCCAGATGGTTGTGGGTGTTCAGTTGGGATTCTAATATAGGAGACATCATTTATGAAAAAATCAATAAAATTTATTTCAAAAGCATTGAGCGTTCTGCTTGCATTGGGAACTGTTTCCTGTGTGGATTTGGGCGAAAATGTATACTCTTCTTTGTTGTCAGCAAACTACTACACCCAGAAGTCTGACGTAATCAAGGCCGTTTTCCGTCCTTTTGAGCACTATTTTGAATCTGTGCAGCGCCACGTGCCTATGCAGGAATATCCGAGTGATGTCTTTATGACACCGCAGATGGACTCTTATGGTTGGTGGGACGGCGGTAAATGGTCAGATTGGCATACCCACAACTGGCAGGATATTTCCGGTGATTTGGTACGAAGCCACATTGCTGACGTTTGGACCAATACTTACCAAGGTATCGGCCAATGTAATTTGGTGTTGGATGATATCAAACGTTTGGATCACGACAGATTTCCTGATATTACCGAAGATGAGTGGAATTCTTTTGAGTCTCAGCTTCGTACTATGCGTGCTTATGGCTATTTGGTTGTGTTCAACTATTTCCGTAATTGTCAGTTGATTACATCCAGCTCTACAGAGGAAAACGAGAAAGTTGAGCGCAAGAAACAAGTAGCTCCGGAGGTGATGTATAACTTTATCGAGACCGAGTTGTTGGAGTGTCTGGATTTGCTTCCTGTGAAATTGGGTTCTGCCGGTCCTGGTGTGCAGCAGGGTATGTTTACCAAGGCCGCCGCCGCAACGCTTTTGGTTCGTTTGTATTTGAATACGGAAGCGTGGATGGGCTATGATGCTTATGACAAATGCGAAGCCATGTGTACGCGCATCCTTAATGGTGAGTTCGGCGATTACAGCCTGTCTCCCACTTGGTACGGTCCTTTTGATTGGGATAATGAGAATTGCAACGAGGTGATTTTCGGCTTCCCCGCTTCTTTCGGTACAACTTCTTGGCACATGCAGAATGACTATCGTACCATCTATGGTCGTGGTCTTCCTTTTAACTGTATGGACTATCTGGATATCAAGGAAGGCGGTTCCCGCAATCCCAAATGGCACTTGTCTCCTTCCTATGACAACAACAATCCTCGCCGCCTCTTCTCCGGTGCTCCCTATAACTACAAATTGGGATGCCCCACGCAGAAGTTCCTCAAATATCCGGGTGACTTGCGTTACATGCAGTACAAGAATACAGGCAATAATACCCGTGAAGGTATGTTCTTCTTGGAGGGGTATATTATTGACAGTAAAGGAAATCGCGCAAAATCTGCGAGCAATTATGATATCTATCTCTTGGACCAGTGCGGTGGTTTCACGACCGGTGCCCCTACCAGTACGATTACCGATGCCGCTCGTAAAGAGTCTACCTTGTTTAATGGTGATATGAACTCCGGTTTGTATTGCGTAAAATATCCTTTCTACCCCTATTCCGGTGGTGCATTTATCGAGTCTGACTACACAGTGATGCGTCTGGCGGAGATTTATTACTCCAAAGCTGAGTGCTTGTATCGCAACGGTGATGTCAATGGTGCCGGTGCTTTGTTGAATGAGGTGCGTGCTCGCAACTATAGCAACTTCAATTCTAACATTGCGTACAGAGGTTCTCACGGAGGTTCTGTTGAACTTACCGATCAGGAATTCTTGGATGAGTGGATGAGAGAGTTTATTTTCGAAGGCCGCCGAAGAGATGACTTGATTCGTTGGGATCGTTTCGAAGAGGCTTGGTGGGATAAGCCGGCTGATGAGGACAAACACAACCGTATTTATCCTTTGAGCAAGACCATCCTTGAGCAGAATAGCTATTTGGTGCAAAATCCGGGTTATCCGGGTCTTAATTAAGCCAAGATGGCATTAATTTATAAAAGAATGAGCAGTATGAAGTCTATTTCTCAATACTTGTTTGTGGCAGCCCTCGCTATCAGCGCAGTGGCCTGCCAGCCTTATTTCCCTATGGTACCCCCTTCTGGTGCTGTCATTACCGAGCAGGAATTTACTGAAAACTGGTACGTGACTTTGAATGGTTCGGGTGTAAAAAATGGTTCCGACTGGAACAATGCCCTTCCTTTTGAAGATTTCATGACGATGATTTCCAATCCCGCTTCCAATTTGGCTGAGGCCGGTATCCATATTCAGGAGGGTGTCTATCCCGCGACAGCCGCCAATTCCATCAGCCAGATTTCCAAGACGATCCTTTGTGTTCGTGGTGGTTACTCCAAAGAGTTGGAGTATGATGATTTGAGCGAGTGCGATCCGGAGATGTATCCGACCATCTTTACGGGTGATATCAATCAGGATGGTGTCGCTAACGAGGGTGATGGTGCCTTTGCCATGGTTACTGAAGGCGGAAATGTCCGTTTTGAAAACATTACTTTCAAGAATTTCTACCAGTCTGCCACCATTTCTGCGGATAGCAAAGTCAATGGCTGCGGTTCTGCCGTGTTTGGTGTCAATGGTGCTTACTTGTCTACTTCTGTGGAGTGTAACAACTGTATCTTTGAGGGTAACGTGAATGGCATGAGCGGCAATACCTCGAAAGAGGGTGGTCCTTGTGCGTTCATTACGGAGGGATATTTCAAGGCACGCAACTGTATCTTTATCAAGAATTCAGCCGCGAGCCGTGGTGGTGCGCTTCGTGTAAACTCGTCCAAAGCCATTATTTTCATGGATCGTTGCTATCTGTCACAGAATACGCTTGGCAACGGCGGTTTTGGTTCTGCCATCCAATGTTCTTCCGGTGTGGTTTGTCTCAACAATACGACCATGGTGGGTAACACAGGCCCTGGCTCAACCTTGAACGGAGGTGGTGCATTCTTTATTGCCAATACGACCGTGGTGGATTCTTCCAATCCCAATGGTTCCAACAATGCCGCTTTCCGTTGCGAGTCCAAAGCGGCTGCAGACGCTACGGTTATCAACAGCGTGTTTACCAGCACGGTTAGCAATGGCTATGGTTTGATTATGAATAGCAATGCCATAATGAAATCAAAGGGATACAATGTATTCAAGACTCTCAATGTTGTATCGGGTAGCACCAATCCTGTTGTTAAGGCAGATGCTGTGATTGATGCAACTTTGACAGGAAGCGATATGGGCAACTGCTGGTCTTGGGATATTTCACAGGTGGCGGATAAACTTGAATCGTATGCAATCGCAGATGAAATTTATGATGCGGCTGTGGCATTTAACCCGGTTGAGTATTCTTCTATCTCGGTTTTAGGCCGTACTTTCGCTTCTTGGGTAACTCCCGTGTCCTTCTCCGTTGACGGTAGAGGTGAGGCGCGTGGCGAAGATGGTTTCCAACCTGGTGCTTATGACCCTAATCTTGACTAATCCTAATTTGTATGAAAAAGTTTATCACATATTTATTTGCTCTTTTGTTTGTGATCGCATCCTGCTCGAAAGCAGAAATTCGTCAGGCGCAGGTTTTGACGCCGGGACAAATTGCAGAACACAACAAAAATATAGAGGACTCTGGCGATGATGATGTAACCGACGATGAGGGCGGTAATGGCGAAACACCTGGTGACGAGCCGGGTTCCTCTACGCCGGAAACGCCCGTAGAACCCGATGCTCCGGGTGAGGTTCTTCCCAGCGACCCCAACAATACGGATCGTATCACAGATGGTTCC
>CAJGBW010000044.1 GCA_904501835.1 uncultured Bacteroidales bacterium
ATTTTGATTGAGAACGCTGTGAGTGGCACAAAACTTTCGCGAAGTGTCATCGGAATCGGTCTGAACATGGGACAGACAGTCTTTTCTCCCCTGCTTCCCAACCCTGTTTCTGTCGCTCAACTGACGGGCTTGACGTTCGATAAAGAGTCATTGAAAACGGAATTGGAAGAATTGCATGGGATTTTCTGCGCCATGATTGAATCCGCGACCCTTCGTGAAGAATATGAGGAGCTGCTTTATCGCAAAGAGGGCTATTTCCCTTTTATCGAGCGTACCAGCGGTGAAAAATTTATGGCTCAAATATACGCTTGTGAGGATGATGGGCGGCTGATTTTGCTAAAAGAAAACGGAGAAATTGGAAAATACTATTTCAAGGAAGTGGAATTTGTAATATAATTTGTAAATTTGTGGGTTAAAACAATTGGATTATGAGAATACACAAAGACGGATGGGGAACCATTGCTGCCATTTGGGCAATATGTATCAGCATTATTATTATCTGTGCTATATTTATCAAACAAATCTGGATTACCCTTCCTATTTGTGCCATTTTTGTCTTTTTGATGACCTTTATTCTCTATTTTTTCCGTGTTCCGGTGCGTAGAGGCGATATCAGCAGCGAGAAGGCTGTCACTTCGGTAGCTGACGGAGAGGTGGTCATTGTGGAAAAGGTTTTTGAAGAGGAATACCTGAAAAGAGAGTGCATTCAAGTGTCTGTCTATATGAATTTCTTTGACATGCACGTTAATTTCTGGCCCATCAGCGGCGAATGCACGTATTATAAATATCATCCCGGAAAATACTTCTTGGCGTTTATGCCGAAAGCTTCCGAATTGAACGAACACACCTCTATGGCTGTCCGCACGGAAAATGGTCAGGAGGTTTTCTTCAAACAGATTGCCGGAACATTTGCCCGTCGTATCGTGTGCCTGGCCAAAGTGGGAAATCCCACGGTCAGAGGCAATCAATGTGGATTGATTAAGTTCGGCTCACGCATCGATATGTATCTTCCGTTGGATGCAGACATCAAAGTGGAAGTAGGCGACGATGTTGTTGCCTGCCTGTCTGTCATCGCAGAATTGAAATAGTTTTCTTTATCTGGATTATTGCGTATAAGCTCGATGGAGCTATTTTCGCATCAGTTCGATGGTCTGCTGGGGATCGGATGATTTGAACACCGCCGAACCGGCCACCAGAATATCCGCGCCGCATTCCACCAATTGACGAGCGTTTTTAGGGCTGACTCCCCCATCAACTTCAATTTGTGTCTTCAATCCCCTACGAAGAATTTCCTCTTTGGTCTTGGCGACACGCTCGTAGGTCTCCTCGATAAAGGATTGGCCCCCAAAGCCTGCGAATACAGACATCAACAAGACAAAATCGCACTGATCCAAATAAGGGAAGAGTTTTTCTACCGGAATATCAGGATTGATAGCAAGTCCTGCCTTAACCCCGTGATTCTTAATCAAGCCCAAAACCGCCTCCGGGTCTTCATGGATGGCATTGAGGTGAAAACTCAACAAGGATGCACCGGCTTTGCAGAAACGCTCAATATAGACATGAGGCGAGCAAATCATCAAATGTACGTCCAAGGGCTTTTCTGCTTTGGAGGCAATGGCTTCGACAATGGGAAAGCCATAGGACAAATTGGGGACAAAACGCCCATCCATAATATCCAAATGGAACAAATCAGCATACGCATTCACCATCTGCACATCCTTTTCAAGATGTAAAAAATCTGCAGACAGCATGGAGGGGGCAATCAAAGCAGCCATAGACTAATGACGGGTTGGATTGATAATTTTTTCAATATCGGCAATATATTGACGGAAGACCTTGTCGCTATGCATCAAATCCTGTACGGTCGTGCAGGCGTGCAATACGGTCGCATGGTCTTTTCCACCGATTTCAGAGCCAATGGTTGAGAGTGAAATATTGCTGATATAATTGCGTGCGAAATACATGGCAATCTGACGAGCTTGCACAATCTGACGTTTGCGTGACTTGGTCATCAGCATATCTCGGGTCAAATCAAAATAGTCGCACACGCATTTAAGCACCTTATCCATGGTGATATCATTCTTGGGCTCGCCTACAATTTTGCTGACAATCTGTCGGGCGAGTTCAAGGGTGATATCCTTTTTCTCCAAGGTTGAATAGGCAATCAGAGAAATCAATACACCTTCCAACTCTCTGAAGTTCGTACGAATGGTACTGGCAAGGTAACTGATTACCTCGTCGCTCAATTTTACGCCGTCGCGGGTGCTGCGGGCGCGCAACATGGCCACACGGGTAGAATAATCCGGAACAGACAATTCGACACTCAAACCCCATTTCAAACGGGAACTGAGTCTTTCTTCAAAATTTCTCAACTCTACCGGCGGTCGGTCAGAAGTAAAAATCAACTGTTTACCGGCCATGTGCAATTGGTTGAAGATGTGGAAGAATGCCTTTTGAGCACCCGGAGAAGCCAATTCCTGAATATCATCGAGAATCAACACATCAATGCGGGAGTAAAAGCCCAAAAAGTCTGTCAAGGTATTACCCTGTGAAGCATTCATGAATTGCACCTTGAAACGACCTCCTGAAACATACTGCACGATGAGTTCAGGATGTTGCTCCTTAATCGCAATACCGATGGCCTGTGCAATGTGTGTTTTGCCCAGTCCGGGACCACCATATATAAATAAGGGGTTAAAGGTCGCTTTACCGGGATGCACCGCTATGCTTTACCGGCCGTCACCGCCATGTGGTTACACTCCCCTTCAATCAAATTCTGGAAACAGTATTCTCTATTGAGGTTGGGATTGATATTCACACGTTGTACGCCGGGGAAGACATAAGGATTGGCTGAAGCACCGCCAGCTGAATGGGTCGGGATGGACACCATTTTATTTTCAGGCTGGGCACAAGGCGTAGAGGGAATATCCATCGTGCGGGTGTTGGTCACTTTGATTCTATACATAAGACGGGCATCGTTGCCGATGACACGTACCAAAGTTTTTTGAAGCACTTTGAAGAATTGGGTTTCCAACTGATCTCTATAAAACTCGGAAGGCACCTCCAAAGTCAGAGTATGGCCCCAAAGACGCACAGCTACCAACGGCTCAAACCAGGTGGTAAACTGAGCGGGTTCCACGATATTTTTGATAATACCGAGGCATTTTTCCCACGCCAAAATATGATTGCCTTGTTCCAAGTTTTTAAGTAGATTTTAATCGCTTGATATTCGCAATGCAAAAGTGGGGAAAAATATTTGATAAAAATTTTAATTTGCTATTGTTTATTTGAAAATAATTACAAGGCTCCCACAAATTGTATTTTTTGATTTTATATTTTAAGTTACTAATTATCAATAAATTAACTAACTGAAAAATTCGTAACTTATTATCAATTGCGTATTTCTAATTTAGAATTTATAAAAATAAACAATTCGCTATTCCATCTATATAGAAGCCTATTTTTTACAAGGAATGACCTGATTTTCGAGAATTTCAACGATAAATGAATCGGGGTATTTTTTCTTCACATTTTTCAGATTTTTTTTCACCTCATCCAGAGAATCACTGCGAACCACAATATATTTATAGTATCGTCCGTCTTTTATGATGGAAGGAGTAAAACCGTCAATGCTTCTATCCGTCTTGGCGCTGACCAAAACCTGTACTCCGAAACGTCCGTCCTTCTTTTGAACGGGAGCAGATTTCGGCGAAGGAGTTGTCTGAGTCACAGAAGCCTGCTTTTCGACCGGAGAAGCAATGGCCTCAGCGCTACTTTCATAATCTTTCTTAAAACGAAGGAAACCTTTATAAATAGACTCGGCTATCGCCTCAATGCCGGCAGCGCTTCGCAGATAAGCCAGATCATTGGCGTTGGAGATAAAGCCACATTCAAGCAGGACTGCAGGCATGGCAGTACGCCACAACACATAAAAATTATCCTGCGACACTCCCCTGCGCTGTAATTTGGTCCCGGCAATCGAATGATCCATACATTCGGCAAAATGCAGACTTTGTTCGTAATAGGCGCTCTGAATCAGATTAAACACAATCGACGAAGCAGGGTCAGAGGGGTCAAAAGACTGATATTTAACGGAATAATCTTCCTCTAACATAACCACCGCATTTTCTCGCTTGGAAACGTCCATATTCAGGCCAAAAACATCGTTCTTCTTATTTTTGGATTCACCTAAAATATGAGCAGAAAAGCCGCTGGGTTGCTTTTTGGTACTTGCGTTGATATGAATGGAAATAAAAAGATTGGCGTTGTTGCGATTGGCAATATCTGCTCGTGTGAGCAAAGGAAGAAAAACGTCATTGCGACGGGTCAGCACCACTTTTACCTCCGGACAGCCTTGGTTGATTTTGCGTTCAAGCGCTTTCGCTATATTCAGCACCAATGTCTTCTCATAGGTCTTTTTGTCCGCACTGACCGCACCGGCATCTTTTCCGCCATGTCCCGGGTCAATAACCACCGTTTCAAGCTTGAGATTGACCGATTCTACCGCCATTAATGAAAATGTGGATAGAAACAGACACAGACTTACCAGAAAACAAGGCTTTTTTTTCATTCTTAAACGAACTGGAGAAGGTTTTATTATAAGGTCAAATTTTGTATTTGACAAATTTAGCGTTAAATTTGCAGATTGCAAACTATGATTTGACATTTTTGAGATTTTATCCTCATATATCCCTTTACAAAGTCTTTCTCAAGACCTATAAAGTCGCGGCAATTCTCTTGCTGATAGGGCTGATTTGTATGCCCGATACCTACGCACAGAGTCGTAGAGAGCGCCGAAACAGAGGACGCAAAGCCAAAATCGAACAGGTGGACTCCCTGCCCGTCCTGTCGGATTCCGCCCGGGCGGTCAGAGACAGTATTCATAGGGCCGACAGCATTCGCAAGGCAGATAGCGTCGCCTTGCTCAACAAGAGTTCCTTGGATATGCCGGCTTTTACCGACGCGAAAGACTCCATCATTGAAAGTTTTGTGGAAGGGAAACGCCTTATTCACTATTATGGAGATGTAAAGGTGGTGTATGGCGACATGACCTTGACGGCCGATTATATGGAATACGACCTGCAAAGCGGTAACCTCTATGCGCGCGGCACGACCGATACCAGCGGCGTCGTAAAAGGTGCTCCGGTGATGACACAGGGCGGAAAAACCTATTCCATGGAAGAGCTGCGCTACAATTTCAACACCAAGAAAGCGCGCATCACCAATATGATTACCAATGAGGCGGACGGTATTCTCCACGGTAAAAATATCAAGATGATGCCGGACAACAGTGTCAATCTTACCCATGGAAAATATACGGTCTGTGATTGTGAGCATCCTCACTATTATATGGCTTTGTCTGCCGCCAAGGTGATTACCAAACCGAGCCAAAAGACGGTGTTTGGTCCTGCCTGGCCGGTGATTGAAGATGTTCCCATTCCCATTGGTCTGCCGTTCGGATTCATCCCCAAACGCCCCGACCGTGCGACCGGTATGCTCATGCCTTCGTTCGGTGAAGAGACCGCCCGTGGTTTCTTTATCAAGGATGCGGGTATGTATTTCGTGATTGGTGATTATTTCGATATTTCCATCACCGGAGATATCTTTACCATGGGTTCTTGGGCATTGAATGTCAACTCGCGTTATAAGGTCAACTATAAATGCAATGGTAACTTCGCCATTTCGTACTCTTACGACCAAACCGGTGAAAAAGGAAGTGCAGACTTCTTTACCACGACCAACTTTGCGCTGCGTTGGAGCCATAGTCAGGATGCAAAAGCACACCCGGGTAGCAATTTTAGCGCTTCGGTGAATTTCTCCAGCCCGTCGAACAACCGATACAATGCCCATAGCGTTCAGGAAGCATTGCAGAACCAGGTGTCGTCTTCCATTTCTTACTCCAAGAACTGGGATGGCAAATACAACCTCTCTATCAACGCCTTGCATAGTCAGAACTCGCGAGATTCCTCTTACGTCATCACCTTGCCGAACCTGACTTTCTCTGTATCTAAATTCTATCCTTTCAAGCGGAAAAATCGCGTAGGAAAAGAAAAATTCTATGAGAAATTCTCCCTTTCCTATAGCACGTCGTTCTCCAACCGAGTAAACTTTAAAGTATCTGATTTTCAAGGTGTCGTGATTGATCCGGTGACCGGACAACCCAGCATTGACCCTACGACCGGTTATCGTCAAAGGGAATTCAGCGCTGATTCGTTGAAAACCAAGTTTCCGCAGATGCTCAACAATGGAATGGTGCATAATTTTTCCATTGGTCTGCCTAACTTCACCTTATTCAAATATATCAATGTCACTCCCAGCGTGAGCTACGGTATGAACTGGGCTTTTTCAAAAAGTACCAAAGAATTGGTGGATGCCAAAGATGAGCATGGAAATCCCATCGATGTATTGGATAAGGAAGGTAATATGGTGCGAGCCAAAGAGGTCGTACAGCACGACGGAGGAGCCTTCAGCACCTTTGGAGCCACCCATAACTACTCGGGAAGCATCAGCATGAATACGCGTATTTATGGTTTGTTCAATTTTGGAAAGTATAGCAAACTGCAAGCGATTCGTCACGTGGTATCTCCGTCTGTCTCAATCACTTATAGCCCTGACAAAGGCAAGGCTTTCAACGGTTGGCACACACTTGATGCGTATTATGACAAAAACGGCAATTACCACGAGGCTTCGGATTACAATATCTACAATCTTTCCCGCAACAACTCCGTTTCTGCGCCCGGAAAAGGTCAGACCGGCTCGTTGAGTTTCAGTTTGGGTAATAATTTCGAAGCGAAAGTCAAAGATTATAAGGACACAACGGGTACCGGCACCAAGAAAATCAAATTGATTGACCAATTGAACATCAATGGTAGTTATAATTTCTTGGCTGACTCCTTGAAAATGAGCAATATAGGTATCTCCCTATCCACCTCTATTTTTGAAAAGGTCGGTTTGAGCGCCAATATGAATTTTGACCCCTATGCGGTCGTTCCTGTGAAAAACGGTTCTACTTGGTCGGCTCGTAAAGTCAATCAATGGCACGCCTCACTCGGAAAAGGCCTGATGCGTCTCACCAATGCAAGTGCCTCCCTTTCTTATGCGATTTCCGGAGAAGGAAAGAGTCATGGTGACGATGGAACCAAGAATGTGCAGGGAGCCGCAGACGCTTATACTCGTATTTATTACCACCCTGTTACGGGCGAATACATTCCGGGAGGATGGTTGTATTATGTCAATACCAATGCCCCTTGGTCTGTCAATTTCAATTACAGTTTCTCCATGAGCCGTTCCTACCAATGCGACGCATCGGGAAATCTCATTACCAAGAATAATTTCACCCAAACATTGGGTCTGTCTGGAAACGTAAAGCTGACTCCCCGTCTGGCTTTGAATATGTCCACGGGATTTGACTTGATGGCAATGAAACTGACAACCTCTCAGATTTCAGCCACTTATGACCTGCACTGCTTCAACATTTCCTTCTCTTGGGTACCTTTTGGAAACTGGCAGAGCTGGAGTTTTACCATTGCCGCCAATGCTGCCGCATTGTCCGACCTTTTGAAATACAAAAAGAGCAGCAGTTACTGGGATAATTAAATATTTTATTTATCTTTGCATAGTTGTTTCAATAATTCTGAACCATTTCGGTTAAACAACCTCTCACACAAACAGCACGACCATCTTCCATATCAGGAATCCGTATGCGATAAGAGGGTCTTTGCGAAAATCATTTCTCGAAAAATATACCTTATAAATATATGCATAAAATAGAACAGCTGAAAGCGATGACGGACGCAGAAATCTATGCGCTCGCCGAAGAATTGGGTATGCAACGATTCAAAAAAGTTGCCCCGCAGGAACTTGTATATAAGATTATGGATTTTGAAGCCACTCTTGAAGCAGAGAAAGTGCCTGAAGTGGCCGACACTCCGAGGGTAAAAAGACCTCGTCAGAGAATTGCCAATAAAGGAAAGGTCGCTCCCGAGAAAGTGAACATCGATTCATCCGATGAGGTTCTCGCAGAATCTTCCCCTGTTCCTGCTGCGGCGCCGGAAGAAAAACCGGCTAAACGCAACAAACGAGAAAATAAACCCGTCAGAACGGACAAGAAGGCCATTGTAAAGGAAGTGGCTCCCAGCACGGAAGACAAGCCGGAAGAAAAGCCGCTTGCCGAGGTTCATGTCTCTAAAAAAGCGCATAAAGGCAAAGGGCCCAAGATGGAAAACGAGCCCATGAAAGCAAAAGGAGAGAATGAGGCTAAAATGAGCCGAAACAACGAGCACGGTAAAAATAACGAGCAGAACAGAAATGAGAAGGCTGTCAAAGCGGATGAAACTCCTCAAAAGCCCGCAGCCCCTCAATTTGAAGGAGTGGTGAAGGCCAGCGGCGTCTTGGAAATCATTCCGGATGGCTACGGCTTCCTGCGCTCTTCCGATTACAATTATTTGAATTCTCCCGACGATATTTATGTCTCTCAACAGCAAATCAAACAGAATGCGCTGAAAACGGGCGATACAGTCAATGGCGAGATTCGTCCTCCGCGCGAGGGAGAGAAGTATTTTCCTTTGGTAAAAATCGATTATATCAACGGACGTTCTCCCGAATTCATCCGCGACCGTGTGCCTTTTGACTTCCTCACTCCCCTTTTCCCTGACTGCAAATTTAATCTTCTCGGTAACGGACATGCACAAGATCCGTCCTGCCGTATCGTGGATTTGTTCTCCCCGATTGGAAAAGGTTCCCGTGGTCTGATTGTCGCACAGCCGAAGACCGGTAAGACCATGTTGCTCAAGAGTATAGCCAATGCCATTGCCGACAATCATCCCGAGGTCTATATGATTGTACTCTTGATTGATGAGCGTCCCGAGGAGGTAACCGACATGGCTCGCAGCGTAAAAGCGGAAGTGGTATCTTCCACCTTCGACGAGCCGGCAGAAAGACATGTAAAAGTAGCCAACATGGTGCTGGAAAAAGCCAAAAGATTGGTGGAATGTGGACATGATGTCGTGATACTTCTTGACTCCATTACCCGCCTTGCACGCGCCTACAACACCGTTCAGCCAGCTTCCGGCAAAGTGCTTTCCGGTGGTGTGGATGCCAATGCGCTCCATAAACCCAAACGCTTCTTTGGTGCGGCCCGTAACATCGAAAACGGCGGTTCTTTGACGATTTTGGCGACCGCCTTGACGGAAACCGGCTCCAAGATGGACGATGTGATTTTCGAAGAATTCAAAGGTACGGGTAACCTCGAGTTGCAACTGGATCGCAGCCTTTCCAACCGTCGTATTTTCCCTTCTGTCAACATTACCCTTTCCGGTACCCGCCGCGACGATTTGCTGCTTGACAAATACAAAGCCAGCCGCATCTGGATTTTGCGTAAATTGTTGGCCGAGATGAACCCTGTGGAAGCAATGAATTTCATGACGCAACTCATGGACGAATGCAAGACCAACGATGATTTGTTGGATAATATGCAGAAGGTCAATCCCAAAGAAATGCGCCAACGCGATTTTTAATTTCTTTCTTCAAGCTTGAGCCTGATGGATTTACATTTTACCGACGCTTGCATCTATGCTCCTGCCACCATTCCCGGTACAGGAGCCATTTCCATTATCCGCATCAGCGGAGCGGATTGTTTCTCGATTGTAGACCGCGTCGTGCGTCTTCGTAAAGGGACCATTGCTTCGTCCGCCGGATACAGCCTGCATTTCGGGCAAATTTTTGAAGTGAACGAGCAGCGTGCTTCCTGCGGCGAGCCCCGTGCGCTTTGTGAGGATGGAAAACTGATTGATGAGGTGATCGTGAGCGTATTCCGTGCGCCCGCCTCCTACACCGGCGAAAACATGGTAGAAATTTCCTGCCACGCCTCATCCTATATTGTGAGCCGTATTTGCGCCCGTTTAGGCGAAGAGGGTGCCATCCCTGCCCAAGCCGGTGAATTTACCCGCAGGGCATTTATGAATGGGAAAATGGACTTGGCGCAAGCCGAAGCGGTGGCGGACGTGATTGCGTCTCAGTCCGAAGAGGCCCATCGTCTGGCATTCAAGCAGATGAAAGGCGGTTATTCCGCAGAGTTGATGCAAATGCGTGACGAACTGCTGCGCCTGGTATCGCTGATGGAATTGGAATTGGATTTCAGCGAAGAAGAGGTGGAATTTGCCGACCGTGGAGAATTAGAACGACTGCTCAATGCTGCGATAGAACACACGCAAGCCCTGTCAGATTCCTTCCAATTGGGAAATGCCTTGAAAAATGGTATCCCGACCGTTATTGTCGGTGCGCCCAATAGTGGTAAAAGTACGCTTCTGAATGCGTTGTGTGGCCAAGAGCGTGCCATTGTGTCCGATATTGAGGGTACCACGCGCGACACCATTGAAGAGAGTTGTGTGATAGATGGGGTACAGTTTCGTTTCATTGATACGGCGGGCATACGTCAGACCGAGGAAACGATTGAAAAACTGGGCATTGAGCGTACTTTCCGAGAGATTCAACAGGCAAGTGTCGTGCTCGCGTTGTTTGATGCATCAGAAAGTATTGATCGGATTGAAGCCCAGGCGGCAAGTATTTTTGAGAACCTCGATGGGCAGCAGCAGACTCCCCTGCTGATTCTCAACAAATGCGATTTGCCACAGGCCACGCCGCAACAGCTCGATCGCCTTACCGCCACCCTGCAACGCTGGAGCCCCGCTGAAAACATCCTATGCCTGTCGCTCAAGCCGGATGGCGCTTCCGCTGCTACGTCTGCTCACAAAGTTGCGTCTGCAGGTCCTGTTGCCGCCGTTGCGTCTTCCTCTGCCTCTGTTCAAAAGATTGCTTCTGACAGCCCTGTCGCTGATGGCTCTGATAGTCATAATGCGATTCATGGGGTTTCCGAGCTTAAAATGCGCTTGGGTTCGCAAATGCGTTCGCTTGCCGACAAGCACCAAACCCTCGTCACCAATATGCGCCACGCGCAAGCCCTTTCCGACACCGCCACCTGCCTCCTCCGCGTGCGCTCCGGACTTGCATCCAACATCCCCACCGACCTGCTCGCCCAAGACATCCGCGAAGCCATCTACCACCTCGGCAGCATCACCGGCGAAATCTCCACCGATGAAGTGCTCGGAAATATCTTTAGAAATTTCTGCATCGGAAAATAAGTACACCGAAACACCCTCCACACACTCCGTACGAAAGGGCGTAACTCTCACATAATCAACTGAAAAATGTTGAAAACTTTTCCCGGTTAGTTTGGTCTAATTCGGGATTTTTTTGCTATATTTGAACCACATTTGAACCACGCGTGGTTCAAAGCAGTGGAGGTGGTACGCCAAAGTGCAGAACCTTACACGGATTTACATAGATTTACAAACCTGTACCCAATTGGAGAGGTAAAACCGCATAACCGAGGTCCCAGACCTCATAACCGCCGAAAAGTTGTAAAACTTATGCACCCAGTCACGAGAACATGCCCCTGCTGCGGCAGCGCGTTTACGACGGACAATCTGAAGCGGAAGTACTGCTCGGATACCTGCCGGAACACGCACCAGATGCGAAAGAAGCGAGCCCGTACTAAGGCCCGCAAGGCTCGCATCGAAACCTCCGCCGCTCGGGAGGCGCTCGAAGGCAAGACACATCTCTCCATTTCCGAAGCCGCAAAGTTTCTCGGAGTAAGCCGGCCCACTCTGTATGCCAGGATCGAGCAAGGGGAACTCACCCCCCCTGCGCGTATCCACACGCACCGTAAGGATTCCCATCGAACAACTCGAGACAAGCACCCAGATGCAACCCAGGCCCACGAAAGGCGACTTCTCCTCGCTCATTTCAAAGGCCGATGTCCTGAGCAAGTACGACATATCCGAGCGCTGGCTGTACAAATGCCTGAAAGAGGAAGGAATCAGGCCAAAACTCATAAAAGGCGTCTCCTTCCTGCCCAAGCCTGACATCGAGCGGATGTTCAAACCCAAGCCGGTCTACAATCCGGACGAATGGATCGATGCGGAGGACCTTATAAATAAGGAAGGGCTGGCCCGCAAATACATTTCCGATTTCGCACGTCGCAAAGCCATCCCCTGCCGCCGTATCGGACGGACGCTGCTTGTGAGCAAGAAGGAATGGGAGAAGGCGCACATCTTTCAAGGTGACAGAGACAAGAACTACCTCACCGTTGACCAGGCGAAGAAGCACTACCGCATCGGCCAGCAAACCTTCTACGACAAAACAAACGAGGCCGGAGTTGAAGGCATCCGCCAGGGCAACCGTGTCTATTATCGGATTGTGGACCTCGACCGCCTCTTCAAAGACAAAACCCCGAAAATCCCCGCTGAAATCCGCAAGAACTACATGCGCAGCGGCGACGCACTCAAATACTACCACCTCGGCCAGAAACGCTTCAGCGAGGAAACTCAGGCCGCAGGCGTGACCAAAGTCCGGACGGAAGGCAACTACGTCTGGTACAAGAAAGA
>CAJGBW010000045.1 GCA_904501835.1 uncultured Bacteroidales bacterium
AATCAAATCCTCATCGATATAGTCGGCCCAATTATAGACCTTAAGAATCTGATCACGGTCGGCCGCAGAAGCCACAGAAAGCGCCAACATCAAGCCGGCGAAAAAGAGCACAAGTCTTTTCATTTTTTGTTTTGAGATTTATGGGTTCGTAAATTGATTACCAGCAACAACACCAGCACGACGAGAAAAATAATGGTCATCAAAGGGCGCAACTCCGGCGTCAGACCACCTTTGCGTGCATCGGCATAAATATAGGTAGAAAGGGTTTCGAGTCCTTGGTTTCCTTTGGTAAAAAGGGTCACTGCGAAATCATCGATAGACAAGGTAAACGCCAGAATCATACCGGATATCATACCGGGACGAATCTGCGGAATAATCACCTTACGCAGCGCTTGAAAAGGGGTTGCCCCCAAATCCAATGCCGCTTCGTAGGTATTCTGATCCATCTGTTTGAGCTTCGGCATCACGCTCAAGACCACATAAGGCGTACAGAAACTGATATGCGCAAGCACCACCGTCACATAGCCCTGCGTCACGCCCAAGGCGACAAAAAGCAGGAAAAGGGAAATACCGGTGATGATATCCGGGTTGAGCATGGGCACATCATTCAAAAAGGTAATGGCACGGCGGGTTCTTCCTTTCAAATTATGAATCCCGATGGCAGCGACAGAGCCCAACAACGTGGAAACAAGAGAAGCAATAATCGCTATGCTCAAGGTATTCTGAATGGCCGTCAGCAAGGAATTTTGCACCCCGCCACTGAATAGATTTTCATACAGACGGGTGGAAAAGCCGGTCCAGTTGCCCAACACCTTCGCTTCGGTAAAGGAGAAGATGGCGATAATGAGGATGGGCGCATATAAGATAATGAGCAGCAGCCAGATATAACTCTGCGCCAAGAATTTTTTCATGCCCGTTTTCATAACAAACCTCCTTCTTCTTTTTCAGCATCACGGTCGCTCAATACGGAGGTAAGGCCGATAATCACCAACATAATCAACGCCAAGGCGGCACCATAGTTCCACATACCGTTGTTGATGTTTTCCTGAATGGTCGTACCGAAGAGCTTGACTTTGTTCATCGTCAGCAACTCCGCGACGGCAAAGGTGGAAATCGTAGGCATGAACACCATCATCACACCGCTGGAAATACCGGGCATAGACAGGGGCAAAGTCACTTTGGTAAAGACCTGTAATGGATTGGCTCCCAAATCCTGTGCGGCTCTTTTATACGAATTATCCATCTTACGCAAGGTATTGTAGATGGGATAAATCATAAAGGGCAGAAAGTTGTAAACCATACCGAAAATGAGGGCGCCTTCACCGAGGGGCAAGGTCAGAAAGTCAAACAAAGCCACCGTCGCCAAGGTACGAACAAGCATATTGATCCACATGGGCAGAATGAACAGCACCACCGTCACCGCAGAGGGATTGAGGGCGGTATTGCTCAAAATATAAGCAGCCGGATAGCCCAACAAGAGACACAAAAGCGTGGTAATAATCGCTATCTCAATAGAATAGACAAAGGTGTTGATAGTTTCGGTCTCGGAGGCAAAGCGCACGAAATTGTCAAGCGTAAACTGTCCGGAGGCATCCTGAAACGCATACCAGAACACCAACACCAAAGGCAGGGCGACAAAAATCAGCAGGAAAACCAAATAGGGATAGGCCCAAGTCGATCGTTTATTCATCTTTGCCCTGCGTTTTTACCTCTGCGGCAGAAGCAGAGAGTGAGCGAATCTGGATATCTTTGGGAGCAATGTTCACACCCACCCAGTCGGATTTATCCCAGATATCCTGAGTATCGACATAGATATAGGCTCCATTATCCACCGTCACGGTCAGATGATAGTGGTTACCTTTATATAATATAAAGCTGACAAAGCCTTCCAACACGCCATCTTCGGCATTATCCACCAAATCAACCTTATTGAAAGCCACTTCGACTTCCACCTTGTCTCCGACAGCGATGCCCTCCTGGGGTTTGCAGGCGAATTCTCCACCGAAAATCTCGACTTTGTCTTCCGCCAGCATCGTGCCCTCAAAGATATTGGAGGTAAAGGGCTTTTTCATCACCTGGATATCCTGAGGCTTGATAATGAGTCCCACCTCGCTGCCCGGTTCAAAGGCATTGTAATCCTGCACCATCACCTCATAGCCGTCGGCGGTATCAACAAACATCTCGTAATGTACCCCTTTGAATACGCAGGATTTGACCTTACCGGTAAATTGAGCAGCATCCAAGTTGTTCATGATATAGATATCCTCGGGGCGGACAACCACATCGACGGGCACATCATTGCCAAAACCCTTGTCCACACACTCGAAATCGTGTCCGATAAAGTTCACTTTTCCATCCTCTATCATCGTGGCATTCAAGATATTACTCTCTCCGATAAAGTCTGCCACAAAAGGATTCTGGGGCTCATTGTAGATGTCGGCAGGCGTACCAATCTGCTGGATACGTCCCTCATTCACAACGACAATGGTATCGCTCAAAGTCAGCGCCTCTTCCTGGTCGTGTGTCACATAGATAAAGGTAATACCCAATTTCTGGTGCATTTCCTTAAGCTCAATCTGCATATCCTTGCGCATCTTCAAATCCAATGCGGCCAAGGGCTCATCCAGCAAAAGCACTTTGGGCTGATTGACAATGGCGCGGGCAATGGCAACACGCTGCTGCTGACCGCCGGAAAGAGACTCCACATCCCTATCCTCATAACCGGTCATACTCACCATTTTCAGCACTTTACGCACCTTCTTATCGATTTCATCCTTGGGCATCTTCTGCAAACGCAGACCAAATGCCACATTGTCATAGACATCCAGATGCGGAAACAAAGCGTAACGCTGAAATACCGTATTGAGCGGACGCTGATAGGGAGGGACATGGGTAATATCCTCCCCTTCCATATAAATCGATCCACTGTCCGGCAAAGCAAAACCCGCAATCAAACGCAGCAAGGTGGTCTTTCCGCAACCGGAAGGTCCCAGCAAGGTCACAAACTCCCCTCGCTTGATATCGAGGCTTACCTCATCCAACACCGTCACCCCGTCAAATGCCTTGCTGACCGAGTCGATTTTTATAATTGTATCGTTTTTCTTCATTTCGTAAATCAATAACGAATTATTTGCGAGCAAACAATTTCAAAGGCTCAAAGAAATAAGTGACGCCGAAATTCAGGGAGAGCGCCTGTGCATAATTGGATCCGCCGACCACCGCGTGGATACGCAAATCCTGGCTATCTTCGAGAGGATACCAATTCACGCCTATACCACCTAAAAATCCGCGTCCGTTCGGATAGGAAATCGCATATTCTTCATCCTCGGTCAATTCAGCATAGTTGAGATAGGTATAAGTTCCAGAAACGGGCTCCCAACCGGCTCGGGCAAAAAACTCCAATTTATCGTCGTAGTTGTAACCAAAGTTCAGGATGATATTACCCTCACGAATCGGAGAGAGGTCGGCTTCCGGCACTTCCAAAGTCGGATCATAAATACTGGCAGAAGCAAAACGAGCGGCCGCATCCAATCCTACATACAAATCGTTGATATCGTAACGAAGTCCAATGGAGGGCTGCCAGATGAAATTGCTCTTGCTCCCAGGTACCGCTGCGTCTTTTCTGTCAAACTGCATGGCATTGAGAGCCAAACGATAAGAAAATCCTTCGTCCTCATCCTCTTCTTTATCGAAAAATCCGTACAAGGAATAGGACAGATAGCCTTCAGAGAAAGGAGTTTCATTCAAGGGGGAAGAAGACACTTGGAAACCTACTTCTTTGCTATCGGAGAAGGAATAAGCGACTTTCGCACCAAGCTGATAGCAGTTAAGATTGTTCCACATACCGCTGGACAACACATAATAGCAATCGAAATCATAGGGGTCGTATTCATAGGTAGCTACCGCCAGACATTCCTTACCGACTGTAAAGGTAAATCCCTCATATTCATAGGATAGCGTAGCAAAATCGCACCAGTTGAAATCGCTGGTCCACTGATAGAGACTACGAATAGCCTCCGCGGAACCTGCGAGCCAGTGATTGACCAGATGAAAATGAAGTCCAGGGATAATATCGCCCTCGAAATGGGTATAGACTGAAGAATTGGAATAGAAACCGTCGGTTCCGTCCAGATTGTTATGTGACCTTACCGCTTCTTTACTTCCTTCTGTCAAAGCAATTTGAGGCTCGACATCAAAACGAGGAATAATTCGTAAGGTAATGGGTTCTGTTTCGTCTGACTCTACAGGTTCGACAGGTAAACTCCCGTAAGATTCAGCGGACAAGGGGTTCATCATACTCCCCCACAACAAAGCCGCACACAACAACAGTAATTTCTTCATTTCATAAAATCCAGTTAGGGTACAACAATAAGATAGATGCCGAACAAGGCGACCGCCACGCCGGCTATACGATTGATAATTACGATTTTACTTACATTGATTTTACCTTTCATCTTGGCAAAGATCCAGGTAAATAAGAACCAATAGAGTATGCTTCCCAAAGCCACGGTCAAGACGGAAAAGAGTTTGGCGAAAGTGGTCACATCCTCATGTCCGAAACCAAACACGGCAAAAAGGGCCAGCATCACAGCAAATGCGCCCGGGTTGGCCAATCCCATAATCAAGGATTTGCCGAAATCGGTCGCTGAAATTTTATTCTGACGCTCGGGACGATGCTTGTAGAAGGCCATACTGATACCGAGCACGACCACGATGATGCCGCCGATGATTTTAATGGTCTGATAATGCTGATCAATCAGTCCCTGCACCAAAGAAAGGGCAAAGACTGCCATGGCTGCAAAAATGGTATCGACCACCGTAGAACCCATGGCGGCTGTCATACCGGCCTTCTGTCCTTTCCCCAAAGTATTTTGGAGGACAAAAATAGCAATCGGGCCCAAAGGAACCGAGCAGCTGATACCGATAATCAAGCCTTTTAATATGGTCAAGACAAAATCCATTATTCTGCAGGCGTCTCTCCGATTTCCATAATATAACTACGACGGCGCATAAAAGGAACCGCCTCGTACTCACCGAACAAAGTCTGTACCTTGGTGTTGGTCTCCAACTGGGGATTCATAATCAACTTCTTGATACCGAATTTAATCGCTCCCTCGTGTACGTGTTTGAACATCAACACCTGCGCACCTTTACCCTGATACTCGGGCAAACAACCAATCAAAAGCGCCTCCAAAGTGTCGTTCTTACGAAGGGCGTGGAGCAAGGGAATAAAGCCGAAAGGGAAGAGACGGCCTTTGCTCTTGCGATAAGCCTTTGACAAGGAGGGAATACAGATACAGAAAGCAACCACCTCATCCTTTTCATTCAAAACAAAGCTGGACAAATCCTGATTGATAAAAGGAATATATTGCTTTACATAGACATCAATCTGTTTTTCAGAGAGTTTGGTAAACTCATACAACTTGCTGAACGAGTCGTTCAATACATGGAAAAGGTCATAACCGGTCTGGAAGAGTTCCTTACCGTGTTTCTTGGGCATTTCTTTCAACCCAAAACGGCTCTTCACCAAGTCCGCATACTGGAACATGGCAGGGAGCTTGTCAGAAAGCTCTATCACACGTTGGGTCCAGTCTGCATCTTTGCGGAAGCCCACTTTTTCCAACAATTCACCGTAATAAGGGAAGTTGTATATACAGGTAGAGGGCGACAAATGCTCAAATCCTTCTACCAACAAACCTTCTTTATCCATATCGGAAAAGCCGAGAGGGCCTTTCACTTTTTCCATTCCTTTGGATTTACCCCACTCCACAACCTTTGCAATCAAAGCGCGAAGCAAATCTTCATCTTCCACAAAATCCAACCATCCGAAACGCACGATTTTCTCATTCCAATCGCGGTTGGCGTGGTGGTTGATAATGGCAGCGATACGACCGATTACCTGGCCGTTTTCGTCCTTTGCCAACCAATACACGGCCTCACAAAACTCAAAAGCGGGATTTTTAGAAGAAAGCACCCCAAACTCGTCTGAATAGAGGGGGTGAACCCAATTGGGCTCGTTCTTGTATAGTTTTTCCGGAAAATAAATAAAGTCCTTCAATTGTTTCTTTGAACGAACTTCTTCAATGGTAAAGGTTCTCATAGGTCAATATATTGAGGACAAAGGTAATAAAAAAAATTAGGATAGAACCTCCTTTAGAAAAATTCCGGCTTCTTGACGGGCAAGCGGCAAATCATGGAAAGCCCAATTGCCACATTCTTTCGGCGAAGAGCCCGGGATTTCTCCCTCAAAATCAGCAATTTGCGCAAACACCTCCTGCATCAACGGCCGGATATCCTCGGCTTGCACATCACCTTTGACAATGAAATAACAACCGGTCAGACAGCCCATCGGCCCCCAATAAATGACGCGCTCGGCCCAAACGGGATGGTTACGCAAAATGGTAGCAGCCAGATGCTCAATCGTATGCATGGCGGCAGGGTCCATGGCGGGCTCACGGTTGGGAGCCTTCAAACGAACATCGAAGGTCGTCACAATTTCATCCCCCACGCTGTCTTTGCGGGAGACATACAGTCCCCTGTCAAGCGTCAAATGGTCGATGGTAAAAGAAGGTATTTTTTTCATGACAAGAGTTTTTTACGATAAAAGTTTTTGCAGAAATGAAAAACTGGTTTGGGGCGCCAAATTCCAAAAGTTAGCATACTGGGCGGCATTATCCTCGCCGTCTGCATTGTCGCTGATGATACGCACAGACAGGAAAGGCACTTGATTCAGATAGCAGACCTGTGCGATGGCCGCCGATTCCATATCAACCGCCTGACAAGCGGGAAAATCAGCTTTGATGCGTTTTACATCGTCTTTCCCGGCAAAAATATCACCGCTGCAAATCAACACGGGCTTGGCCCCACAGGAAAGGGCTTTGCCCAGCCACGCTTCATCGGCAACAAAACGGGCGGGAAGATCTTGAATCTGCCCTTTTTGGTTGGGTTCTCCACACCAGACATCGTGATAACAGCATTCCTTTGCCACCACCACATCCAAAGGACGGATATCGGGCCCACAACCGCCTGCAACCCCGGTATTGATAATCACATCGGGCTGAAATTCCCGTATCAAAGCCTGGGCGCAAAGGGCGGCATTAACCTTACCGATACCGCTCTTGGCAATGAGGAAATTTTCATTTTGAGAAAAGGACTGCATCAAGAGCTCACGCTCCTTATCCATGGCCACAATAATCGCTATTTTCCGCATGCTCTTTAGCTCTTAAAACGTAAGATCTCTTACCTTCTTTTCGTCAATATCGAAACACTGGACACGAATCTTGCCATCTTGGGTGATTTCACATTCCAGTCTTTCCAGATTGCTATTGGAGAGAATGGGGAAATCATTGCCGCAACTGCCTTTCTCGCGCACGAAGAATTTATGGTGGTGGCCGCTGAGCATCAGATCAACCCCGGCTTCGTTCAGCACGGGGACAAAATGTTCGTTTGCCCAAAGCTGACCGTACCAACTGTTCGGGTCGGCGATGGCCGGAATATGCATCAGGCAAATTTTCACGGGAGCATCTGCCACCAAAGGGTCCTGAACGGCTTTTTTCAACCATTCCAACTGTTGTTTGCGATACTCGTCAAAACGAGCATAATCCGAATATTCCACACTATGGTCGGGCTTGTCTTCGGCAGCATTCAACACGATAAAGGCAGCGGGCCCTTGACGGAAGGTGTAATAAAACTCCCCTGTCGGCGTGGGATAGGCCTCGGGCAAACGGTAAAATTCATGACCGCGGCTCTCGTGGTTACCGATGACAAACACACTAGGAATGGCGCAGGCCAAATTTTTAATCGGTCCGAAGGTATAGTGCATATTGGTATCAAGACGGGCTGTGTAGCTCACAATGTCACCATTCAAAACCACAAAGTCTCTACTATCACCGGACACAGACTCCATCAGGCTCTTGTACTGCTCGAAACGCTGATGTTGGTCATTTACCATAGAAAAACGGCATTTTTCCGCCTTATAATCATAGGTTTTGACCGTAAAGATTCTCTTCTTGGAACCGGCGTTGTTCTCTTTGCCATACACGATGCGATAGGGATCGGAATCATCGATAAGATTACGGCCGATGACACGATAACGATAGCGTTTGCCCGACTCGAGTCCGGTCACGGTCACACGGTGCATTTTGCTGCACACACGGCGTCCCATTACCGTATCGTAAAAACGGGTGCGCTCCTTGGCTTCGTACGCACTGCCATCATCGGGCGCGACTTCCACAAAAGCCATGCTTTCCTCGGGGCTGCACCAAACGACCGTAAAGGAGGTTTCCGTCACATTTTGAACCCAAGGACCATATTTAATCGAAAAACGAGGATAGGCATCTTGCGCCTGAAGAAAGTTCATATTCGCCAAAACGACGAACAGTAACAAAAAAAGTCTTTTCATTTTCTATTGGTTATTTGTAAATCGTGTACGGATTCTTCATTCGTACATCCTGACAAATTTACATTTTTTTGTGGATTATCATTCTATATTTTTTATTTTTGCAGTAAATTATTGGAATTATGGAAAAAATTAAAGTCGCCATCGTAGGATATGGCAATGTGGGACGTTTTGCTTTGGAAGCCCTGGAAGCATGTGAGGATATGGTTTGCGTCGGTATTGTACGCAGAAATGCCAGCGCAGCGGGCTGTCCCGAACTTCAAGGATATAAAGTCGTTTCTGATATCCAGGAACTCGGCAAGGTGGATGTTGCCATTTTGGCTACGCCCTCACGCAGCGTGGAAGAAAACGCGTTGAAATATTTATCAATGGGAATCAGCACGGTGGACAGTTTCGACATCCACAGCAGCATCGTGGATTTGCGCAACACGCTCGCTCCTGTTGCAACGGCCAACGGCGCCGTGAGCGTGATTTCTGCGGGTTGGGACCCGGGTAGCGACTCGGTGGTCCGTGCCTTGATGGAAGGTTTGGCTCCCAAGGGCATTACCTATACCAATTTCGGCCCCGGCCGCTCGATGGGCCATTCTGTAGCCGCCAAAGCCATTGACGGGGTGAAAGAAGCCTTGAGCATGACCATTCCGGTCGGCACAGGCATTCACAGAAGAATGGTCTATGTAGAATTGGAAGAGGGCGCGGACTTTGCAACGGTGGAAGCTGCCATCAAAGCGGACGCCTATTTCTCTCACGATGAGACCCATGTGATTGCCGTGGATAATGTCGATGCATTGAACGATGTAGGACACGGCGTCAATATGGTGCGAAAAGGCGTTTCAGGAAAATCGCACAACCAGCTTTTTGATTTCAATATGAAAATCAACAACCCTGCGCTGACCGGACAGGTACTCGTTTTGTGTGCCCGTGCCGCCACGCGCCAACGCCCGGGTTGCTATACCATGATTGAAATTCCCGTCATCGACCTTCTCGCCGGAAGCCGCGATGAACTGATTAAGAAACTCGTATAAAACTTACTGATTCATAAGACATTATGAAAAAATCCATTCTGTTTCTTTGCTTTGCGTTTACTTTGTTTGCCGCTTGCCAAAAAGCGGAACAAACACCGGATGACACAGCGAACACGAATACGCCCAATACAGAAAAACCAGATACGGATAAACCTGACAATACGCCCAAAGTCATCAATTTGAGCGAAAATGGTTGCGCCAACACCTATATTGTCAATGCCGCCGCCACCGAATACTGCTTCAACGCAAAACTAAAAGGCAATGGTATCGCGCGTACGTTCACTTGGACAGCAGATGGAGAAAACATCACTCAGGGATATTCTGACGCAGAAATCAGGATTAACCCTGCTAACGCCAAACTTTTGTGGCATTGTGCGCCGAAAGGTTCCAACGGCTGGGTAACGGCCTCCCCTGTCGAAATCAGTTCGGTAAAATACAATGCCGAAGAGGGTACGATTTCCTTTAAGACACCGGATACTTTCATCAATGGAAACGCGATTATCGCAGCTTACGACGCGTCCGGAAACATCCTTTGGAGCTGGACCATTTGGGCGCTGAAAGATTATGATATCAACGCCAAGACCATTACGGTCGGCCGTCACAGCCTTATGGACCGCAATTTGGGCGCCATCGCAGGCGTGGAAAGCAAAGACGTCAGCGATTACAGAGTGGCAGCGCAGGCGGTAGGAAATTATTACCAATGGGGACGCAAAGACCCCTTCCCGGCTATCACCCAGCACGACAGAATGGTCGGTCAGCCTTGGGGACTCCCCGCTTACACGCCGATTCCCGAATTGCAGGAGACGGTTTCGGATTATGTCAATGTCATTTTGGACGAATCCACATATCTGGCGACCGCATTGGGCAAAACCACCTACACGGTGGAAGAAGCCATTGCAGAAGCCACAAAATACCCCTATAGATTTTTGTATAACAGCACAGATAAATCGGTTTCACCCCACCACTGGACGATTGGAAACCTGGCGGGAAAAACACCCAAAGACTTATCGGAATGGCGATATTTGTGGGGCTCCGTGGATGGAATCACCAGTGTAAAAACCATTTATGACCCCTGCCCTCCCGGTTGGAAAGTTCCGACCGCCGATGTCTGGATGGAAGTGATGGAAGGCGTGGTGATTTCAAGTGGGAAAAATGGTATTTATTCTTCCCGTTACGGACTCTATTTCCCGCTGGCAGGACAAAAGAAAGCCAGCAACTCACAATTCGGAGGTGCCTACGCCGTCTATCTCGCTTCTGCCACTGCAACCAGTTTGTGGTACCCCACACGCGGTGATATGGTATCCAACAGCGCCAAAGATGTCTTGAAACCGACCTCTTACGGAGAGAAAGTCAGTCACTATGATGCCTACGGAAGCCAGGGCACTCAAATGCGTTGCGTCAAGGAGACAGTAGGCTCAAAATCGCAGACTCCCTACACGGGCAGCAAGAGTTACAATGCCATTTTGATGGGCGACTCCATCACCGAACAATGGCCCATCCGCGGACGCAAGGAATTCTTCTCCAGCAACAATTATCTCTGCAAAGGTATCAGCGGACAGACCACCATGGATATGATGGCACGCTTTACCCGCGACGTACTTGACAACAAGCCGAAAGTGGTAGTCATTACGGCCGGCACCAATGATTTGGCCGCCAACGATGGCATCCACGTAACCAGCGAGGATATTTTGAACAATGTACGCCTGATGGCACAGGTTGCAGAAGATTATGGTGCGAAAGTCATCATCGGCTCTGTCTGTCCGTCAAGAGATTTCTGGTGGAAAACCGAAGATCAGTATAAAGGTGATATCATCGCCAACCGCATCGTTAACCACAATAAAAAGTTGAAAGCGTGGGCACAGAGCAAAGGATATCCCTATGCGGATTACCACAGCGCGCTCAAAGACAGCCAAAACAACTTGAAAGATGCGTATTGCTGGGATAGAGGCACTGCAGGACTAGACCACGTACACCCCAATGCAGCGGGCTACACCGTTATGGAAGGCGTACTCAAACCCCTCATTGACGCCGCTCTAAAATAGAGTTTCCCCATTGGATTGCGAACTATTATTGAATCAAACTCTGCTTCAAATGTTCAACACTTTGTTGATGTTTCTGTGGGTTTGTTTCTTTCAACCGTTCGATATTTTGCAACTTCCATTTAACTGCCGGATAATTACTTAAATCCCCAGCACAACATTTGCTCCAATCAGGAGTTCCCTCTTCAAATGAGATTATAAAATCCTTGTCTGTTTCTGTTAATGCAGCATTGACTTGGGTTACCAGATTTATTCTCGCGTCTTCGTAGTCAGTATAACTGAATTCTATATCAGACATTCCCTTAAATTGATTCTCTAAAGCATGTGTTTGGTCAATGCGATTGGGGTGCAAAGATTCTATAATGGGTTTGTCGCTACCGAGCAAACATAGCATAAAACCATCTTTTACTTCATCGAAAGATGATATTTCCATATACTTGCAATCAAACAAATCTCGTGGATGCTGGCGACTCAATGCTGCTGTTATCTTACCACCATATAATTGTGAATAAGAAACCGTTCGAGCCTTACATGCCATACTGAATTCTTGCTGAGCCCTTTCACAAAGCATTTTATCCTCTGTATCTCCAATAACACCTCTCTTCGTGCCATTTACCTCAATCTTAACGGTTGCTCCGTTGAGTGTACATTGAAGTTTCATAGCATCATACTTCGGAACGACTTTAATGCCAGGAACAGACTTCTCTATATTAGCTTTAAGAGTTTTTAGATGTTCGTTAATGGTTTTCAAACTCTATTCTATTTCCTGTATTGGAATGTAGGTCAAGTCAATATCCACAGAGTAACGAGGCATATTCTTATGAAACAGATTGATGGCTGTTCCTCCGTGAACTGCAAAATCTTTGATACGATAAACTGACGGCATAATGCGTATCAAAAGGGCTACTTGTTTTTTGTATATATCATTCATATTCGTTCAACTCTTTAGGTATTGTTAT